>DAOPZG010000028.1:0-23175 GCA_035353235.1 Candidatus Limiplasma sp.
GCGCCGCCTGCTTCAGCTGTTGCAGCGGCTTGTAATTATGCTTCGCCAGCAGATAAGCCGCCATCAGCCCCAGCGCAAGCGTACCGAAAGCGAAGTACAGAAAAGCCAGCTGCATATCCGTAATGTCTTTGAGGAAGGTAGCGGAAGGCACCGAAAGAACAAAGCGGAAAGGCGTTACGGAGGAATCGGCATAGGTAACCACCAGCCCGTCGCTGGTGCCCTGGCCTTCCGAATACTGCGTGGAAAGGGCGGTATAATCCACTGGGTCACCCGCTGCGCGGTCGCCAAAAATCGATCCGCTCGGCAGCAGCATATAGGCGGAACCGTTGGTGGTTTCGCTCGTCCTCATCAGCAGGTTATGGATGGAGTCCGCATTGAGTACGATAATCAGCGTAACGACTGGCTGATTCCCCCGAGCGCCCAGCGTTTGCACCATAATCATCGATTTTCCGCCGTTGAGAACATAAAAATCACGCAAATGGTTTTGTTTCATCAGCGCCAGAAAATCGCTTTCACTCAGGCCGATACGCTGAGTAATCACCTTGCTCAGCTGATTATCGCGGGTATAGATATGCCCGGAGTCCAGCAGACATTCCAGATCGCCGCAATACGCATAGATGTACTTAACCAGCGCCTGTTGCGTGGTGAAGTTAGCCAGATATTTTGCGCGTTCGTGTGTCTCGTAATATTTCTGAGCATTAAAAGGAAGCGTGATGTACTTCATCCTTGCAAGGGTCGACGAAATGTAAATCGTGTTGCCGATATTGGATACAGTCTTGAGCTGTTCATCCACCACGGTACTCACCTGGCGAACGTTCATCCTGCCGTTTTCATAGGCTTTATGGGTCAAAGTGTCTGCTGTGTAATAATACAACGCGATCCCCGCTGTGATCGGCATTAGAAGGATAATGACGTAACAGACGACCCAAAACCGAAATGTGCGTGACTTCCAAAAGGAACTCTGCATGTTCTACTCCGTTCGTTCTCTGTGCACAGCTGCCCTCTGCAGGCCAAAAAGCGCATGAACCCGTCTCGATTATGATAGTGTTAAGGATAGCGCGGGTTCATCTCTTTGTCAATACATATACAGGTCGCCTTTTCGAGGCGAATTGCGGATGATCATGATAAAACAAAGTCTCTTCCAGATTAAAAAAGGTTCATTTACTTCCGTACAGGATGTACGTACAATAATAGCAGATGAGTTTCGTTGATCCATTTCAGTGAGGAGGTTCGTGCAAAATGGAACAAACTGCCCGGTCTTTTCTCTGTCCGTCCGCAGACCGCAGCGAAGGGTACCGTGAACCGCTCTGCTTTGAACTGTCAGGCTTGAGGCTTCGGCTGACAGTCGATCAGGGAGGCGAGTACATTTTCTCGTTTTCCACAGAAAATACTGCCGCATGGGGTCCCGCGGAGAGCGATATGCCGCCGTGCTTTTATGAGTGCCTGAAACTACAGGAAAAACTTTATCTCATTTCACTTCTGCCCGGTCAGGGCCGGGCGGGCGCGTGCCTGGTCGCCGATCTGCAAACCGGGCTTGCCGTGCTGGTCGACGGAATCGGCGGCTTCCTTTCCGGTCGGCTCTTCCCCGGAGCCCCACGCTTTCCCGTTGCCAGCCCATTGCTTACTGGCTATACCCTGCTGTGGCGCTATGGCGCCACACAGAGTTTTACCCAAACCTTTGGCGCCGCTTCCTTCTCCCTGCAGTTTCAGGAAAAAGCAGTCGGTGTGCGCACCTGCCGTTGTGCGGCGCGTTGCTTTTCCCTCCGGCAGGACGTCGCACTGATCGCCTCGTTTGAGTCGGGCCGCCGGGAAGCAGTGGTGATGCTTCTGGATTTATGCGCGGTACGCGCCGCCGGGTTGGTGATGTCCACGGTCGTCCCCAATGAGGTATCACCGGCCTTCCCCTATACGCTGTTTTCCGCTTTTGGCACGTTCGTCTCTCCGGAAGAAACCCCGGAAACCGCGCTGGCCAGCGCCGCCCTGCCCCACTACCAGACTCGCCTGATTGGCCAAAAAGTGTATAACCCCGTCGCACTCCGCCCTGCGGCGGGCGGTTTAAAACAATATGTGCAGCCTCTTTGCGACGAACTTGCCGGGCAGACGCTGGATTTTCATCCGGACGGGTATCCCCCCGTGTTCATCCGCTTTTTAACCCCAACATCGCTGGAGTGGTCGCTGCCGGGCGAAACGGCGCAGCGTGAAACCTACGAATGTGTAAAAGGCAAGGATACGGTGTATTTGGTGGTGTGTCACCCCCGGCTGGGCAAACCGGCCTCCTGCGTCACCCTCGTCTGGGACCGGGACACACGGCTGATTACGGCGGTGCTGGCCTGGGAACATCTGAACGCCGATTTCCCCCGGCTGATCACCTCCCGGGCAGTTTTTGGCGCGGAGAACCGGCAAGGAGAATCCCTGCCATCCGCCCGTCATGGTTTCACCGACGACCTGATCGGCAGGCGGTTGCTGTGGCACTACACAGCCGTAGACGATGTGCTGCACATCTGTTTCAGCCATGATCATTTCCGGCTTGGAGCCGCCGAGGTGCGGCTGGTTGAGCATCCCGACGAGGCGGCGCTGAAAAACTACGACCGCCTTTCGCGGCGGAAAGCCGCCTATCCGTACTATGAAGAAAATGTTTACTATATCCGAATCCGCGAGAATCTGTATCTGTACTCCGTGATTGAGTACGCCATGTGCCGTCTGGTGCCCGGGCAGGGGGGCGGCGAACTGCTGGCGCTGGTGGATACAGCCCGGCAGCGTTATATCGGCCGTACCTTCGGGTTGGACGCGCAGCTGAACGCCGGTCACGATATTGTCGGTGCGCCCGGCTGTTTTCTGGAAACGCCGGACCCGGTGGAAAGCCTGCCCAGTCCTCTTTATACCTTTAACGACTGAAGCCCGCCGGATGACAACCTCCGGGCATCACAAGCGGCGCCGCGTACCTTTAACAGGGTTCGCGGCGCCGTCTGTTTTTGTTTAGTGTATTATTCCATCGGCACGCAGATCTGCGAGGGATACTCCGGCGCGCTGTGAATCTGGTTATGGGATACGACGGAGCCCGTATCGTTCGCCGGGCGTTCCGCGGTGCCATAGTTCACATCGTACTTTGGGAAAGCGCTTCCGGTAATCTCCAGCACCAGCCGATGCCCGGCCCGCAGGGTGTAAACCACATGCCCCAGCAAGACCTCCACCGGATAAACCTTTCCGTTTTCCAGCGGTTCCGGTGTCCAACTGTTCCGGTAACGCGCGCGGGTAGCACCGTCGCATACCACGAACCGGGAGCCGTCCGGCGCAAGATCGCTCATCCGAAGGATCACGTCCGCATCTTTGGCGTCCGAGGACAGATAAACCTTCGCCTTCACCAGACCGCGCACGTTCACAGTATCGTTAACGGGTTGTGACTGGTATTGGAGCGTATACGGGCTTTCCCCGGTGTTTCTGCACAGGCCGTATCCCACGAAGGGCAGCGGGTGTGCGGGATCGTGTTCATATTCGCTGATCGTTTCCTTCAAAGGCGCCGTATCATCAAGCTTTCCGCTTTGCAGATACCACGTTCTGGCCGTTTCCTGTCCGTCGGTCCAAACGTCGCCTTCCCAGGCGGTGCCGGTTACGATGTCGTAGTACCGGTAGGGCTTCCATGCGGGAGCCTGTTTCCCTTTCAGCCAGTGGTCGAACCATTCCACCATTTCGCGCTGCACGTCCACGCTGATTTCCCCGGTTTCCAGCGCGCTGTCGGCACGGGCCGGCGCTTCGCCGGGTTTCCAGGGGGCGACCAGCACGCGGCTGTCCACGCCGTTTTTCCGCTGGGTGCGGCAGTGCTCCACCATTGCGTTCCGTGCCGAGTCATACCAACCGGACACGTAGAAGGCCGGCACGCGTACGGCGCTTAAGTCCATATCGCGGCCTTCCTTGTGGATCAGGCGGAAATCGTCGTATCCTTCCACCAGCTGTTTGTAGTAATCCTTCAGCAGCGGGAAGGGTGTGTCCTTCACGGCGGGCATGTCGTGCAGGGGACGGTGCAGCAGTTGCCTCGTCGGGTAATCGCGGATAAAATCCATCAGCATCGGCAGGTATTTTTCCGTCGTTTCCCGGTCATACCGGCCGTCGCGAAGGCGGCTGATCTGGCGGCTCATGCACCAGCCCACGTGGGAGTAGAACAGAAAACCGCGATTGTCGCAATCCCGGTTGATCGAAACGCTGGTCTGGAACGGGCACAGGGCCTTCAGGTGGGGCGGCTGTTCGGCCGCGGCCATCAGCTGCAGGTATCCGGCAAAATAGTTACCGATCATGCCGATGTTCCCGTCGCAATAATCCTGCCCGGCAAGCCATTCGATGGTGTCGTAGCCATCCTTGCCGTCGGCGGTAAAGCGGTCGAATTCCCCGTTGGATTCACCCAGCCCGCGTGCATCCTGTATGAACACAGCATACCCGTGCCGTACGAAATAAGCGGGATCATACTGGCCGAAGGCGCGCCCCAGCGTGTTTTTGCGGAAGATGGTGCGCCAAAGGAGCAGGGGAACTTTCCCCTGCTCCGCCGGCCTGTACAGATCGCCGCGAAGCACCACGCCGTCGCGCATGGGCGTTTCGACGTTAAACTCGCAAAGCATCCCGTTCTGGCCGTTTTCGTTCATATTACAGGATCTCCTTTTCGCGTTTGCGAATCGGCAGCCACTGGATGAACACCTTCAGCCATTCGTCCCAGAAATCGAAGTAATGGAAGCCCGGGCTGTCGAAGAACACCACATCGAACGGATTGGGCAGGCTCGAGAAGTACGCGAAATCTTTCTTCTCCGAATCGTGACAGCCGTCCGCCGTACCGCAGCAGCCGAAAATCTTGGGCAGGGGTTTGCCGCTTTCGGAAGCGAGACGCGCCAGATAGCGGTTGTCGTGCTCGGTCTCGTGCACTTTGGTAAGGTCGCCGTCATCGGTGCCGAACACCTGCCAGCGCACGAAGTTAAGCGGCACGCGGCGACCGCCGTCCAGCATATTGCCCGCGCCCATCAGGTCGATAAAGTTGGCGCAGGAGAAAATACCCATGGCAGCGTACAGCTCGGGTTTGGTAAAGCCCAGCTTCATCGTGCCGTGGCCGCCCATGGACATACCGGCGATAAAGTTATCTTCCCGCTCGGGGGAAATGGGCAGGTAGCTTTGCAGCATCCGGGGCAGTTCTTCGGTCACATAATCGAAGTAACGGCCGCCGTCGGTGTTGGTGTAAAAGCTGTTTTCCACGGCGGGCATCACCACGGCGATGCCGCGTTTCTGCGCGTACAGCTCCAGTGCGGTGAAGCGCTGCCACATCGACTGGTCGTCGGTCGCGCCGTGCAGCAGCCACAGCACGGGGTACTTGCCGTTGGGCAGCTTCCGCTCCTCGCTCAGTTCCGGCAGGATCACGGTAATGCTGGCCTTGCGCGTAAGGCATTCGGAATTGAGTTCCATTCTAATCAGCGACATGCTGTTCCCCCCTGTCTTTCAAGGCTGCGTCCAGGAACGCCTGAATCCATTTGTCCCAGAACTCCCAGTTATGCGCGCCGTGCTCGGTATGGAATTCGTACCGGAAGGGGTTGCCCTCAAAGCCTTCAAAAAACTCCTTCAGGCCCAATCCGACGGGATAGGCGTGATCCTCCGTGCCGACGGCGTGATACACCTTGGGCACGGGTTTATGTTCGCGGATCACGTTTTCCGCGTTCAGCAACACATCGTGCTCCGGATTGCCTTTCAGGTCGTTGGTATCTTCCACGCCAAAGTTGACCATATTCACGCTCTTGTGGCCGGGGCCGCCGGGCGCGGCCGGGCCGCCCGCGGACTTGGCACGCAGGTATTCCAGCGGGATCACGCTGCTGGCGGAGAGTACGCCGATCGCCCCGTACAGGTCCGGGCGGCGCATGCCCAGCGATATGGCGCCGCTGCCGCCCAGCGACAGACCGGCAATAAAGTTATCTTCGCGTTTCGTGGAGACACGCGGGAACATGTGCTTTACGATTTTCGGCAGTTCCTGCGTGAGAAAATCAAAGTAATCCGCGCCCCAGTACATGTTGCAGTACCGGCTGTATCCGGCGTGCGGCATCACCACCGCGATTTTGCGCTGATCCGCGTAACGGCGAATACCGGTTTCTTCCACCCAGTCGTTTTCATTTCCGCCGCCGCCGTGCAGCAGCCAGAGCACGGGAAATTCCCCTTCCGTGCGGTCGTCCGGCAGGATCACGTTCATCGCGTCCTGCAGGGCCAGAACCTGCGAACGGAAGTTGATCCGCATGAGTACATTGGACATACGAGCTGGTCCACTCCTTTCATGATGCAGCTACCCGTGCGAAAGCGAGGCCCCCCGGGCCGAACGCTTTCGCAACGATGTTTCTGTTTTTATCATAGGGAGAGGCGCCGCCCGGGTCAATCGCTTTGATTTGTTTCTCCGGTACGCGAAATTTAGCGTCTATTCAAAAGTTATGAATTTTCTTATGTACAGAATGGATAAAAATACGCCAGACGCAACTAATTTTCGGCCATTCCATTCCGGAGGCCGCGTAACGGATGGGCTTGCGGCCGGTTATTCCATCCGCAGGCTCCCGTCCGCCAGTCGGCGGAAACGGCTCACATACCGCCAGCCCAGTTTCGGGTCCATCGGCGCGATTTCGTGCCCCTTGCCAAGCATCACCACGTAGTTGTACAGGTTCATCCGGTCTGGTTCCTCCGTATTAAAACGCTGTACGTCGTAGGTATGCTCCGGGTGAGTTTCCGAAGGGTGGAGCTGTTCTGCGCTATCCCCCGGAACGCCGCATCCGCAGGGATGGGGATGGGCTTTGTCCGGCGTCGGGCGGATGGGGATATGGTTATACATTTTCCAGAAATCATACTGCTTCTGCTGGGTGGATCGATTATAGACGGGATAGGAAAGCTCCCGCCCGCCATAGGTATACCAGACCGGCATCCGGTAATCGAAAGTTCTCTTTTTCTCCATGCCAACACGCATGGGCGTAACGTCGCGCCAGGTCAAATCCGATTCCCCCATGCGGTTGCCGGGCCAATTGGCGTCGATGGGGCAGATGGCGGCGATCAGCTCCGGATAGCTTAACGCTACCGCCTGCGCTTCGCCCGCGCCGTTGGAAAAGCCCGACAGGTAAACGCGTTGCGGATCCACAGGATCGTTCGCAACCATATACCGGATCAACGCGGCGATATACGCGCCGTCGTCCGGCTCGTCCGCGTTCAGGCCGCTGTTCCAGGTCATGCGGTTGCCGCCCCAGGGATAGACGGTAATAAAACCCTCACGCTCCCCCAGCACATGGAATTTCGTCATATCCGCCGCTTCCAGCGGGTTGTCGCTCGCGCCGTGAAAAAAGATCATCAGCGGTACGCGCACGTCAGGATGCTCCTTCACCCGTTCAGGCACGTGCGTGATCCACGTGTGCGCCGCCCCGTCCCCCAACCGGGTATCGTTTACATAGAACGTAAAGTTACCATCCGCGTCCGGCATACGCGCCTCCACATCGCCGCATAGGGAGGTATTCACACGCCGCACCCGGCTGAACAGACTGTTGTACACCTCTGCCAGCGTCGCGCGATTTTCCGGCGATACCACAGTAACCTGCTGGCTGGGGTTCAGCGGATGATGATATTCGCCTGTCCCGTCCTCCTGCGACACGCCGTTTGCCCGGAAGAAATATTCTTCCGTTTCTTCGGGACATCCGGCCAGATACGCGGGCACCGGCGCGCAGGTTGCATCACACAGCGCGGCGGCATCGCCGCCCTGCGCGAAAATCGCAGCCGTCCATTGCGGGCGGATTGCCGCCAGCCTGCAAACCATGGACGCACCCGTGCCAAAGCCCGCGAAGTACCGCACGTCCGCCATGGGGTGCCACAGCCTGTGAAAGCGCTCGTCGTTGAGCGGGTTGGAAGACGCGGCCCGCGCCATGGAGAACGGCTCGTTTTCCACAGGGGAGTTCAGCTCACCCTGTAAATGTTCCAAAAATGCCAGATCATCCGGCAGCTTCGTATTCTCTTCCCAGTTCCAGCGTCCGTTGACCGGGTTGGGAAACGCAAGAATGACGTTGCGTTGGTCCGAAAGCTCCGCCAGATGCTCCCGCGCCATCAGTTCCTCCGCCGAACGGACGGTATCGCTGTCCCTCAGCACAATCAGCGCGCTGACCCGGCGCAGCGCCCGCGGTTCCCCTTTGGGAAACCGCATATACATTCCACGTCCTCCGGCACGCGCCATCTCTTTATAAATCAGTTCCATGTTGCCTTTCATCCTCCGTATTCCGTTCGCCTCCGCAGGGCAGAGGCCGGTTCAGTAAATGAAGTACTCTTCTGCGTGCAAGCGCGGATTTCCCGCCAATATAAAAAAACGACCTCTCAAGGTCAAATATTCTCCATTATATAAAAGCCTCCGGCAGAGGCGTCTCCTGCGCCCGTCGCCACACATGGGGCAACGCGCTCACAGCCGGCAACCGCGAATAACCGGCCCATGAGCCCGTTTTCGGGTTGCAGGCGGCTGTGCAGACTATGGAATGCCGTGGATGGGTTAACCGGTGGATTAAGATATTTTCAGTTCTCGATTGTTTCAGTCCGTCGTAAATCGCCAGCGCGCCGGCTCATCCGCGCTTTTTGCCGGTACAGTTCGGCATCCGCCGCCGCGTAAAGCGCGTCAATCGTCTGGATATCCCCGCCGCGCACAGCCACACCGGCGCTGATGGACAGGGCATACGGCAGGTTTTCCTTCCGGCAGTATTCCCGCAGGTTGTGATCCACTCGCCGCAACAAATCCGCGGTCATCGCCGCGTCGCATTGTCTGGTGATGATGATGAACTCATCCCCGCCATACCGGCTGATAAACGTATTTCTGTCGCATTCCCGCTGCAGTGCGCCCGCCAGTACGCGAAGGGCGCGGTCTCCCGCCAGATGCCCGTAGCGGTCGTTGATCTGTTTAAAATTATCCACATCCAGAATGGCAAGGCACACAGGACGTTCCCGGATGCTCGGCTGGAGAAGGCTTTGAAGATACGCCACCGTCTGCCGCCGGTTATAAAGCCCCGTCAGCTCGTCCGTAAAAATCTGGGAATTCTGGATGTTGATGAAGATGATCAGCTGCATGAACACCGTCGTCAGCCATACCACCGTAATGGGCATATCCCAGAAAGCCTGCATAATCCCACCCAACAGCGGCGCGACGGGAAACACCAGCAGCGTAAAGGTCGCGTGCCGGTTGTTAAGCCCTGAGATCGGCTCGATACTGTCCTTGCTGCGAATCAGGTAGGCAAGCACCCGCCCGAAGGAAAGCGGCAGCAGCAGGTACGAAAGCACAAACGAAAGCGCAAGGAACGGCGCGCGGCTGTACACGTTGTCCGGCCCAATCCGGAACAGCAGCGGCGACCAGAGGCTGAGGACCGTCAGCACCAGATTAACGGAAATCGGAAGCAGATACAAATACAGCAGCCGTCGGCGCGTATCGGGAGGCGTGCCGATCTTCACATCGCAAAACAACGCGTACAGCACCGACATTAACGGATTGAGCGCATAATACGCAGCCGTAACCGCCAGATTCAGGTCACGCGCTCCTGCAAAGCTCATTCCGTCCAGCACCCAGGTGCCCGCGTCCAACAGCAGCATCACGATATTCGTAAGCAGCATATAACGGAAAATGAGCTGATCCTTCAGGATAAACCGCCGCTGTTTCCGGTCAAAGTTAACCAGCAAAATCAACAGGCACAGAATTGCGAACCCATTCACGATCAACGCCGAAGTCCAGCGCGGCGTCATGTCATCACCCGCCGTTTATCAATTTCCATATTCATCCTGTTCATTATAACATTCAGCGGCTTTTCATGCTATGTGTTGTGAAGTATTTTTTCCTTTCATCCAGAGAAAAAACAAAATTCTCCAATTCTGATGTTTGCCCGGACGTTCTGATCCTTCCCGGACACCGCCGGAGACCACAATCCGTTCAGGTCCGAGGCCCACCCGTGACATGGGAGAGTTCCAGCTGATAGATCACGCATTCCTCCGGCGCTTCCTCTGTCGTTTCCACAAAGCCCTGGCTTTCGTACATCCGGCGTGCCGGGAGGAAGAAATCCCCCGTACCCGTCATCACGCGCACAGTTCGCGGGAAACGGGTCCGAATGCGTGCCAGCGCCTCCCCAAGCTGCGCTTCGCCATAGCCTCTGCCCCGGTACGCGGGCAAAATGCAGTTGTGACCAATCTCCACCTTTTCCGGCAGACCGCGCGGGTCCCAGGTGATAAAGCCGACGGGTTTGCCCTCCGCCATGCTCATAAAACCGCACGTTTGAAGCACTACCGGCCGATCATAAAAAAAGTTGTCAAACTCCCGCCAGCTGTTGCGATCCCGTTCCGCAATTTCTGGCAGCGCCTGATATGCCTGCGACAGCATCGCAAACAACGTACCCCGGGGAAAAGCGCTTAGCGCTTCCGTCTCCATAGGTTACCCTCCGTTCAGTATGAGTCATTATATAAATAGGAAATAAAAAATGCGCCCCGCGTTTCCGGATGGAGAACACGGGGCGCTCTGCCCTGATGGGATCAGATAAACAGGTTCACGTTGCTTTCTTCCGCGTCGCCAAGGTATGCGCCGACGCCGCCCAGTTCCACGCCGTCAATCAGTTCCTCGGCGCGGATCCCCATCACGTCCATGCTCATGGTGCAGGCCACCAGCTTGATACCCGCCTTTTTCGCCTTGTCAATCAGGGTATCCAGCGAATCCACGTTTTTCTGCTTCATGATGGATTTCATCATCGCCGTGCCCATCCCCGCCATATTCATACGGGACAGCTTCAGCTTACTGCTGCCGCGCGGCAGCATACCGCCGAACATCTTCTCCACGAAGCTCTTTTTCACCTTCACTTTTTCGGGGCGACGCAGCACCGTGAGGCCCCAGAAGGTGAAGAACATCGTAACCGGCCTGCCCATGGCGGCCGCGCCGTTGGCGATGATGAAGCTGGCCAGCACCTTATCCAGATCGCCGGAGAACACGATAATGGTTTTTCCTTCCGGAGTGTCGTGTACTTCGGTCGGTTTAGGCGCGCCACCCTTGCGGACCATCGCGATATAGTCGTCGCCCTGCCGCTCGTTGGAAAGCAGGGTGTTGCCTGTGCGGCGGCACCATGCGCCGATATCTCGCGCAAAGCCGGGGTCGGAGGCGGAAACCTCCATCACTTCGCCGGGTTTCATGGTTTGCATGGTCTGGAATACCTTCATGATGGGACCGGGGCATTGCATCCCGCTGCAATCAATGCGCATGGAGGCTGTGGGTTCGCCCAGGTCGGCCGTATGTCCGCTGTCCGCCACAGGAGCATTGGCGGTTTCATCGGGCGCGGCATCCTCAAAATGGGTGGATTGGTAAAAGCGCGCGCCGCCGGGATACACCAGCACCCGGTCGAAGCCATGCTGCCGCAGGATGCGCGCCGCATTGTACGCGCGTACGCCAATGGCGCAGAATACGATAATTTCCTTTTTCGGGTCCAGCTCGTTCAGCCGGTCGCGCAGTTGGCCAAGGGGGATCTGTTTGGCGCCCGGCACCGCGAAGGCCATCACCTCCACGTCCTCGCGCACGTCCAGCAGCGTCGCACCCGGGTGGGACACGGGCGCGTCCCACGGGGCGATGCCCACCAGCCCATCCAGCGTGTTGCAGGCCACAAAGCCCAGCATGTTCACCGGGTCCTTGGCGGACGAGAAAGGCGGCGCATAGGCCAGTTCCAGCTCGCTCAGTTCGACAACACCGCCGCCCAGCCGCTGGGTGACCGCGATGGTGTCAATCCGCTTGTCCACACCTTCGCGACCCACAATCTGCGCGCCGAAAATTTTCTTTCCATCCGGGGAGAACAGCAATTTCAGCGTCATCGGGGTTGCGCCGGGGTAATACCCCGCGTGCGCGTTCTGGGTAATCGTCACAGTGCGGTAGTCCTTGTCCCGCTCCATACCGCGCTTGTTCAACGTCCGCTCGTTGGCTCCCACGCCCGCGGCGGTCAGGTCGAACACCCGCACTACCGACGTTCCCAGCGAACCCCGATAAACTTCGTCTCCGCCGGCAATATTGTCCGCGGCAATACGGCCCTGCTTGTTGGCCGGGCCTGCCAGTGGGATCATGGTCGGGTCGCCGAAAACGAGGTCCTTCACCTCAATCACGTCGCCCACAGCGTAAATATCCGGGTCGGAGGTGCGCAGGTGTTCATCCACCACAATACCGCCGCGCGCGTTCACGGCAAGGCCCGCGTCCTTAGCCAGCTGGCCGTTGGGACGCACGCCGATGGACAGGATCACCAGTCCGGCCGTAAGCGTTTTGCCGCTCTTCAGCTGCACGTTCACCAGCCCGCCGTTGTCCTCAAAAGAGGATACACCGTCACCAAGATACAGCGCCACATCGTTCTGGCGGATGTTGTCGTGCAGTAGCTGCGCCATTTCAAAATCGAGCGGCGCCATCACCTGGTTCATCATTTCCACCAGCGACACGGTCAGGCCCGCGTGTTTCAGGTTCTCAGCCATTTCCAGCCCGATAAAGCCGCCGCCTACCACCACCGCGGAGGACACATGTTGTTCCACAATCAGCGAACGGATATCATCCGCGTCCGGCACCGTCCACAGGGAGCGCACGCGCGGCAGGTCAATCCCCGGGATCGGCGGCCGTACAGGCGAGGAACCCGTGGAGATGACCAGCGTATCGTAGGTTTCCGCATAGGTTTCGCCTGTTTCCACATGCTTAACGGTAACGGTTTTCAAATTACGGTCAATGGAAACGACCTCATTTTTCACCCGCACATCCACTTTAAACTTCTGTTTCATGGCCTCCGGCGTCTGCAACAGCAGCGCGCTGCGGGATTTGATGATATCGCCCACGTGGTAGGGCAAGCCGCAGTTGGCGTACGAAATATAGGGGCCGCGCTCCAGCAGCACGATCTCCGCGTTCTCATCCAGCCTTCTCAGCCTTGCCGCGCAGCTGGCGCCTCCGGCTACGCCGCCGATGATGACTACCTTCTTGCTCATGGTTGTGCTCCTTTATCCATAAAGTACCGGGATGGCAATCGCGCTGGGGAACGGGTTTCGGGCGCCCGCATTACGCGCGCGCCCGAAACAGCCGCCTCGTGCTTACGCTTCGGCTTTCCACAGTCCGTGCAGGTTGCAGTACGCATAGGCGGCAACCACTTTGTCCCCCGCCAGTGCAAACAGCGCTTTGGGCTCGTCGCCGGGCTTTAAGCACTTACGCTGTCCGCCGTGCTCGGTCTGCAGGTAGACCCACTGGATGGAATGCTCCTCCGTCATGGGATGCGGCACGGAACCGACTTTCACGGTCACGGTGTCGCCGTTTACTTCAATCACGGGCACATGCTTTTCTTTGCTTGCGTCCACACTGCCGGGGATCAGCTCGGTCATATGGTCGCCGCAGCAGGTGAGGGGCGCGCCAGAATCGTGGATGACTCCCACCAGATTACCGCAATGTTTACAGACGAAGAAACGGATACCACACATACTGTTTTCCTCCTGTTTTTCTTTCAGTCCGAGGCTTACGGTTGCTGCCGGATGCAACGGCCTGGCAGTCCAACGCACGGGTTTTTCCCGCAGTTCGGCCACCTGTGGTTTGCATGGTTCCTGTCCGGCGCAGGGGTTGCGCCTCTGTGCAACGATGCCTACATGTTTACTATACAACAGGAACAGGGGGGTTGAAACTGCTTTTTTGAAAAAACGTACCGTAAGTTTCAAAAAGCCGGACGCAGTTTTACACTTCGTCCGGCTCCATCGCCATTCTCCCGTTTCGTTTCTTCTTCCCATACCGCGACGGCGATTCATCGTCAGTCGCCGTTCTCCGCCGGCATACGGGCTGGATTCAAGTTCCACAGCGCGTACAGTTCGTTCATCCATTCGCGTACATCCATGCCGTAGGCCGCGTTCATCGCGCCATCGGTCAGCGCCTCCACGACGGTGCCACCGGAAACCACCCGCCCCCGGTTTAACAGGATCGCGTGCGTGCCGTACTTCATCGCCAGCGATAAATCATGCACAACCGATACGGCGGCGCGCCCAGGCTGGCCCAGCCACTTCCGGATCAGCTCAAACACCTGCTTCTGGTACACCAGGTCGAGATGGTTGGTCGGCTCGTCCAGTAAAAGCAGGCTGGGGTTCTGCGCAAACAGTTGGGCCAGAAACGCGCGCTGCAGCTCGCCGCCGGAAAGCGTGAGCACGGAGTGGGTGCGAAACGGCTCCATTCCGGTCAGGGCCAGTGCTTCGTCAATCGCCCGTTCCTCCGCTCCATCGCCGCCGGAGAACGGCCCGGAATAGGCATAACGCCCCAGCCGGACAATCTCCTCCACGGTAAAGGCATAGCCCACCGCGTGGCTCTGGCCGAGGATACCCAGCATTTTGGCGCGTTCGCGGGGCCTGATGCGCCGCGCGTCCCGCCCGTTCAACAGCACCTGCCCGGTATAGGGCGCCGCCTGCGCGACGGCGTTGAGCACCGTAGATTTACCCGCGCCGTTCGGCCCGGCAATCATCAACCATTCACCGGGCTGTACGGAAAAACTCACGCTGTCCGCCACGCAAAGCGCGCCGTACCGCACGGTCAGGTCGCGCACCTCAAGCATGAGCTTCCTCCTTCCGGGTACGGTAAAAGATCGCGATAAACGCTACCGCGCCGATCAGCGAGGTAACCACCCCAATGGGCAACTCGATCGGGTTCAGTAATACGCGCGCAACCAGATCGGCCAGCATCAGGAAAATCGCGCCGCCAAACAGCGATGCGGGCAAGAGCCGTTTATGGTTGGGGCCAACGATCAGCCGCGCCATATGCGGGGTTACCAGCCCCACAAACCCGATGCTGCCGCCAATGGACACGCACACCCCCACCAGCGCCGATACACAGATGAGCAGCGTAAGCTTCACCCGGCGAACATTCACGCCCACGCCGCGGGCATTGTCCTCCCCCACGGCGAAAGCGTTCAGCTCCCGGGTCAGTGAGAGGATCACCCCGCCAAACAGGATCAGCGCGCCAAGCAGCGTCAGCGCGTTGATGTAGTCGCTGCCCTGCAGACTTCCCATGTTCCAGAAGGTGATGCTTTTCACCTTGTCGCTGCGGAAGGTGACGATCAGGCTGATGATGCTGGAGATAAACATCGACCAGATGACGCCCACCAGAATAATCGTGTTGGTAGAAAGGGAACCGTCCAACCGGTACGCCAGCGACAGGATGACCGCCAGCGACAGAAAGCCGAACAGCATGGCCATCAGCATGGTTCCCGCAAACGGCAGCCCCGGAAAAGAAATGCCAAAGGCGATAGCGATCACCGCGCCAAGCGACGCACCGGTAGAAACGCCCAGCGTGGACCCATCCGCGAGGGGATTGCGCAACAGTCCCTGCATCGCCGCGCCGCACAGGGACAGCGCCGCGCCGGACAGCGCCACGCACAGCACCCGAGGCAGCCGCACGGACAGGATTATCGAAGAAGAAATTCCTTCCGGCATGGGCAACCCCCAGATCGCGTTCCAAATCACGGTCGCGGTCTGCTTAAGCGGCAGCCCAACGCTGCCCACGCAAACGCAAAGCAGCATCGTGGCCAGCGTCGCCGCGCCCATCGCCGCCATCTCCAGCGGTCTGTATCCTTCCCGTTTCCGTTTCACACGCTTCTCCTCAATCGTCGGTCAAAACTATAACAAAAATCTGCATTCATTCTACTCTAATGCTTTTCCATTGGAGAGCATACTCTGCACCTGTATCACAGACTCCGCAGCTTACCACATTCCCCACAGGGGGCGGTTGGGAGGGGGACCGCAAGTCCCCCTCCCAAAGGGAGCTATAGCGACCGTCAGTCCCCCTCCCAAAGCGTGCTTTAGCACGCGTCAGGCCGCGTTGTCCTTCGCTTCGGATTCCATCACAAAATCGTTCAGCATTTTAGCGCCGTCCGCCAGCCGGGGGCCGGGGCGGGTCAGCTCGTTATTGGGCAGGTCAAGCACATCGCCGTTCTTTACGGCGGTTACGTCTTTCCATCCATCACGGGCCAATATCTCATCCACCGGGGTGGGGCCTTCGCCGGTATACATGGTAATCGTCACAATATAGTCGGGGTTGCGCTGCAATACCTGCTCCTCGGAGATCTGCGCCCAGCCGTCCACATCGGCGAAACAATTGGTCAGCCCCAGCATCGTGGCAACCTCGTCCATAAAGGTGCCTTTACCCGCCGTCCACAGGCCGTATTGCAGGGGAGACACTTCAAAGTAAACACTTTTTCCGTTGCCGGAGGCTTTCGCCGCCAGATCGGCAAAGCTGGTTCTCATGCTGTCGTTCAGTGCGTTTGCTTCGTCGGTCTTGCCGGTCAGTGCTCCGATCATCGAAATGGCGGTATACACCCCTTCGATATTCGTCGCCTCGCTGACCACCACGCGGATGCCCGCGGCCTCCAACTGGTTCACCTGATCTTCGGTCTGGGCCATGGTGTTCATCAACAGCACCTGCGGTTTCAGCGCGATAATCTGTTCCAGGTTGGTTTCGGTTCCGGATTGCACCGCCGGTACGCTCTGCACCTCTTCGGGATAGTCGCAGTATTCGCCACGGCCCACCAGCGTATCCCCCGCGCCCAGCGCGTATAAAATTTCGCAATCCGCCGCGGTCAGCGCCACCACGCGCGTCGCGGGCACGTCCAACGTAACGCTGCGCCCGGTCATGTCGTTTACCGCAACCCCGTTTCCTTCCGCCAGTCCGCAGCCGGCAGGCAGGATGGACAGCAGCATGAGCACGACCAGGATCGATAGGATTTTCCTCATGTTCGTTCTCCCCTTTCTTATCAACCGTACAGGCAAGGCAAAGGGCCGCCCCCTCCGGGGACAGCCCAATAAACACGGGCTTTTCAGCCCATGCGATTTGCCCAATCCCAGAGGATTGCGCGCGAACAGGTCTCCCGGCTTGGCTTCATCCTACTCAAGCGCCTTCCCGTCTTTCGACAGTGGCATTCCGCTCTTTCGTCCGCTTCACGGTTACTGGGATAGCTCGGAATTTTCATCCGCGATTCCCTCGGCGTTTCCGCCGGCGCTTTGGGCGCATCCGCGTGCCTGATTCGGTTGTCTGTTCAGTATAAACGCAGGAGGAAACCTTGTCAAACAAAAGGCTTCCTCCCCGAAATCTCCGGAGAAGAAGCCATAAAGATGAGGGAACAATGCTGGAATGACTACAGCACAATCGTTTGGAAACAAACTCAGATTTTCTTTTTCTCCTGGCTGGGAGTGCACACAATGCCGTCGGCGGCTTCGCTGATCTTCTGCTCCATCATTTCCAGCTTCTCCGCCTCGTTGAACTCCGCCACCAGCGGGCTTTCTATCATAGGCTCCGCAATCTGCTTTTCTCTGTTGAATACGATCTTCAGCAAAATCGGGGTAATGATGGTTGTCGCGATCACCACGATGATGACCGGGCCGAAGAATACGCTGCTCATCAGGCCCAGCGCCATTCCTTTGTTGGCCACAATCAGCGCAACCTCGCCGCGGGAAATCATCCCAACGCCGATCTGCAGGCTTTCCTCTTTGCTGTAGCGGCAGATTCTGGCGCCAAAGCCGCAACCGATGATCTTGGAAATGATCGCGATCAGCAGCAGCAACACCGAGAACCAGATGATATTGGCGCTCATGGACGGCAGGGTGACGGACAGACCGATACTTGCGAAGAAAATCGGCGACAGTAATATATAGGATAGCGTTTCAAAACGCGAGGCGATGTACTTGGACTTCTTCGTATTGCAGATGATCAATCCCGCGAAATACGCGCCGGTGATGTCCGCCACATCGAAGAAATATTCCGCGCAGAAAGACATGAGCAGGCAGAACACAAACGACACGATCACGTACCGGCGCAGGTCGTTGCTGTTGCGGTTGATGGCCAGCGTGAACAGTTTGTAGAAAATGTAACCTGCCACTGCAACAAACACGAAGAAAAGCGCAATCTTCAGCAACACCGTCCACAGGTTCACGGTCGGGTCCGCAAAACTTGTGATGATCGTAAGCGCGATAATCCCCATCACGTCGTCAATCAGCGCCGCACCCAGGATGGCACTGCCCGCGCGGGTATCCAGTTTGCCCAGTTCCTTCAGCGTTTCCACCGTGATGCTTACGGACGTGGCGGTCAGGATCACGCCGATAAACATGTTTTGCAGGAAAACGCTGGTGTTCCCCTGCACCAGATCGCCCCGGTTAAAGAAGAACGCAATGATAAAACCGCCTACCAGAGGCACCAGCACGCCGATCAGCGCGATGACGAAAGACGCTTTGCCGGCCTTGCGCAACTCGGTGATGTTCGTTTCCAGTCCGGCGTTAAACATCAGAATGATGACGCCCAGTTCGGCTACCTGTTTGATGAAGTTGGTTTCGTGAAGGATGTTCAGCGCCGCCGGGCCCAGCACAATACCCGCCAGCAGCGCGCCCACTACCTGAGGCATGTGCATTTTACGGGTAAAAAGGCCCAGTAATTTGGTGCATAAAAGGATCAACGCGATATCCAGCAAATAATTATACGACAGCATGGCAAACGCTCCCATTCCCATTTGATAAGGGTTTCCGGCTCTGGGACAAAATCGCCCCGCCCGAAAAGCGAACAGCTTGCATTGTAGCACAGGGGGACATCCAACACAAGATGCCCTGTGTGATTTGGCCACATTCCCACTGTTTTTTCACTGTTTGTGATCTGTCGCTGCCTCCCTCGGGAAAATGAGATGCCTCCTTGAGAAGCCCGTAAAAACACATCCGATACCATGGTGGCCGAATGGCGCTCTGGCGCACGCATCTGAACGCAAACCCATATGATATCAGCCATTCCTCAGCATGCTTAAAACAGGTTCTGCAAATATGTAAAATTTATACTTGCATTTAATTCTATATAGTATTATCCTATATAGCAGGAGGTGGTCCTCATTACGACCAACGGAGGGTTCCTGATTTCGCAAATCAAGCAGGTACAGGGGCGTGTATTCGGGCAACTGTTGCAGCAGGCTGGGCTGGATGATTTTAACGGTGCGCAGGGCCGCATCCTGTTCGTATTATGGCAGGAAGATTGCCTGCCGATTGTGGAGTTAAGTCACCGTACCGGTCTGGCAAAAACAACGCTCACCGGCATGCTGGATCGGATGGAAGCGCAAGGGTTGGTGAACCGTTCCCGGGATCGTATCGACCGGCGACAACAGAACATTGTACTCACAGACAAAGCCCGGGCGCTTTCCGCCGCATACGACAACGTATCGGCCCGAATGAACGAGCTGTTTTACAGGGGTTTTACCGAGCCGGAAGTGACCGCTTTTGAAAACATGCTGCGCGAGGTGTTGCAAAACCTTACAGCAATTGAAAATAACCTGTGAAAGGACCTGTTCAGATGATCGAATCCACCAAAGCCAAAATCCGGGAAATGATTCGGGAAGCTTCCACCGTCTGGGTCGCGTCGGTGGACAAGGAGGGTTATCCCGCCGTTAAGGCCATGTTCGCAACCGGTAAGCGGGAAGGCTACAGTATCTATTATCTCTCCACCAACACCTCTTCGCACCGGGCGCAACAGTACCTGCAAAACCCGAAAGCGGCGCTGTACTTCTGCCAGCCGGAGCAGATTAACGGCGTGATGCTGCGTGGCACCATGGAGGTGCTGACCGACGCTCCCCATCGGGAGCTGCTGTGGAATCCCGGCGACGAAAAGTATTATCCTCTGGGCGTTACCGACCCGGATTACTGCGTGTTCCGTTTTACCGCGCAATGCGGTAACTGCTGGATGTGCGGCGAAGGAAAAACTTACTTTACCGTGGACGAAATCGAAGAAAAAGCCTGACGGAGCGAAAGGGAGATGCCTTTCCTTCGCCATATTCTTCACAGGGCGCGTACGGAAGGAGTTTCTGCCAGCGGTATCCCGTATCCTTATGCAGGACAGAAACCCTTTCGGGTGGCTTCCGCGCTTGTGTCAAGAATCCTCGTTGCCTTCTGTTCGCCTCTCCGAAGGCGGCGCGCGCAGAAAAGAAGGCGTATATTTTCACCGCCGCTTGACACGGCGGTGGTTTTTCGTTATAATCTGTTTTGCGCAATTAAATTGTGCAAAACAGCAAGGAGGCAGTGAATATGTCTGTCTATGATTTCAGCTATACATCCATCGAAAATAAACCGGTTCCCCTGTCCGATTACCGGGGGAAAGTTCTCCTCATCGTCAACACCGCCAGCAAGTGTGGCTTCACCCCGCAATATGAGGGGCTGGAAGCCCTGTACCGGCAGTACCAGGAGAAGGGCTTTACGGTCGTCGGCTTTCCCTGCAACCAGTTTATGGATCAGGAGCCGGGCGACGATCAAGCGATCTCGGAGTTTTGCAAACTTCGGTTCGGCGTAACGTTCCCACTCTCCCAAAAAGTGGATGTTCGCGACGAAAACGCGATCCCGCTTTATCGCTATCTCACCTCGCAAAAGGGTTTTGAAGGACTTGGCAGGGGGATCAAGGCGAAAACGCTGGAAATGATGTTGCGCGCCCGCTATAAGGGCGGTTATTCCGACAACCAGATCAAATGGAATTTTACCAAATTCCTGATCAACCGGGGAGGAAACGTGGTCAAGCGTTACGAACCTACGGTAGAGCCAAAAGACATTGCCGCAGATATCGAAAAGCTGCTGTAACCCCCACGGTATGCGGCGGGCAGTCGCGCACCGGTCATGGCACACGGCACGGCGGCATCGCGGCTGGATGACACGCTGGTTTGATCTGCCGCCGGTATCGCCTGTCTGCCCGCGACAGGCGGCGTTTCACGGCAACCGCTCTGCCATCCTGTCTACCGGCGCCCCGATCTGGCGACTGCACTCTACCGTATCATTCCGCAAGCGGAAAGGATGAACCCCCATGAACAGCGACGACATGCTGAAGCTGGAAAACCAGCTCTGCTTTCCCCTCTACGCGGCAGCCAAAGACGTTGTTGGCCGTTATAAACCCCTGCTGGATGCGCTGGACCTGACCTATACGCAGTACATCACCATGATGGTTCTGTGGGATCGCCTGTCCGTAAGTGAAAAAGAACTCGGTTCGGCGCTCTTTCTGGATTCCGGCACCCTGACTCCTCTGATTAAGCGGCTGGAGGGCAAGGGCTTTATCAAACGCGAGCGTTCCGCGGCAGACGAACGCATCGTAAACGTAACCCTGACCGACGACGGCGCAAAGCTGAAAGAAAAAGCGCGGGACATTCCGGCGCGTCTGGCGGGTTGCCTGCCGCTGACCCATGAAGAAGCAGGCGTTCTGTACAGACTTCTGTATAAAATTCTTCGCCAGCCGGAATGCGCGCGGGAAACCTGATGGCCTGCGAAGTGGCATCGTATCCCGCGCCACGATACGGAAGCGTTGCCCTGCGAGCCCCGCGATAACGCCGCCGCGCATCCGTTTACAAGGTTTCTCGTATTCAGATACGGGAAACCCGAAAACCGTTCTGGAATCCCCGTAACAACCGGAACAAAACAAAAACGCCGCTGGAATCGGGCTCAGCCCTCCAACGGCGTTTCTCTTTTTGCCTCTGATAGGCGGTTGACGGTTCGGGCCGTCGGGTGACCGGGTTAACGGTTCCCCACGTTCCGCGACGCGCAACGTCCAACTCACGGCGTTTCTTTCTCGTCAGCTTTTCATAAGCGACGAACCGTTCCTTCCCACTTCGCTTCATATCGGTATCACACTCCATTTCTATTGGGGCCAGCGTTTCCCCCATACGTTTTCATCATACTCCAAACCTTTCAGGCAATCAACCCCGTCGCGTTCCGACCGGGATTTCCCCCGTCTATTCGCTTTGTGCGGGAAGAAGTTTTTTCAGGCTTTCAACGGAGTCAAATCCATACGCCAGATAAGCTTCGGTCTGATACAGCAGCTTGCCGTTCGCCTGCGCCTTTGCCGCAAGCGCGGCGCCTTCCCCCGCCGCCTCCGCGGGTGTAAGGATCAGGTAAACTCTGCCTTTGTACTTCTGCGTAGGGTCGCCCGTATCCGTCAGCCATTGCTGTTTTTCCAGCGTATCAAAGTTCGTTACCGGCACGCACCGCACCTCGCCGTTGGTCAGTTCCGTAAGCACGTTTCCGTTCCACTGGCTGGCATACCCGAGGTCGTACCCCTGTGCCTGCAAAAGTGTGGCCACCTTCTTCATCTCCAGGTTTTCCGCGCGGTGTGCCTGATACCAGCCGCCGGTTACCGTAGTGACGCAGAAGCAACCGACAACCGCAACGATAAACGCCCGCTGGCGCAGGCGGGAATCCGCCCCAAGCCCGCGAAAGGCGACAGCCAGCACCGGCACGCAGAATGCCAGCGACGGAATATAGTAGCGCGGCGCGTACATGCTGAGAAACAGAAAACTGAGCAGGCTGACCGCGACTGCCGCCAACAGGTACTCCGTGATCCACCGCCCCGCCGGATTACCGTCCCTGCGACGGATCACAAAGATCGCGCCCATCGCAACCAGCAACGTGAGCGCAAGCGCACAGCCCGAAGAAAGCCCCTCCGGTGAAGCGACGGTGTTGGACGGGTAGAAACCAAAATAAGCGACGATATCCAGCAGACGGGTTGTCAGTTGCTGTGCGGTGGGCAGCGCGGTAACCACCTGTGACATTCCCAACAGATGATACCGCGGCGCCAATACCAGCTGATGGATTACAAAGCCCAAAAGAAACGACACAACCGGCAGAAGCGCCAGCCCGTATTCCCGCTTTTTGAGTGCCCGCAGGCTGTTTTCCCTCTTGAGGAAATTACCGGCAAGAACGAAAAGCATCGGCAGATGAAGCGTCAACAACCCGCGAACCCCACCCATACCGAAAAACAGGTTCAGCACGCAGACCAGCAGCCGGAACGGCCACCCGCTCTTTTCCGACTGCACGCAACAGGCAACCGTGAGGAACCCAATGATCACCGGCACCGAATAATACGGCAACAGAACGGCATAGGGAAAGAACACCGGCGAAAAGGGCGCCAGCAGCAACGGGGACAGGGCAAAACCGGTTACCCCCAGCCTGGCGCGACGCACCAGTACAAAATAGCTGGTCAGCATCAGGCACGCCATGCACACCGTGCCCAACGCTCGAATAAAAGCCCAGTCGCCCGATAAATTAAACAGAAGCGCCCACAGCAGGTTGGGACTCAGCACGCGCAACTCCGTAGAGTAATACCAGTTGGACGAAAGCAAGCTGCCTTCCTGCTGCATTTGCTGCGCCAGGATCATTTACGAC
>DAOPZG010000029.1:0-23034 GCA_035353235.1 Candidatus Limiplasma sp.
TCGACTGGGCCGTTTGCCTTACCGCACGCTGGATTTCCGTTTTGAAACCCTGCCGACGGACAGTTATCAGCCGGTTGGCGTGGTGAACTACACCGTAGACCGTCCTTACACGCGCATTACGGAGTTTAAAAAGCTGACCGGGCAAAAGCTGGACGGCATAACAACGATCACGAAGGAATACCCGCGGGCCTGCGAAGCCCCGGATATCCCGTATTACCCCATTCCGGACGCGGATAGCGCGGCACGGTACGCCGCTTACCGACAGAAAGCTGACGTTTGTAAAAATTTGACCCTATTAGGCCGTCTGGCGGAGTATCAGTATTATAATATCGATACCATCGTTACCCGCGCGCTGGATGCGGGCCGCGCGCTGCTACGGCAGGCGCGGTAACCCACGCCGAATGAAGGAAGAGGTCGCTATGAAACTGCTGACGATCACCGTTCCCTGTTATAACTCGGCACTCTATATGGAACGGTGTATACAATCCCTGCTTCCGGGCGGCGAAGAAACGGACATCCTGATTGTGGACGACGGGTCCACCGACGATACCGGCGCGATTGCGGACCGGTATGCCGCGCAGTATCCCACCATGGTCCGTGTGATCCACCAGCCCAACGGCGGGCACGGCGCGGGGCTGAACCAGGGCATCCAAACCGCGCAGGGGCTTTATTTCAAAGTGGTGGACTCAGACGACCGGCTGGATCGGGATTCGCTGCTGAGCCTGATGGACGTGCTGCGCGAGCATGCCGACAGTACGAATCAGTTTGACCTGCTGGTGCACAATTATGTATACGATCAGGTCGGGCACGACGCGGTGTTTTCTGTCAACTACCGCGTGGCCATGAAGCCCGGCAAAGTGCAAACGTGGGAGGAGATGCGGCGCTTCCCCGTACACAAACAGTTTATGATCCACGCGCTGGTCTACCGCACCCAGATGTTACGCGATATCCCGCTGGTGCTTCCGGAGCATACGTTTTATGAGGACAACCTGTATATTTACCTCCCTTTGCCCTACACCAAGCGTGTGTACTATCTGGATCTGCCGCTGTACGGCTATTTTATCGGCCGGGAGGATCAGTCCATCGCGGAAGGAAACATCCTGCGCCGCCTGGATCAGATTACCCATATCACCGAACTGGTGGCCACCACATACAGCCTGGAGCAGCTCAAAGCGCTGCCGAAAACCCTGTACGGGTACATGATCAATAACTGCGCGGGGCTGCTTGCGACCACATCGGCACTGCAGTTTATCAAAGCCACGGATGAAAGCCTGGATATGAACCGCAGGATGTGGCAGGGCATCCGCAACTTTGACCCCGAGCTGTATTTAAAACTCCGTCGTAACCCGCTGGGCCGCGTCGCCTCGCCGCAGGGAGAAACGGGCCGTCGAACGCTGGTGGGCGGATACCGGTTCGTACGCAAGATGATCCGTTTTTAGCCGCGATTCCGGCAAAAGCCCGGGAACGCCGGAGGGGTATACGGTAACCATTTTCACCTGTACCGCGCGTAAAACGCAAGGAGGTTGCCCGTGGCAGAACACCGCCCGTGGATGCGATTGGCCCAGCGGTTGTTTACCCCGGCGGAGCAGACGCTGCTTACGCCGTATCTTTGCGATGTGCGCGCGCGAATCGACCTGCACGAACGCTTTACCGTACCCCTGATGGACGATCATATCCGTGCGCTGCGCTGGTACGTTGACCACGGCCTGCCGCTTGCTGACGCGATGAAACGGCTGGACCCCGTGCAACTTGGGGATTTCTACCTGCGGGAGCGCACGACGTGGTACCCGCTGGATACAGCGGCCAAGGTGTACCCGCTCAGCATGGGATTAAAGCGGATGATGATGTTCCGCATGTCATTTTACTTAAAATCACTGGTTGAGCCGGAACTGCTGCAAATGGCGCTGGTCTACACCATGCGGCGGTTTCCCTACTTCGCCACCACGATTAAATGCGGGCTGTTCTGGCATTACATCGACAGCGCCATGCGCCGTTTCGCCGTGCAGCCGGAAACCAAACGCCCCTGCACACCCATCCGCTTAAACGCGGTCAGCTCGCCCACCTTTCGCGTGGTGTGGTACCAGAACCGGGTCAGCGTGGAGTTTTTTCACGTACTCACGGACGGCACCGGCGGCATGATCTTTCTGCGTACGCTGCTGCATACCTACCTGCAACTGCTTGGTAACGACCTGCCCGCGGAGGAGGGAATATTCCGTCTGGATGAAACCCCGAACCCGCGGGAGTGGGCGGACGATTTCCCCATGGCGGACGAAAGCCCCTCCCCGGAGGGTTTCGGCGACAAGACCGCCCTGCAGTTGCGCGGCCTGCCGACGCTGGAGCAGCCCAGCCGTGTGCTGCATATGAATATCTCTACGGCGGAACTGCGCAAACAGGCGAAAGAGCGAAACGTAACCGTTACGACGCTGCTGCTGGGTTGCCTGATGATGGCCGCCAAGACCGCCGCAGAATCGCACGGCGGAAAAAAGAAGATTCAGGTTCAGCTGCCCGCGAACATGCGCCGGTATTATCCGTCGCGAACGCTTCGCAATTTCAGCATGTATTGCTCCATCCGCCTGCACCCTGTGGAAATGACTTCGCTTGCCGACATCCTGCCAAAAATATCCGCGCAGGTCGCCACAGGCACCAGCAAGGAGGCGCTGGACCGCACCATGACCCTTTCCCGGAAGCTGGTGCGCTATTTGAGCTGGATTCCACTGATCGTGAAACGCCCGATTGCCTACTTGCTGTACGGCCGGTTAAGCGACGGGGTTTTCACCACGACGTTCTCCAACCTTGGGGAAGTGAAGCTCCCCGCCGAAATGCGGCCCTTTGTGGAAAAATTCGATTTCGTGCTCGGTCCCCCGATCCGCAATCGTGCTAACTGCTCGCTTTGCAGCTACGGCGACCGGGCGGTGTTTACCATCGTAAAAACCACCGCGCTGCCGGTATTTGAAAACGCTTTATACGCCCAGCTGATGCGGCTGGGACTGGAACCTTATGTGGAGGGCACGTCCTGACGGGCAAGCCGGAAAGGAGCCGCGTATGTCGATTGCGCCCATGCAGGTGCACGTTACCTACCCGGAGCAGGCGCCGCACAGTTTCTGGCGGCGCAACCACCGGGAGCTGATGCGCGCACTGTTTATATACGTTGGGTATGGCTGTCTGCTGATGAACATGCTGTACGGCGGCACGCTGTGGTCGTTGGCGGCTATCGGCGGCTTAGCTGTGTTATGGATCACCTTTTTCTACCGCCCGCTGGTGGAAAACACGGTGATTAAGAAGATTACTGACGTGGGCATTTCCGTATGCCTGTACCTGTTTTTACTGGATGGGGTATTTGGCGGCGGTTGGAGCAGTTTTGTCGCCCCGATCGTGCTGTTTTCCGATTTGATCGTAGCCGGGATCTATTTTTTGGCATATTTTAAAAAAGAAAAGCGGAATTTTTTACCGTTGTTTGAACTGGCTTCTGCCGGTCTGATCGGTATATTCTGCGCGATGGTCGGCTGGAACCGGCTGGACTGGCCGCTGTTCGTGGTGGGCGGAGTCAGCCTGGCGCTGGTGCTGCTGACCATCATTTTACACCACGACGCAATCCGGTTGGAGTTTCAGAAAAAAATCCACCGGTAACGCCTTGCGCGGTAAAAGCCGAACCGGCCCACACACGGAACCAGGCTGGCTGAAGAACCGCCTATAACCCTCAGTGAAACCATTGACAAACCTCTTGCAGGCTACCAACCGCAGCTTGCTTAAAAGGTTCAGATGCTAGGAAGCAAAGGTGGCAAGGGGTTGAGCTTACTCGTTCGTAAGTGAACCCCTTGCCATCCCGCAGCTGACAACGCAGATGAGCCTTTGTAAGCAAACTGACAAAACCGCCGCGGTGCTTTTGCATCGCGGCGGTTTTGCCATTGTTAAGCCTTGCCCTTGGTATCTTTTCCGAGGGACGGCTTTGCGCCGTTGGAGGTCGGAACAGGTTTGCCATCCTTGCCTGCTACCGGCTTTTTGGAAGCCTCAGGACTGTTGTTCGTCTTCATGCCAAACCCTCCTTTGTGATGGCGGAGAGGTAACCCCCTCAACATTCACAGACACGTTATAGTTTCGCATCGTGACGTTTGGGTGAAAGCAGGATGACAGAACTGTTAACATTCGCGGGGGCGAATCGTCTCCGCGCCGCGTTTTCGGGCAGGCAGCTGGGCCAGCACGATGCCGCACAGCATCAGCCCGCAGCCGAGTAATTCTCTGGCGGACAGCAGTTCGCCCAGAATCGCCCACTGCGCCAGCACCGCGAACACGCTTTCCAGGCTCATCAGCAGCGACGCGACGGTAGGGTTGGTATCCCGCTGGGCGATCATCTGCAATGTGTAGCCCAGCCCGCCGCTGAGCACCCCCGCGTACAGCAGCGGTATCCACCCTTTTTCCAGCGCGGCAAGCGTCGGATGTTCGGTTGCCAGCATCACAATTCCACACAGGATCGACGTGACCAGAAATTGCAGGCAGCTCATACGCACGCAATCGGTACGGGGAGAAAAATGGTCAATCAGCAGAATATGCACGGTAAAGGCAACCGCGCACAGCAACAGTTCCACATCCCCCGCGCCGATAGAAAGCGTATCCGTTACGCACAGCAGGAAAAGCCCCGCTGTACAAAGGCCGACCGCCAGCCATACGATCCGGCGCACAGGGCGGCGGAACAGCAGCCCGCTTAACGGCACCAGCACGATATACAGCGCCGTGACAAACCCGGCTTTGCCCGCCGAAGTGGCTTTGATGCCAAATTGCTGCAGGCTGGTGCCGAAAAACAGCGCCACACCGCAGCATACCCCGCCCAGCAGCAGCGTGCGCCGCTGCGCGGGCGTCATCTGCCGGAAGGTGCGCCCGGCATTTTCCGCCCGGCCGCCACGGCGGCGCTCCAGCGCGTCCAGAAGGCGGATGCAGGGCAGCAGCACCAGCGCCGCCACCAGCGTGCGCGCGGCGTTGAAGGTGAATGGAGACATGGAATCCATCGCCACATCCTGCGCCACAAAGGCCGCGCCCCAGATGGCGGCGGTCAGCAGTAAAAGCAGATTGGCGCGTAACGACTTGTTCAAATCGGTTCACTCCCACAGGCGGCAAACAAACGCGAAGGAAAAGGCGCGTATTCGACGCGCCCCATTCGGTTTCGTTTACCGCGAGAAAATTACGGCAGCAGCGTGCCGCCCTGATCCAGCGTCGTAATCTGCCCCACGCGGCGGGCGTGGCGGTCGCCGTCGAACCGGGAGGTAAGCCATGTGCGAACGATCATTTTGGCCAGTTCGCTGCCCACCACCCGCGCGCCCAGCGCCAGCATGTTAGCGTTGTTATGCTCCCGGCTCATCTTGGCGGAATAGCAGTCCGAGCAGATAGCACAGCGCACACCGCGCACTTTGTTGGCGGCGATGCCGATGCCGATGCCCGTGCCGCACATCACAATCCCCAGTTCACATTCGCCGGAGGCCACCGCGCGGGCGGCGATTTCCCCGTATTTAGGATAATCCACACTGTCGTGGGAGTTGGTGCCCAGGTCTTTGTAGGGCAGGCCCATCTCCTCCAAAACAGCGATCACATGAGGTTTCAGGTCAAATCCGGCGTGGTCGCAGGCGATGGCGATCATGGCGCAGCGCTTCCTTTCCGATGATGAAACGTAAGCCGTTTCGAACTTCTTGCCACATATTATAACATGCCCGGCCGCCTCAAACAACCGCGTCGGCGCGAAAACAGGCGGATTGCGCCAAACGTCCGACCGGTCGATCCATCGGACGCTATCGGACTGAAAACCGGTTTATACTGACAACGTGGAAAAGCGGGCAGGGAAACCCGCGCGGACAGCATGGATTTTCGGCGGGCTCCGGCGCCTGACGCGCCTTCACCGGCAAGGCAACTTACCGTTCTTGCCTTTATGCAATCGCCCGAACCGCAACCACTGTCCGCCGGTTTCCCGCCCTCGGGAGTGCGGCTCACCCCTCCGCGCTCCCGTTTTCCCGGTCTGTTCATTCGACGAACGCCACGACGTAATCTCTGGTCGCGGCGTTCGCCCATTTTGATATACGAGGTGAGATGCGCGAGTGAACCCGGATTGGAAGGCTCTGGCGACCGAATACGTCCAGACCGGCATTAGCCTGAAGGAACTCAGCGCAAAGTACGGCGCGCCCCTGCCCCGAGTGAAACAACACAGCGCAGCCGAACATTGGGTGCAGCTGCGAAGCGCGTGGCGGCAGATCGCCGCTGTGCCCGCCCTGCCGCCACAGGCATCCGAAACACATCCGTCACCCCGAGTGGAGGAAGCCGACGACCCCATGATCCCGTTGGAAGCAATTCGCGCGCAGTTAACGGTTCTATTAGCCCGCGCGGCAGGGGAGCTGGATAAACAGGTGCTGGTACACAAAAGCCGCCGGAAGGAAGTGACCTACGATGACTTTCAGGGTAAGGAAAAGCCTGTGGGAGAAACCGTGGAAGAAAACCTTCGACTGGAAGTGGTGGACGCGCTGGTGAACTGCATGGGGCTGCAGCATTTAAGCAACGCCCTGAAAACCCTGCGGGAGGTAGCGCAGGCAAACGCGGGCAGCGCCGTAGGCACGGATCGTGTAGCGGAGCTGATGCGGCGGCTGGACGAAGAAGCCGCCACCCCCGGGGAAGGAGCAAACGCCTTTGCTGAGCGCAAAACAACGTGAATACCGTCGGAACGCCACACGGGTATGGAACGTGAAAACCGGCGCCACCCGATCCGGCAAGACCTACGGGGATTATTTTCTGTTGCCCAAGCGCCTTCTGGACGGGCGGGATCGGGAAGGGCTGAATGTGATTCTGGGCAGCACCAAAGGGACGTTAACCCGCAACCTGATCCTGCCGATGCAAACCCTGTATGGCCCGGGGCTGGTCGGTGACATCCGCAGCGACAACATGGCCGTTCTATTCGGCCAGCCCTGCCACTGTCTGGGCGCGGACAGCGTGCGGCAGGTGAACCGCCTGCGCGGGAGCAGTATCAAATACTGCTACGGCGACGAGGTGACCACCTGGCACCCGGACGTATTCGGGATGCTGCAAAGCCGTCTGGACAAGGCCTACAGCCTGTTCGACGGCACCTGCAACCCCGAAGGGCCTACCCACTGGTTTAAGCAGTTTCTGGACCGTGGCGGCGACGCGCTCTATCAGCAGGCTTACACGATCGACGACAACCCCTTCAACCCGCCGGACGTGGTAGCCCGCATGAAACGGGATTATGCGGGTACCGTTTATTACGACCGCTATATTCTGGGGCGCTGGGTGGCGGCAGAAGGCGCGGTATACCGGCTGTACGCCGACGACCCGGAACGTTTTGCGCTTGACCCCGCTGCGCTGTCGGCGTATCCGCTTGCCACGGCGACACTCGGCGTGGATTTTGGCGGTAACGGTTCCGGTCATGCCTTCTGTTGTACTGGCTTTACCCGGGGGTTTGCCGGGATGGTAACGCTTGCGGAATGGTACCACAAGGGAGAAATTACCCCCGAACGTCTGGAAGCCGCGTTTACGGATTTCGCCCGCGACTGCGTTGCCCGCTTCGGTGCGCACACCGCTTATTGCGACAGCGCCGAACCCACGCTGATCCTGGGCCTGCGCGCCGCGTGCGTGCGGGAGCGTCTTCCGGTAGAGATTCGCAAGGCGCGCAAGGGGCCGATCAACGGCCGCATCCGCTTTCTCTGCCGCCTGATGGCAGGCGGGCGCTACCATATCCTGCGCACCTGCCCCCACACCCGCGACGCGTTAGCGACCGCGCTTTGGGACGCGCGCCACGCTACGCAGGACGTTCGCCTGGACGACGGCACCACCAACATCGACAATCTGGACGCGCTGGAATATTCCTTTGAGCCTTACATGGAAGATATGATGGGAATTGCCTGAAAGGCAAAATGTTGCCGCGGTTACGCACGCGGCGGTGCATAACGCAAGAAGGCCATACCTGCGGGTATGGGCAGGGGCTTTCCGCTCGCGCGGGGCGCTAGGAGCGCCCCTTTGGGGAAGGGATTTGCGATCCCCTCCCCAACCTTCCCCGGGATTACGGCAGGGGTCGCTTTCGGAGTACAGGATAGTCGTCCGCCGCTACCTACGGTAGCGCGACCGACAAGCCCGTCCATCCATCGAGCGACCCCTGCCGCGCTCCGCCTGCTGGTATTCAGGCGATGGGAAAAATTACGACCCAGCATGGCTGTAATTCCATGGGAAAGTAATCGGCAAGATAATATACCGATAAAGCTTTAAGGGATAAGATGTGGACATAATATATCTCTGTCTCTTGTTCCCCGTTTTGCTCCGCACGCACATTGTTACTGTGGTGGAAACGAAATGTTCTTTCCCCGTTCCCCGTTTTTCCTTCGCATGCATATTGTTGCTATAGGGGCAAAAGACTCCCTCGCAGGATGGACTGGATCGTCGGTCGCGCGACCGTAGGTAGCAGCGGACGACATTCCAGTACTCCCAGAGGGAGTCTTTCGCCCCCTACTCCAAACGCATACCCCGAAGGTTTCCAAAGGGCGAGCGGAAAGCCCTTTGGTGTGTCCGCAGACACATCTCTGCTCCCGCGCGCCCGCTGGGCGCATTTTGATTGATTTTCTAAAAATCAGAAAGAGGAGGCTTCCCATTTGGATAACGCAATCATCCTGCAATATCTGGAACGTGTCGGCTACCATACGCCCGCCGCGACATACGCGGCGCATCTGCGCGAATATCTGGCCTGGTACCGCGGCTATGTAAGCGACTTTCACGATTACACCATGCGCGTGGGCACAGGTCGGCGCACGCTGACCCGCTACAGGCTTGGTATGGCTAAAACGGTGTGTGAAGATTTCGCCACGTTGCTGATGAACGAGAAATTACAGATCAGCGCGGAGAGTTTCCCTGCTCTGCCCGCGATTCTGGAGCGCAACGCGTTTATGGAGCGTGCCAACCGGCTGGTGGAGTGGACGATGGCGCTGGGCACCGGGGCGCTGGTGGAATTCCCGGACGCGCAGGGATTGCCGACCATCGACTATATCCGCGGCGACCTGATCTTTCCCCTGCGCTGGGAGGGCGACCATATCACGGAATGCGCGTTTGGCAGCCGCCGCGTGTTCGGTTCCGGCGCAAGCGCCGCGGAAGGGTATTATGTGCAGGTGCACGCGCACGAACCGGAAGGGTATGTGATCCGTAACGCATGGCTGGACGCACAGGGGAACGAACTGCCCCCACCGGAAGGCGTGGAAACGGTTGGCGAGCCCTCGCCCGTGCCGCTGTTTCAAATTTTGCGGCCCAACATAGTCAACGCCGCCGAGCCGGATTCGCCCATGGGAATGAGCGTTTTCGGCATGGCGATCGACCAGCTGAAGGCCGCCGATCTGGTGTTTGACAGCTATGTGAACGAGTTTGTTCTGGGGAAAAAGCGCGTAATGGTGCCCCAATCGCTGGCCAGTATCGAAATGCAGAAAGACGGGGCCATCCAGCCGATCTTCGACCCCAGCGACGTGCTGATTTACGTATATCAGCAAAGCCAGGACGGCGCGGACGAGCTGAAGCCGCTGGATATGACCCTGCGCTCGGCCGAGCATGAGGCGGGGTTGCAACGGATGATCGATCTGCTGTCCAAAAAGTGCGGGCTGGGAACGGGCCGCTACCGTTTCGACAGTGGCGTGGCGCGCACAGCTACGGAGGTCATCAGCGAGCAGAGCGACCTGTACCAGAGCCTGAAAAGGAATGAAAAACCGTTGGAACGCGCGCTGTGCGGCATGGTAAACGCCTTAAGCTGGCTCACCGGCGGGCCTGCCGAAATGCAGACCCGCGTATCGTTTGACGATTCCATCATCGAGGACGCGAACGCCGCGGCGGAACGGACGCTCAAGCTGGTTGCGGGCGGCCTGAAAAGCCGTAAGCGCGCCATTATGGAGCTATCGCACTGTTCGGAGGCCGAGGCGGAGCGGCAACTGGCGGAAATCGCCGCGGAAACGCGGGGCACGGCCGTTACCGGCACAGGCGCGGATCAAACCGCTGACCGGGCGGCGGACAACGTATACCAGGGGGAGTAAGGTCCTGCAAGGCGGCTTCTTCGGTACGCATGCTCACACATACGGCAGCTCATTAAGGGACCCTCACTCACGGAAACCTGTTTACAGAAACCCACTCACGGAAACAACGCTTCCGCCCATCCGGCAGGAGCGTTTTTTCATTCCCCCGTAAGGGGGCAGGCGACGGCCTGACGCAAAGCCTTCCCGCCCGGGATGCCCCTGCGGGGACGGTACGGGGCACACCCCATCCGGCTTGTCCAGGCGGGGGTTGGCGAAGTGTGAAACGGAATTGATCGCCGACGGGCGTTAAACGGAGGTATATACGATGTTTCTGAATCTGTCGCATCCATCGGTACCCTGTTGCGGCGAAGGCGACGCGCCTGCCGCGAACCCGGCCTCGTCCGAAACGCCGGATGATCATCAGGCCCCCGACTCCGCCCTGAAGGAAACCCTGCTGAAAGCTGTCGCCGAACGTTCCCGCCGGGCCGAAAGCAGCGTAGTCCGCTCCATGGCCGAGCAGAACGGCGTGCCGGAAGATACCCTGTCGGACCTGCTGACGCAGGCGCGCGCCGAGCAGGCGGAAAACCTGCCCCCCGAAGTGCGTAAGCGCGTGGAAACCGCCGACCATCGGCTGCTACTGGCCGAGGTGAAAAGCGTCGGAAGCGAACTGGGGCTTGTGGACGCGGAGGTTGCCCTGCAGCTGATGGACCCCGCCGTCGTAGCGGTTGCGGAAAACGGCACGGTCACCGGCGTGCGCGAAGCGCTGGAAACCCTGAAACAACGCAAGGGGTATCTGTTCGCGCCGCCCGCGCGCGGCGCGTGGGCCCAGCGGGTATCCGCAGGCGGCGTGCAGCCGCTGACCGGCGTGGAGGAAGCCTTCTACCGCAAAAACCCGGGGCTTCGCAAATGAAAGGCAATTGCGCCGCTCGCTGAGGCCGCAGGGTCAAGCGCCGCGCAGCCGCAGGCCGGGGTTCCGGCCAATCGAAGGCCCGCAGTGACCCGGCGACGCCGTTCGGGTGGATTCCCCGATGGGTATTACGGCAGACAAACGAAACGGCATCTGACTTTTCATGAATAGCAGGAGGAAAAAAGAATGGCACACGAATCGCAGGAACGCTACAGCGAGCTGGTGCTCGCCAAACTCCGCAGCGAGCTGGTACTCAAGGATGGCGTGGTTTTCAATAACGATTATGACGGCGATCCCGCCGCGGGCGCGGTAAAAATCCCCACCCGGGACGACGAGGTGGCCGCCAGCGACTACGACCGGGCCGCGGGTCTCGCGCCCACCACCGGCAACACCGCCTACACCACCCTGCCCATCAACCGCGACAAAGCGGTAAACGAAATTATCGATGGCTACGACGCGGCTTCCGTGCCGGATGCGCTGATTGCCGAACGGCTGGACAGCGCCGGGTATTCGCTGGGCCGCGCCATGGATATCGATGGCGCAAGCGAGCTGCTGGGCGCGGGCACCGTAACAGGCGCGGGTACCGTGGATAAGGATACCGTTTACAGCGTGCTGGTGGACCAGCGCACCCGCATGAGCAAGGATAACATTCCCGCCGCGGGCCGTTACGCCCTGTGCACGCCGGACGTGATCGCCGCCGTGGTGCGCAGCCCGGAGTTTACCCAGGCCTCCAGCCTGGGCGACGAGGTGAAACAGAGCGGTGCCATCGGCCGAATCGCGGGCTTTAACGTGATCGAGTTTAACGACGATACCCCCAACCTGGCCATGATCTGCGGGCACCCGCGCTTCGCCACCCGCGTGAACGCCTGGCAGGCCCCTGTGCGCCTGCAAAGTCTGGACGGAAGCGGCAAGTACATCGGCGCGTCCGCCGTGCAGGGCCGCATGGTATATGCGCACAAGGTGCTGCGCCAGAAGGGCGTTCGCTGCGTGTACGCGCCGGGCAGCGTTTCGATTGTCGCCGCGCCGGGCAGCACCAGCGGCGCGACGGTGTTAACGCTTAGCGACGCAAGCGGCGCAACCGCGTGGAAGTATACCCGCAACCCCGCCGCGCGCGCCGTATTCGGCGAAAGCTACACGGGCACGGCCCTGACCAGCGGCACTACGCAGATCAGCGCGGCGGCGGGCGACGTGCTGGAGGTCGCGGGCCTGAAGGATGGCAAGGTGATCTCCGCAGGCTACCTCACGCTGGCCGCCTCCAACCTGAAGGCGTAACCGTATGGCGCTGACCGCAGACGAATACCGATCCATCACCGGCGAACCCGCGCCGGAAGATTTCGAATCCTGCCAGACGCTGGCCCAAAGCATGCTGGATGCGCGAACCCTGGGCTACTATACCGCGCATGACCCGGATACGCTTCCGGCGCTGATCCGGCGGGCGTTGCAGCAATATCTGGCCTACCAGACGCAGGCGGTAAGCCTTGCGGGCGGGCCGACAGCCCTGATGGAACCCCAGCCGCAAAGCGGAAGTTTAGGCCAGTTCAGCTTCGTAAACGGCGTAGGCACAGGCGCGCATTGTCCCGCCGCCGCGGCCCTGCTGCCGCTATTAACAGGCTACGCCCGCTGCGACTGAAACCGGGTCTTTAGATTGCCCCCGGCAGATCAGCGGCAACGTAAGGGGGCGGGCCATTATAATCGAACCGGCCCGCCCCCGCCGCACCCGCCGGACAAAATGGCTTCTCTGCTGGCCCTCCTTTTCCCTCACCGACACGACTGTTGGTCGTGATTTACAACCCCCGCTACCCCAGCCGAAAAGCTGGGGAGCACAATCCTGTTCAGAAAGGAGGCGCTTTCCATGCGCCCGATCCCGCGCGCGTTCCTGATCCACAGCGCCACGCTGCTGGCGGCGACTGGGACGAACGAAGCAACGGCTGTGCCAATTGCGGAGCTGACCCGCATCCGCGTGGAAACCGAACAGACGATAACCCAGGACCGGGAGGAAACGCGGGCGGGGCGTACCGCGCAGCTGTGGTACGACGTTCGCCAGAGCCTCCCCCGCAAGGTGCAGTTCGTTCCCGGTCAGCTGGTGCTGTATCAGGGTGTGCATTATCGCGTCGCCGCCGTAAAGGAACTGTACTGCGGCAGGCGGCTGCATCATGTCGAGCTTTCCCTGACCGATTAACCGGATCGGAGGCGACCCCATGTACCGGGCACAGGCAACCGTAACCCTTTCCCCGCAAAGCCCCTTTACCGACATGGCAAAGACCGTAAAGGCCTGCCTGCCCGCGCTTTCCGCGCAGGTGCTTATGGACTGCAACCGATACGCCCGCGACGATACCGGGCAGATGATTACCAGCTCCTATGCCGCAAGCGACCTCCGTCGCGGGCGGCTGGTGTGGAACACCGCCTACGCGCGGCGCGTATACAGCGCGGGCACCCCGTCCCGAAAACATAACGCCGCGGCCAGCCTGCGCTGGTGCGAGCGCGCTAAAACCTTACACTCAGCGGCATGGAGGGCGCTGGCCGCAAAATTGCTGGGAGGCGACGCCGCTTGAGCATTCAAACCCGGGTGCTGGCCACGCTGGTTGCGATGATAAACAGCGCGCCCCTCTTCGTCCCGGTAACACAGGGCCCGCTGCCATCGGACGGTGGTATCAGCCTGAACGTAACCGGCGGGCGTACGGAAACCGTGACCCTCTCCGGCGGGCAAACCGTTACGCTGGAGATCGCCCTGAACAGCAAGCATACGGACCGTGCCGCCGCGCTGGACGCGTTGTGCGCCCTGCACGAAGCGCTGACCCGGGCGGACGCGCTGCCCTGCGGCGAAGGCTGGCAGATCGTAGCCCTGCGCACCGCCGCCGCGCCCGGCTACCTGGACCGCGACGGCGCGTACTGGCTGTTTGGCAGCACCCTGAACGTAACGTACACAGCGGACTGAACCGCATGCAAAGAATAAGGAGGCAGGCCCTTTGAAAATCACCCGCAACCTGATCCGCGAATATTACGGCATCCCGTCCGGCGACACGGTGGAGTACCACTATGTGAACGCCGGGTTTGTGAAATGCAGCGAGGAGAACAACCCCAAGGTGGATAAAACCGCCTTTGTGGGGGACGTGAACGCCACCTGCACCGTAACCGGCTATGAAAACGGCTGGACGTACGAAGCGCAGTACGTGCAGGGGGACCCGGTCGTGGAGGATCTGGCCGCCATCGCGCGCCAGCAGAAAACCGGAGCGGACTGCGAACGGATGCTGATCAGCGTGGATATGGCCGTGCCCGTATCGGGGCAGGCGGATACCTACGCGGCACGGCGTTTTGCCATTGTGGTGGAGGCTACGCCCCCCGCGGGCGACCCCAAGAGCGTGGTGAAGCTCGGCGGCACTTTCCACCAGAACGGCGATCTGACGCCGGGGCTTTTCGACGTGACCCATAGAACCTTTACCGCCGCGTCGTAACCGGGGCTTATCACAGGCGGAGCGCGGGTCGGCGAACGGCCGCCCGCCCCGCCGCTGTCAGGAGGAGGCAACCATGCGGGAAGTAACGCTTCGGGTGGAAGACCCGTCCATTCGGATCAACGGGCAGGTTTTTACCCTGCGGTTGAACGACCTTACTTTGTACACGCGCGTACAGGCGCTGCTGGAAAAATGCGCCGGACTTGCGGCAGGCGCGACAACCACGGAAACGGTGCTTGCCGTTGCCGGCGAGGCGAACGCGATCCTGAACGAAGCGCTGGGCGACGGCGCGGGGAACTCCATAAGCGGGGGTCGGCCCGTCAGCCTGTCCCTGATGCTGGAGTGGCTTAGCCTGCTGGCGCAGGAAGCCGCCGGGCACTACGCGCGGGAGGCGCTCCGCGAGGACGACGCTCCAGAGGAGGAGGGCACGGCCCTTGAAGCCTGACGCTTTTTCGCTGTGCCAGCCCGCGGAGCAGGCGCTGCCCGCTGCGTTAAACGGCGCGGACGGACGCGCTTACCCGATCAACCCGGATTTTCGCACGGTGCTGCGCTGCCTGCGGCGGCTGAGCGACCCTGACCGCGAAGCCCCGGCGAAGCTCCTTTATCTGGCGCATTATTTTTTTCGGGACAACCCGCCGCCGGAAATGGCGGCGCTTTTTTCGGCGTTCGTATCGGGCGGCGAAACGCAGGACGCGGATGAACCGCCGCTGATGGATTTTGAGCAGGACGCGGGCGCGCTGTACGCCTCGTTCCGGCAGCAATACGGTATCGATCTGCTCCGGCAGCCGCTGCACTGGTTTGAGTTTCGGGAACTGGTGGCGGGCCTTACGGAGCAAACGGCGTTCGGCGCGCGGGTACGCCTGCGCATGGCGGATGAGAACGCAGCCCCGCCGGAAGAGCGCGCGCGTTTGCGTCGGCTGAAGGAACAGGTTGCCGTACGCCCGCGCGTGGGGAAAGCGGAACAGGCGCTTCTCCGGGAGCTGGACCGCAGGCTGGCCGCGGGGGAAAGCCCGGACACGGTGCTGCGGCAATTATCAGACAGGGAGGGATAACCCATGGCGGGAAGCGACGGCCAGGTGGTATTTACCGTGGAACTGGACGACACGGCCTTTCAGGCGGAGATGACGCGGTTGCAGGGTTCGCTGGCGGAGCTGTGCCAAAGCGTGCTTGCAGCCTTCAGCCTGAGCCCCGCGCAGCTGGCGGCGGCAAACGCGGCCGGCGCGCAGTGGGCGGCAGGCTTTGCGGCGGGAATCCGGCAAAGCACCGCGGCAACCCTCGCGGCGCAGGGCGCGGTGAACACGGCCACATCCGCCGCCAGAAGCGTCGGCACAGCAGGCGGCACAGGCGTGGGACAAAGCATCGTAGCGGGCATGGCCGCGGGGGCCAACGGACAAAGCGGGCTGTTAAGCGCGGCGTTAAGCCGTATTATCCATGCCGCGCTGGCGGCGGCGCGGCGCGCGGCGGGCATCACCAGCCCCTCCCGGCTTTTCCGGGACGAGGTGGGGCGTTACCTGGCCCTTGGCATACAGGACGGGTTTACCGATACGATGGCGCAGAGCGTACTGCCCGCGATGAACATAAGCCTTACGCAGACCGCCGCTGCGGGCAGGCAGGCGCTGAACGGCACGCTGCTGGCGGCCATCGGGCAGTCCGTGACAGAGAAAATTTCTCTGCCGGTCTTTTCACAGGCGGGAACCGCTGCGCTGAACGCGTCCGCCGCGCAGGGAGCGTACGAAACAGCGAGACCAAGCGATACGGTCTATCACGTTACGCAGAACGTCACCTTTTCGTCGCCCATGCAGGCGCCGGACGAGGTGGCGCGCGCCATGCGCCGGCAGGCCGCCTACGGGCTGGCCGCCGCGCGGGGAAAGGAGGCGCGGGTATGAGCGATTTATCGGTTCGCTGGGTGCGCGGCGACGGCGGCACGTTCACCGCGGACGGGGGACTGTTGGGGCTGACCGCCGCCGAAGGCCTGAACGAGCCGGCACTGGAGGTGTTCAGCCAGAAGGCCGCCCTGGGGGATGGCGATCTGATCACCGGTTCGCGTGTGGGCAGCCGCGAACTCACCTTCACCTGCAAGGCAAGGCGATCCGCCTACAATGACCTGCTGGTGCGCGCTCTGCCCTCGTTCTTTATCGCTTCGCAGTCTTATGATGTGCAGATTCACCGCGGAGGCGACTGCCGCGTCGCAACCGGTTGCCGGTTAAGCGCGCTGGAAATCCCCACCGAGAACCCCGCCAAACCCGTGACGGTTAAATTATCCCTTCTGATGCCGGAAGGGTATTTTTTAAGCGAGGACGGCTTCGGGCAAAACATTGCGGGCATCCGAGGGCGATGCGGGTACCCCTACGCGGCGCTTGGCACCTGTGGCCGTTTATACGGCCTGTACGCCTATGCGCAGACCGTGTATCTGGAGAACGACGGCGACGCGGAGGCATACTGTAAGGCCGTGCTGTACGCGCGCGGAACGGTCGTCAACCCCCGTATCCAGACCGGCGGCGGGTACGTGCGCCTCCTCGCTACCCTCACGGCGGGCGACACGCTGGTGATTGACGGTAAGACGAAAAGCGTGGAAAAAAACGGCGCGAACGCCGCCGCCCTGCTGGATAAAGCGAGTGATTTTTCAAGCCTCGCCTTCGCGACCGGCACCAACACCATCGGCTACACCGCCGACGTGGGCGCCAACGTGCTGGATGTGTACGTATATTACAACAAACGCTTTCTGGGCGCGTAGAAAGGCGGTCCATATGGATATCTGGGGGCTGGATCAGGCCCGCCGCCCCGTGAAAACGCTCCGGTGCCTGAATGTGCAATGGAACCGGCGTTATTACGGACCCGGGGATTTTCAGGTGCAGCTGCGCGCCTGTGACTGGGACACGGGCATCCGTTACCTCGATCTGCGCGAGCGCCCGGAAACCGGCATGGTGCAGAAGGTGGAAACCCAGCGCACCGTGAAGGGGGATTTCGTGCTGGTCGGCGGATATTTTCTGGAAGGAATGCTCAACTGGAAAGCCCTGTACCCCCGGGCACAGGCGAGCGGCAACGTATCCGCCCTGTGCCGGTCGCTTGTCGCCGACAGGCTGACGGATGTGGGCATTACCGTACCCACCGGGGCCAGCCTGGGCGGCATCGCCGCGCTGGATACGCTGGGCGAGCCGCTGGGCGACGTGACTTTCGCCCTGCTCCGCCAGCAGGGGCTGAGCCAGCGTATCCGGATGGACGATACGACAGGCGCTCTTTCCTACGAGGTGTGGCAGGGAATGAACCGTACCCAGCGGCAGCAGAGCCACCCGTACGCGGTATTCAGCCAGGGGTTCGGCACTGTGGACGGCCTCACCCTTACGCAGGACAGCAGCGATTACCGCAATTTTGTTATCGCCGCCTACGCGGATACCACCATGGCGCTGGATTGCCGGACCGACCTGACGGAGCCGGTGCGCTCGCTGTATCTGGACACCGGGCTTACCCTGACCGACGGGCAGGCGGAGGCGGACCTGCTGGCGGCGGTACGCACACGGGCGCTGACCGAGCTTGCCCGTCATCCGTATCAGCAGAGCCTGAACGCCGACACGCTGCAAAACAACCTGTTTTACCGGACGGACTACGATCTGGGCGACCTGTGCGACGTGCGCGACGACCGGTTGAACCTGTCTTTCGAGGCCCGCATTCTGGAAGTGAACGAGGTCTGGAAGGAAAACGCGCATACCGTAACGCTTGAATTTGGCGACGAATCCCCAACGGTTGGTTAATAAGGAGGCTTTATATGGCGGTATCCTGGCCCTTTGATTCCACCCTGACCCAGGATGAAAACGGAAACCCGGTTTATTCAAAGGCGTACAGTTCGGACGTGATCGCGAAAATCCTTGCCAAATACTTTCGCAACGGCGTGTATCTGGACGTTGCCACCAGCTTTCAGGTGGTAACCGCCCAAGGCATGACCGTGAAGGTACATCCCGGCTATGCCAACCTGAACGGACGGCAGGTATACGAGGAGGCGGAGCGGGTGCTGACCGTACAGGCCGCCGACTCCAGCCTGGACCGCATCGACAGCGTGGTGCTCCGCTTAAACCTGCTGCCCGCGGCGCTGAGCATCGACCTGTACGTGGTGCAGGGCACGGCGGCCGCGTCGCCCACAGCCCCGCAGCTCACGCGAAACGCAAGCGTCTGGGAGTTGGGGCTGGCGAACCTGTTTATCGCCAAAGGCACCAGTGGCATCACGCAGGAACGCATTACCGATACCCGACTGGACAGCAACCGCTGCGGCGCGGTTGCCACCATCATCGCGGATACGGACACTTCCGCCTACTACGCGCAGATCGCCGCCGATCTGGCGGCCTTCCGCACCGGCCGGGAAGTCGCATTCGACGCGTGGTTTGCGTCTATCCAGAACACGCTGGGTTCGGACGTCGCCGGAAACCTGCTGGCCCAGCTCCAGCAGATGGACGCGAAGAAGCAAAACCTGCTCACCTCCGCCAGTCCCCTGCCCGTAACGTTAGGCGGCACGGGCGCAAACGCGAAAAGCGCCGCCCTGAAAAACCTTGGCGGATCGCGGCTTGCGGCGGCAGGCAGCGCGACCGGCATCGTCAATATCACCATCCCCGCAGGCAGCAACAGCGCGTCGGTCACCGTATCCGCCGCTGATCTGGCCGCGGCGCGGGATGGGACGGCCACGCAGAACAAAATCGCGTTGTGTTCGCTGATGACCTCCTACCCGCAGGGGCGTTCCTGTTCCGTCGGCAGTCTGGGGGACAGCCTCACCCTGTGCGCGGGCCTGCCCACAAACGCCACGTCGGATACGCTGGTAGTGGTACGCTGGCTGGTGCTGTACCTGTAAGCCCGTAAAAGGAGAAAACAAGAATGGCAACCAAAGTAACCAACGCGGCGCTGATCGCCGCAGGCCGGGAGCTGCTGGCCTACGCAGAAAAGACGACCATTCCCTACACGGCCAATGGAATGGAGCTGAACGGGATGGATTGCCAGGGGCTGGCGGAATACCTGCTGATCCGGTGCGGCGTGCCCAAAGCTGAATGTAACCTGCCGGGCAGCAACGCCCACTGGCGCAGGTGCGTATGGACGGGCACGCCGGAGGAATGCGCTAAAACCTTCGGCTGTGTGCCGGGCGGGGCGTTTGTGTTTATCTGGGAGGAGACCGGCGCGCCGGACAAATACGCGGGCGACGGGCTGGGAAACGCCGAGCACATGGGTGTGTATCTGGGGGATTGCGCGCTGCACGCCAGCAGTTCCCGCGGAAAGGTGGCCGAAAGCAAATTCGCGGGTAAGACCATCCCGGGCGGGGGCTGGAATCGCGTCGGCCTGTCCTGCTGGGTGGATTATGGCTTAAGCGAAGCGCAGCAGGCAAAAATATGCAGCCCGGCGGTGGAAGCAGGCGAGCCTGCCGCTTCGGACGCTGCCGCAGCTGAAGGTGTGTCTACGGAAGCCGGACAGGATACCCAAATTACTTCCGACACGTCGCTCGCCGAGGACACGTCCGGGTTTTACCCAGTCAAACCCGGGTGCAAAGGCGGGGCTGTGCGGCGGCTGCAAACGTGGCTTTCGGATCTGGGCTACGATCTGGGCGCATACGGCGCGGACGGGGTTTTCGGCCCCGCGACCACCGCCGCGGTACGCGCGTTTCAGCAACAGCGCGGCCTGACCGTGGACGGATACGTAAGCAAGCGCACCTGGGCGGCGCTGGCGCAGGCGCGGCTGACCGCGATGCAGGAGGCGAAAGGCTGAAATGAGCGAAGGGATGCTTGCCGCGCTGCTGTCGTTGCTGGGGACCGTAACCGGCACATTCGGCGGAATCCTGGTATCCAACAAGCTGGTTAACTACCGGCTGGAACAGCTGGAGCGCAAAGTGGATCAGCATAATACCCTGATCGACCGGATGTACTGCGCCGAGAAACGGCTGGATGTGTTCGCCGAGCAGATGAAAACCGCCAACCAGCGCATTGACGACATAACGGAAGTATAGGAGGTAAAGCATATGGAACAGAACCGGTTAAAATCCCCCGTGGTGTGGACGTCCATCGCGGCGCAGGTGCTGTCTCTGCTGGTGTTGCTGGGTGTTGTGGATACAGGCCTGAGCAACGCGCTAAACAGCGTGGTGGCCGCCGCGTTGCAGCTGCTGGTGGTGCTGGGGGTGCTCAACAACCCAAAGGACGGGGAAAACTTCTAATCCCACAGGCTGCCGGGGTTCAAAGGCACCATGATCCCCTCCGGGCGGGAACGTGATACACTGCCGTGGCAGGAGCTCTCCCCGGCAGCGGTATCCGCTTCGGGGCTTAACAGCGCGCGCTTCGGCAAAATTCCGGGGCGCGCGCTGTTCTATGAAAAAATTTCCATCCGACGCTTGACAAACGCATCCGCATCGGTTATAGTCTGTCCATAAACCTGTGACGCGGATGAGTAAACGCCTTGCCCGATTCGTAGAGAGCCGCCGGCGGTGGGAGTGCGGTATGAGGGTACGCGTTGAATGGACCGCCGAGGGCGGAGCGAAAGGCAATGGGCACAACCCCCTGCCGTGAGCGACCGACGGGAGCTTCACCCGTTATCCGCGAAGCGCATATGCTGGTATGCGAAAGCGAGCGGCCGATTTTTCGGCAAACTGGGTGGCACCGCAGACATTCAAAGTCTGTCCCAATTCCTTTGGAATTGGGGCAGGCTTTTTTGTTTTTCCGGCAACCCCGCCCTGCATCCGGCGAAAATAAAGCAAGGAGGAACCCCGCCATGAAAAACATCCCCTATCGGTACTATCTTCCCGAAAACAAGGTGCCCAAAGCGTGGTATAACCTTCGCGCCGATATGCCGGAGAAGCCGGAACCGCTGATCAACCCCGGCACCGGCAAGCCCGTAACGCCGGACGATCTGCGCCCCGTGTTCTGCGACAAGCTGATTGCGCAGGAACTGGACAACGACACCCCGGAGTTTGAAATACCCGGGCCGATTCTGGACATGTACCGTATCTACCGCCCCTCGCCGCTCGTGCGCGCCTATCGGCTGGAGCAGGCGCTGCAAACCCCCGCGCATATCTACTACAAATTCGAGGGCAACAACACCTCCGGCAGCCACAAGCTTAACTCCGCGCTGGCGCAGGCGTTTTACGCCAAGGATCAGGGCTTAACATCACTCACAACCGAAACGGGCGCGGGGCAGTGGGGCACGGCGCTGGCCGAGGCGTGCGCCGCGTTCGGGCTGGACCTGACCGTGTTTATGGTGAAAGGCTCCTATATCCAGAAGCCCTACCGCAAAGACGTGATGCGCACTTTCGGCGCGAACGTGATCGCCAGCCCCAGTGACACCACCGAAGCCGGGCGCAAAATCCTCGCCAACGACCCGAACACCACCGGCAGCCTCGGCTGCGCCATCTCCGAAGCGGTGGAAAGGGCCGTAACCACGCCCAACTGCCGCTATGTTCTGGGTTCTGTTCTCAATCAGGTGCTTCTCCACCAGTCCGTGATCGGGCTGGAAAGTTACGAGGCGCTGATGGAATACGGCGAATATCCGGACGTGGTCATCGGCTGCGCGGGCGGCGGCAGCAACCTGGGCGGGTTGATCGCCCCCTTCATGCGGGATACGCTGCAGGGAAAACGCAAGGGCACCCGTTACGTGGCCGTGGAGCCCGCCAGTTGTCCGTCGCTGACACGCGGACGGTACGAGTATGACTTCTGCGATACCGGCAAGATCACGCCCATGGCCAAGATGTACACGCTGGGTTCCGGCTTTATCCCCTCCGCCAACCACGCGGGCGGCCTGCGCTACCACGGCATGAGCCCCATCCTGTCCAAGCTGTACCACGACGGCTACATGGAAGCCGTAAGCTACGAGCAAACCCAGGTGTTTGACGCGGCGGTGCAGTTTGCCCGCATCGAAACCATCCTGCCCGCGCCGGAAAGCGCCCACGCTATCCGCTGCGCCATGGACGAGGCGATCAAATGCCGTGAAACCGGCGAAGCGAAGAACATCCTGTTCGGCCTGACCGGGACGGGTTATTTCGACATGAGTGCCTATTCCAGCTATCTCGACCACACCATGACCGACTACGTGCCCAAAGACAGCGAGATTGCCGCGCGGTAAACCGGCGGGCACACACAACAAAAGGGGCAGCCGCGTATCTCCTCCGCGCGGCCGCCCCGAACTGTATTCCATTTTAATATTCTCAGGAGCGAGTTAAATCTCCCCTAATACAAAGCAGTGCCGTTCGTGGTCGATCACCACGCCCACGGATTCCAGAAAGCTGTAGACCGTCACCGTGCCCACAAACTTCATGCCGCGTTTGCGCAGGTCGGCGGATACCGCGTCGCTCAGCGGGGAGCTTACGGGGAGCTCGGTTACGCTTCCGATGTCGTTCACCACCGGCCCGTTGGGAATAAAGCTTTGCAGATAACGGTCGAAGGAACCGAATTCCTTTTGCAGCGCCAGAAACACCCGCGCGTTGGTAATCGTGGCGTTGATTTTCAGGCGGTTTTTAATGATCCCCTCCGCCGATAACAGACGCTGCACATCGTTTTCGCCGTACGCGGCGATTTTCACCGGGTCAAACCCGTTAAAAGCGCGACGGAACGCCTCCCGCTTGCTTAACACAATATACCAGGACAGCCCCGCCTGGAAGCCCTCCAGAAAGAGCATTTCGTACAGCTTTTGGTCGTCGTGGCAG
>DAOPZG010000030.1:0-22783 GCA_035353235.1 Candidatus Limiplasma sp.
GCGTACTTTCGCTGTAATTACCACAGGGGATAAGGACACGGTTGGGCTGTATAAATATATGGAGGATGGCTCGATCAGCGACATCAACGGAAGCGTTGGGCATGGCGACGAGGCAGCCGAAACTCCCGCGCAGTAACTACCCCGTTGCTCCCGGTAAAACGGCAAGGTGACAAACTGTTCCCAATACAACAAAAGACCGGCGTGGCTTGATGCCACGCCGGTTGTATATTATGGTTTGCACCGCTTGCCTTGTGGTCCGTTTGGAGTATGTGGTATGTTGGAAAGAAAGTCCTGTCGCTTTTCATGGGTCTTTATGCGAGGTTTACAGCCCGTTGCGGGAATAATTGGGGCTTTCCTTCGTGATGGAAATATCGTGTGGATGGCTTTCCTGCAGGCCAGCGCCGGTAATGCGGATAAAACGGGCGTCCCGGCGCAGTTCGTCAATGCTGGGGGTACCGCAGTAGAACATTCCGGCGCGCAGACCGCCGATCAGCTGGAACACCGTATCGCTTAGCGGGCCTTTATACGGCACACGGCCTTCGACGCCTTCCGGTACCAGTTTGGGTGCGTTCTCCTGAAAATACCGGTCGCTGCTGCCGTGCGCCTGCTGCATGGCACCCAAACTGCCCATGCCGCGATAAACCTTGAAGCTGCGACCCTGGTAAATCTCCATTTCTCCCGGGCTTTCGTCCACGCCCGCGAACAGGCTGCCGATCATAACGGCTTTAGCTCCCGCGGCGATCGCCTTGGGGATGTCTCCGGAGTATTTGATGCCGCCGTCCGCGATGACAGCGACACCCTTACGATCCGCTTCCTTTGCGCAATCCGCAATGGCAGTAATTTGGGGTACGCCGATCCCGCTTACGATGCGGGTGGTACAGATGCTGCCCGGGCCGATACCAACTTTGATGATGCTGGCGCCGGCTTCAATCAGGGCCTTGGTGGCCTCGGCGGTCGCCACGTTACCAGCGATCACGGTCAGGTCCGGGAACGCTGCGCGCATGCTGCGCATCAGGTCCAGCGCGCCTTTGCTGTGCGCGTGCGCGGTATCGATCGAAATCGCGTCCACCTTGGCCTTCACCAGCGCCTCTACGCGCTCCATACAGTCGCCGGTAATTCCTACGGCCGCGCCGCACAGCAGGCGGCCGTGCTGGTCTTTGGCGGAGTTGGGATACTTGGTTGCTTTTTCGATATCCTTTATGGTAATCAGCCCGCATAGCTCGTACTGATCGTTAACAATGGGCAGTTTTTCAATACGGTGGGCGGCCAGAAGCTTTTTTGCGTCCTCAAGCGTGGTGCCGACCGGAGCGGTGATCAGGTTTTTGGACGTCATCACTTCTTCGATCCGGCGGCTGTCATCGGTTTCAAAGCGGAGATCGCGGTTGGTCAGAATACCGACCAGCTTTTTCCCCCGTGTGATCGGAACGCCGCTGATACGATACCGTGCCATCAGCGCTTCCGCGTCGCGGATCAGATGATCCGGGGACAGGTAAAATGGATCGGTTATTACGCCGTGTTCACTGCGCTTCACCTTATCCACCTGCGATGCCTGCTCCTCGATCGTCATGTTTTTATGGATGATTCCCAATCCGCCCTCACGAGCCATCGCAATCGCCATGCGCGCGTCTGTAACGGTATCCATGGCGGCTGAGAGCAGAGGGATGTTCAGCTTTAGCGTCGGCGTCAACTCCACGGTGGTATCCACGTTCCGGGGCAGCGTGCTGCTCATGGCGGGAACTAGCAGAACGTCGTCGAAGGTGAGCCCTGTGCGGAGATTTTCTTCCAGCATCATCCTCATCCTTTCCAATGTATTGCGCCTATTTTACCAGCGGTTGAGGTGGATGTCAAATGAAAAACAAAGGGGCAGGATGTACTTGTATAGAACCTGAGAAATTGCGGTTATTTCTGTTATTGTAGCATGAAAGCCGTTCCTTGGCAAATGAAAACCGGAGTGAAATGCCGGAGTTTAGCGAAAAACATCTTGATATCGCATAAACGCAATGTTTAAATAAACGAAAACGTATTCGTTACTTGTATGCAAACGCAGGATTCCTGAGAAAAAGCAAAATCATGTAGAGGCTGAAAAGCAATATAAGATATAGGTTTGTGCATTACTTACGAACTTCAGAAAAATACTTGACTTTTTCAGAAAGAAGCGATAATCTTATGACGAAAACGATGTAGATTTTTCCATAAATCTGCAAAAAGCAGAAAAGACAGGCGGGGATATGGGCATGGCGGTTACGATCCGGGAGCTTTCCAAGCGCTGCGGGCTATCTATCTCAACCGTCAGCAAAGCCCTGAACGGCTATACCGATATCAGCGACGCAACCAAAGAAGCGGTCGCGCTGGCTGCCAAAGAGATCGGTTATTATCCCAACGCCCATGCGAGAGCGCTGAAAACAAAGCGGAGTTACAATCTGGGTGTGCTTTTTGTGGATGACAACCAAAGTGGCCTTACGCATGCGTTTTTCTCGTTCGTTTTGGAAAGTTTTAAAAAGGAAGCAGAACGCCGCGGATATGACGTGACGTTTATCAGCCATAATATGGGCGATTCCACGATGACCTATCTGGAACACTGCCATTACCGCGAGGTAGACGGTGTGTGCATCGCCTGTATCGATTTTCTGGAGCCGGAAGTTTCCCAACTGGTGAACAGCGAACTGCCGATTGTGACGATTGACCATCTGTTTAACAACCGCATCGGCATCCAATCCGACAACGTGGATGGCATCCGGCAGATGGTGGAGTATGTATACGGCCGGGGACATCGCAAGATCGCTTTTATTCACGGACCGAAAAGCTCCGTGACCGATACACGCCTCGGTTCGTTTTACCGCACACTGGCGGGTCTGCGCGTGCCTGTGCCGGAGGAGTATGTGCTGGATTGCGAATACAACGACCCGGCGTCCGTTTTCCGCGCGACCAAGCGCCTGCTGGCGCTCCCGCACCGCCCAACCTGCATCCTGATCTCCGATGACTTTGCCGCACTGGGCGCTTATGAAGCGATTGCCGAAGCTGGCCTTCAAATTCCAGCGGATATTTCTATTACGGGATATGACGGTATTCCCATGATGCAGCTGATGAAACCGCGCCTGACGACCATCCGCCAGGATACCAACCGCATTGGCTCGGAGGCGGCCCGTAAACTGGTGGAAATTATTGAAAGCCCCAAGACGACCATTCCGGAAATTACAGTCATTCCCTGCTCGCTGATTGAAGGGGAAACGGTTGCGCGGATACCGGTTGCAGAATGACCGGACACAGCATATGCTGCTCCGTTATATTACTTCTCACGGCCGGCGAAAAGCCGGCCTGAGGACACCCGCAGGCCCGCTTTATGCGGGCCGCAGTCCATTCATACCGCAATAATACCGAAGGAGTACAAAGCATGAACTTTGGAATGTACGACGACGCAAAACGGGAGTATATCATCACGCGCCCGGACACCCCCTATCCCTGGATCAACTATCTGGGGAGCGAGGAGTTCTTTTCGCTGATCAGCAACACTTCGGGGGGATACTCGTTCTGTAAGGATGCGCGCATGCTGCGGCTGACGCGTTACCGCTATAACAACATACCCACCGACGCGGGCGGCAAGTACTTTTACCTGCGCGACGGGAACACAGTCTGGAATCCTGGCTGGCAGCCCACCCAGACCCAGCTGGACAGCTACGAGTGCCGCCACGGGATGGGCTACACCGCAATTACTTCCCGAAAGAACGGCTTGAAAGCGGAGCAGGTCTCTATGGTGCCGCGTGGATTCCGGGCGGAGACTACCCGGCTGACACTTACGAACGAAAGCGCGGAAGAGAAAAATATCAGCCTTTTCAGCTTCGTGGAGTTTTGCCTGTGGAACGCACAGGATGACGCTACCAACTTCCAGCGTAATTACGCGCTGGCGGAAATGGAGTTTGAAGACAGCGGCGCGACGATCTACCACAAATCGGAATACCGTGAACGCCGCAACCATTACGCGGTTTACGCGGTGAACGCGGCAGTGGACGGTTACGACACCGATCGCGAGACGTTCGTCGGTCTGTATAACGGGCTGGATCGCCCCGAAGCTGTGCTGGAGGATCGGCCCCGCAACAGTGAGGCGCACGGCTGGGCTCCGATCGCCAGCCATTGCATCCGCCGTACGTTAAAGCCGGGCGAGACTGCCAGTTTCATTTTTGTGCTGGGCTTCTGTGAAAGTCCGCGCGACCGTAAGTTTATTGCACCCGGCGTGATCAACAAGGATGACGCGCACGCGCTGCTGAAGGAGTTCCGCACGGACGCGCAGTTTGACGCGCACCTTGAGGAACTGAAGGTTTACTGGACGAAACTGCTGAGCCGCTTTACTGTGCAGACCGGAGACGATCGGTTTGACCGGCAGGTGAACATCTGGAACCAATACCAGTGCATGGTCACCTTCAACATGAGCCGTTCGGCCAGCTATTTTGAAAGCGGTATCGGTCGCGGCATGGGCTTCCGCGACTGCAGCCAGGACCTGCTCGGCTTTGTCCACCTGATCCCGGAACGCGCCCGTGACCGAATTCTCGATATTGCGGCCACCCAGTTCCCGGACGGGAGCGCCTACCACCAGTACCAGCCGCTGACGAAGCGCGGCAATCTGGATGTGGGCAGCGGTTTTAACGACGATCCGCTCTGGCTGATTTACGCCGTGGCCGCTTACCTGAAAGAAACCGGCGATATGGCGCTGCTGGATGAGATGGTTGACTTCGATAATAACCCCGAGATGGCTGCCCCGATGCGGGAACATCTTCGCCGTTCATTCCACTATACGGCGGAGCATCGCGGACCGCACGGATTACCGCTGATCGGCCGCGCGGACTGGAACGATTGCCTCAACCTCAACTGCTATTCCTCCGAGCCGGGCGAGAGTTTCCAGACGGTGACCAACAACGACACCGGCATTGCGGAAAGCGTGTTTATCGCCGGGATGTTCGTAGGCGTTGCGGAGGATTACGCCGCACTGTGCGAGCTGTTGGGCGAAACCGACGAGGCTGCCTATGCCCGCCGCGAAAAGATTGCTATGGAAAAGGCTGTGGAGACGCACGGTTGGGATGGCAACTGGTTCCTGCGCGCATACGACGCGAACGGTGATAAAGTCGGTTCCGACAGCTGCGACGAGGGGAGAATTTTCATCGAGCCGCAGGGGATGTGCGTGATGGCCGGAATCGGCAAAGACAACGGCATGGCGCAAAAAGCACTGGACGCTACGCAGGAAAACCTGCTCTTCCAATACGGCGTGGTGCTGTTGTGGCCCGCCTACAAATCGTATCATCTCAATCTGGGAGAAATCAGCTCCTATCCGCCGGGATACAAGGAAAACGGTTCCGTGTTCTGCCACAACAACCCATGGATTGTGATCGCGGAAACGGTGCTGGGCCACGGCGATCGCGCGTTTGACATCTACCGTCGCACTTCTCCCGCCTATGTGGAGGATCAGCTATTACATCGTACCGAGCCGTACGTGTATTGCCAGACGATGAACGGCAAGGAGAGTTTTAAGCCCGGCGAAGGGAAGAACAGCTGGCTGACCGGTACGGCAGCCTGGAACTTCTATGCAGTATCTCAGGCGATGCTGGGGATCAAGCCGCAGTATAACGGCCTGATGATCGATCCCTGCCTGCCCGCCTCCATGAAGGAAGTACAGGTAAGCCGCCTGTTCCGCGGAAACGAATATGAAATCACCATCCATAACCTGTCCGGTGGTGAAAAGGGGAAAGTGACGCTGCTGGTGGACGGTGTGCCGATCAGTGGCCAAACCATCCCGGCATCCGATCAGACCGGAAAAACCTGCCGCGTGGAAGTTACCGTACAATAAGGGGAAACAATTCAGCCGCCCGGCGCAGATCATGCGTCGGGCGGCTGTTTTTTACTTACACGGATTAGGGGACCGTGATCAGGATTCCACGCTTCCCGCGGTGGCTGCATCATCCGTCGCGCCGGATGCGATTCCCAGCGCGGTGGCTGCGCCGTTGGTCAGTTGGCCGCTGTAGTAGACGACCAAGGTTTCTCCATCCGCGGGCAGGGCGGAGACAACCGTTTCGCTCGTAAGCGTAACGGCGTATTGGGTCCCATCTGCCGATGTCAGGGTAAAGCCTTTGTCCGTCACGTTGGACGCGCTGCCGGAAAGCGTCGGCACCACCATGTGTACGGCGTTAATCTGCGGCGGCTGGCTGAGTGCCATAATCCCGTTGTAGTAAAGGGTTACAGCCATGCCCTTAAAGACAGGGGGCTGATCGGAACCGGCGTGAACGACAACCTGCTTGAGCGTACTGTCGCCATCCACGATAAACCCATTCTCCAGTAAAGCCGATACGGTACCGCTAACCTGAAAACAGCTTACTTTTTGCGCGGAGACCTGTGGCGGCAGGCTGCGGGTCATCACGCCGTTATACTGTACGTAGACATATTGTCCCCTGACAAGCGATGTTCGGGTAGCCGTGCCCTCGTAAACAGTCGTTTCGTCCAGATTGATGCGGACGATTCCCTGCTGCACATCGTTCATCAGAAAATAGCCGTCGTCGATCTCAGTAATCAACCCCTCCAGCGTAGCGGTGGCTTCTGCGCAGGCGGCGAACGATAACGTTGCAATGAACAGCGCGCTGATAAGCGCAAGCAGTTTCTTCATCCCGATCCCTCCCTGATTTTGTTTCACTAATCAGACGAGCGAAATTCGGTTTGGTTCCGAAATAGCGAAAATTCAAACGCTTATTTGTGATACCGCTGGCCCGCGTTGATTTTTGCGGCGCGGTACAATTGCTCCGCCAGGATGGCGCGCGCAAGCTGGTGGGGGAACGTAAGGCGGCTTAGCCCCAGTTTTTCGTCCGCCCGGCGCAGAACGTTTTCGTTTAGCCCCAGCGAGCCGCCGATCACAAAATACAGATCGCTGCGACCTGTATTAAAGAGCGACTGAATTTTCATGGCCAGTTCTTCGCTGGTGGGTTGTTTTGCGTCCACGCATAAGGCAAAAACATACGCGCCGGAAGGAATGCGGCTCAGCAGGCGTTCGCCTTCTGCACGTTTCACCTGTTCAATCGCGGCGTCGGACAGCTGCTTGGGCTCCGGTTCGTCCGGCACTTCGACAACTTCGCAGGGAACCAATGCGGACAGGCGCTTGCGGTATTCGATGACCGCATCGGCATAAAAACGTTCCCGGGCCTTGCCAACGCAGAGAATGGTGAACGCCATTTATTCGTCCCTTTCCAGCAGCACAAACAGCGTCGCGTCCACCCGAATATTGCGGAAAAGACGGTCAAAATACGCTGCGTCGCCATTGCGGATAAACAGGCAGGTTAAATCTTCCTGCCGGGTGACGTGCTCCACAAGGTGCACGGCGCCGTTAATATCCCGGATGCGGCACCCGTCCGAAAAAACGCATCCGCAATCGTCATTTACCAGCAACGTGAGCCCATGACCTTCGAAGACAACGGTTTCATCCATTACGCGAAAATCCATGTTTTCCTCCTGCTGAGCGGCCTTTGTACAGGTGAGGGCGGGGCAGCTTACACACGGTATAAGAAACTGGCCTGATACCGGGCGGCGACGTGCAGGCTGATGTCTTCGCCCACACAGGCTCCCGCGGAGGTTAACGCCGCGTGCGTGGTGCGGTAGGCTATTTCCGGGGTGTTGTTTTCGCTGCTCAGGTGCCCCAGCAGCAGGTGTTTAGTGCCGCATTGCGCCAGCCGCACAGCCGCCTCCGCCCCGGCGTCATTGCTGAGATGGCCCTTTTTGCCCAGAATCCGCTTCTTCAGCATCGCCGGATAATGCGGGTTGTTTTTCAGCAACTCCGGGTCGTGATTGCTCTCCAGCAGAACGATCTCCGAACCAGATACCGCATCGCACACCGTTTGGGAAAAGTACCCCAGATCGGTTGCGATGGCTACGCTGTGGCGACCGGTAAAAAAACGATAGCCCACCGGGTCGTTCGCGTCATGGGGAATCGAAAAAGGAACAATCTCCATATCATCGAGAAAAAAGCTCTCTCCTGCGGAGATTACGACCCGGTCGCAGGCGGAAAATTCGCCAAGCGAAGCGGGCATCCCGCTCCATGTGCCTTCGGTCGCGTAGACGGGCACGCCCAGCTTGCGGCTGACAACGCCGACGCCTTTGATATGATCGCTGTGTTCGTGCGTAATCAGGATCGCATGGATTGCCGCGGGGTCCAGCCCGGCTTTCGCCATCGCTTCCAAGGTCTGTTTACCGCTCATGCCGCAATCAATCAGTACCGCGCCACGGTCGGTGGCGAGGTAAACAACATTGCCGCTGGAACCGCTGAAGAGAGTGCAGAATTGCACAGGTACGCCGCCTTCCCGAGCCGCAAGCAGCTCTGGCCGCAAAATGTGGTGGTGGAACCTTCCGTATTCTACCACGAATAGCCTTATGCTGCAATACGGCGATATGACTGGCAGACATGACCGAAAAAAGGAACCCGTCGCTTTTTATGGCTCTGTCGTGCAGGGGCTTGCGTTTACACGCGTGTTTCCCTGCACGACATGCGCTAAAGAGCATACGGGCCTGAAAGGACTAACGATCCTGCGTGGGAATAGACATGCTCAAGCTGTCGCTTACTGTTTGGGCTTAGGGGTGAACAATTCGAAAATCGGCAGGTCGTACTGGGCCTGCGCGTAGTCCATGGTCTTCTGATCCCGCACGGTCCACGCAACCAGAATCGGATGAAAGAGCCGTTTCATCAGCCCCATGGACAGATTGCGATCCAGCGCGCAGGAATAAGCGATAAAATGCGGCCGCCCCAGAAAGTTGAGCAGCATGTATTTCAACACTGTAAACTGAACGCGATTGGTCTCGCCGGCGTGATAGGGGCCGCCCATCGCCAGCTGACCACGCAGCACATCCGGCGCGTTTTTGCGGAAGTAGCGTACCACCAGCGGGTGGAAGGATTCCACGCAATACGGCCCGGGATAGGTACTTAGCGCCTCGCGGGCGGCCACGGCGTTTGCCAGCGGATCACCGTCCGGTTTGACCTCTACGATCATCGGTTCCTGCCCGGCTACCAGCGCCATTACATCGCTGAAGGTAGGGATAGGGGAACCATCCGGCAGGGGAGGCAGCTCCTCGTAAAGAGTGTTGCAGATCTCCCGATCCACGCCGCAGACGCGGCGGGTGTTGCCGTCGTGATGGACAATCAGCACATGATCTTTTGTCAGCTGCACATCCAGTTCCATCCCATATCCCGCTTCCACCGCCAGCTGGAAAGCCGCAAGGCTGTTCTCCGGTACGGCATGGTTGCCGTCGTGCAGACCGCGATGCGCGTAATATTTTCCGCCGAGCACTCCCAGCGCAGGGTGGCGCAGGCTTGGGGCAATCAGATACAGATACAGGGCGAACAGAAAAGCAACCGCGATTATCAGCCAAAGATACCACACCAAGGTTAATCATCTCCCGCGTCGTATGCTTCCAGCGCGCTCTTGGGGGCCTCGGGCCGAGCGTCGCCGTGCCGGGTAAGCGATATGGTAATAAAGGATATAGCCACCATCAGAGCCGCGTAGGGCGCAAGCACGCGATACCCGAGGTATTGGATCAGGTAACCGCTCAGGATGGGGGTCACGATCTGCGCGGCCATGGAGAAGGTGTAATAATACCCGGTATACTGGCCCACGTCGCCGCTTTTACTGATCTCCACTACCATGGGATAGCTGTTGACGTTGATAGTGGCCCACGCGACACCGACCAGCGCAAACAGGCCATACAGTAACGGTGAGAATTTACTGAACAGGGCCAGCACAGCAAAGCTCAGGGCCAGCAGAATCACGCCGAACTGAATCATCCGCTTGCGGCCAAACCGGGAGGAAAGCATGCCCACCGGGATGTAGCAAAGCATGGCCGCGCCCGTGGCGATCATCAGGAAGTTGGAGGCGGTGCTGAGATCGTACCCCCACTGCACGATTACGTACTTTGTAAACACAGTGGTGACGGCGTTGTACCCCATAAACCAGAAGAACACGCTGAACAGGATCAGCATCAGACTTTTCCGCACCTCAGGCGAAAGGGAGCGCAGCCCTGCCTTGGCTTTCCGGCTAGCTTCTTCTTCGGCCCTGCGCTCTTCCGGCGGCAGCTTGGCGGCTTCCGCCGCGTCGTAAGCATCGTTCACAACGGCGGTTTCCTGCGCAAGCTTCTTCTCTTTTACCGTAAGCAACAGAACGATAACGGCGGCTACCATCAGTACCGCGACCGCGATAAACAGATAGGTATAGTCGCTGGAACCGTCGGCACGGTCAAACACCAGAAACTTGGTAACGACCAGCGTAAAAATGCCGCCCAGCGTGCCCATCAGATTGATGATTGCGTTGCCCTTGGAGCGCAGAGGCTTAGGGGTTACGTCCGGCATCAGCGCCACGGCGGGGGAGCGGTAAGTGCCCATAGCAACCAGCAGCAACGCCAGCGCTACGATAAACAGCCAGAAGCTGTGGGCATTATCCGCGATGGGCAGCAGATTCATCAGCAGCACCGCCGCGGCCGTGCCGCCCAGAATGAAAGGCGTGCGCCTGCCAAGGCGGGTATGGGTCTGGTCGGAAAGGGCGCCAAACAGCGGCAACAGAAACAGCGCCAGTATGTTATCCAGTGACATCACGATACCGCTGGGCCCATCCGGGATATTGAAGGTGAATTTGAGGATCAGGGGGACCACGTTGTCGTAAAGCTGCCAGAAAGCACAGATGGAGAGGAACGCGAATCCGACTCGGACGGTTCGGCTCGTGTCAAGTTTCATGAGGTTTTTCCTCCTTCAATTGCGGCGCAGCCGCCATGAAAATATCATAGCGCGGACGGGCTGCAAAGTCAATCGCCGTAGGGCGAAACGAACCGTCCTCTTCAGTTTGCGCGCCACCGGATCAGAACGCAAGTCGAATTGAATGAAGTTTACGTTTGAAACAGGTAAAGTGCATCCGTACCGCTTGAAATGCATGCCCGGCTTTGTTATGATGGGGGCGCCGCGAAGCCGGATAACGGCGAAACGGGGAGGGCTGTCATGGGTAAATTGCTTGGAATCCTGTACGCGCCATTTGCGCTGAAAACGCTGCGCGAGGCGCGAAAACTGCTGGAAGATGCCACGCCGCTTAAAACCGACTGTGGGCGTATCTGCGGCGGGGCCTGCTGCAAGGCAGATGAAACCGGGGAAAACGGGATGCTGCTGATGCCGTATGAGGAGCGTCTCTACCGCGAACCGATCGAAGGGTTTGCCTTTCGGCTGGAAAACGACGATACGCTTTATAAAGGTGGAAAAAAACTCATCTGCGAAGGAAAGTGCGACCGGGCCCATCGCCCCTTGGCGTGCCGCGTTTTTCCGCTCCATATCAAGGTGGTAACGGATGAAGGCGGGGATAACGCACATGCAGAAGCCGAGATAGACCCGCGTGCGTGGGCGGTGTGCCCGCTTACGGAACAGGGCGGGTTGCGCGCCATGAGCGGCGAATTTATCAGCGCTGTCGAACAGGCGGGCACGCTGCTGTGCCGCAACGTGTATATGCTGGAAGCGTTGTTGAACGAGCAGCGCTTTCTGGACGAAACGCGCCGGCTGTGAAGGGTTGAAACCGTTTCATCCTTGCCGTGAACAGTGCGATCATGTATAATAATTTATGGCAGATTTCACGCCTGACTTCGGGAAAACGGCGCGTGAAATGATAAAGAAAGGGACGAATTCGTACATGAAGGGCAACCATAGAGGATCTCGACTGACTCTCACGCTGATTACACTGCTTGTTGCGGCGATGGCGCTATCACTAACCTTTGCAGTGCCATCCGGCGCGATCCTGCAGACAGCCCGGCAACAATACCAGAACGACGCGCCGATGGACTGGGGTGACGACGACGAAGCCGAGGTGCCCGCTGATCTCGGGGCACAGCTGAAACCGTTTCGGATTCTCGCCAGCGCCGCGATAAGCGACATTTTGCCTGTGAACGATATCGCAAGTCTGGACGAGGATATCAACACCGTCGGCCGCGCACCGGTGGAAGCGAACTTTACCGACACGGGTTACCGCGATGATACGATCATCGTGGAGATACAGCAAGTGAAACAGGACGACAGTATTTACCACGTCGCGTATGTGAAAATTGCCACGCCGTCGCAGCTGCGCACCGCCGTGGCGGGGGATTTGAACAGCACGCGCACCGCGCCTACCACGACGCTTGCGAAAAGCGTGAACGCTGTCGTGGCGGTAAACGGCGACTTCTATTCCAAGTATACGGGCGGCTACATTGTGCGGCAGGGGCAGACGGTTCGTAAAAAAGTGAGCGATAATTACGACCTGCTGTTGATTGATGAGAACGCGGATTTTCACCTGCTGCCCGCCGGAAAACAGACACAGCAGAACGCCATTGTCACCCTCCTGCAAACCCATCAGATTGTGAACGCCTTCTTTTTCGGACCTTCGCTGGTGATGGACGGCAATCTCTGCGACATTTCGCAGGAGTACGGATGGAACCCTTACGGGCAGGAACCGCGTGCCGCGATCGGGCAGATCGGCCCTCTCGCCTACGCCATCGTGACGGTGGACGGGCGTATTGATGAGTCTGCGGGGGTTACGCTGCCGACGCTGGCCAAGTTTATGGCGCAGATCGGCTGCCAGCAGGCATATAATCTGGACGGCGGCAACAGCTCGGCGCTGGTGTATCACAACCAGCTGTTGAGCATCAAAGGGGTAGAGGAACGCTCGGTTAACGACATCGTTTACTTTGCGTCCGCTACCGAACAGGGTGCAGCGCAATAAGGAGGCGGCGGCCGTGACCTTTTCCGTGTTGGGACTTACTGGGTACTGGTACGGTCTGATCGCTGGGGCAAGCGCGCTTGCATATCTTTGCCTTGCGGGTGTACTGGGCTATGTGAGGCGCCTTCCTGCGGGAACGGTGCGCTGGTATGGCCTGTTTGCCCTGCCGATGGGGCTGCTTTTTTCGCGACTGGGATATTGTGCGGTTAATTACAGCTACTTCACCGAGAGTGTTTCGCAGCCGTGGCTGATGCTGCATTTCTGGGACGGGGGATACAGCCTGATCGGCGCGCTGTGCGGATTGTTTCTGGCGACTCTGCTGACGGCGAAAATCCGGAAAGTACGCTTCGGCGTTCTGTTGGATGTGACTGTCGCGCCGATCGGGTTTCTTCTGATTGGCCTTCGGCTGGCCGAAGCGTTTACCGACGGCCAACTGGGAATCGGACGGCAGGTGGAAGCCACATCGCTGGCCCAGATCATGCCGTGGCTGTTCGTTACTGAAAAAATGGGCACGCTTACCCTGCTGCGCATGGCGGTATACCGGTATGAAGCGGCCGCTGCGGCACTGCTGTTGATCCTCTCGCTGGTTCTGTTTTTTGGGCGCACAAGGGATCGGAAAACACGTGCCGGGGATACGGCGATGCTGGTATACGCTCTGCTTGGCGCAATGCAGATTATTCTGGAAAGCCTGCGGGACGACGGACATATGGTGGCCGGATTCATCCGGGTGCAGCAGCTTGCCTGCGCGTTACTCCCGCTGGTGGTGCTGGCGATTCTGGGCGCTCGGTATGCGCATATCCGCCAGATACGCAAGACGACGGTTGTCGCGTGGCTCCTGTTGCCCGCCGTGGCGCTGGTCGGGTATCTGATGATCCGGCCGATCAACCATGTGCTTGATTTAACGAACCACAGGGTACTTGGCGGCATTCTGCTGGCGGGGTTAGCGGTTTACATGCTGCTCTTTTTACGGGCGCGCGGCGCGGATTTGCGGCTGATCATCACCTGGCTGGTGGCGATCACTGCGATCCTGTGTTGCGTTTTGGTGGAGTTCAGTGTGGACGGCAGCGACAATCTCCTGCGGGATTACGGGATCATGGCAGCCTGCTGCCTGGCGCTGTTCCTTGCTCCATATACATTATGGCGAAAACTGAAACAGGGTGTTTACGGCGAGGAGAGCCTGCGCATCCAAATCCCCGCCGCACCGCGAGGGTAACCGAAGGAGGAGATCGCCATGGGAATCACACTGGATTTTGAAGCAGCGAGAAATGCCGAACAGAAGGGTCTGCCCTGTCAAACAGCGGTTGCGGAGACTCCCCTGGGCAGGATGACGCTGGTTCAGCGGGGCGATTTTCTGTGCGAACTGCGCCTGAACGGCGAACAGTATCCCTCGGATGTCCCTGCGCAAACGCCCCTGCTTTCCCGGGCACAGAAACAACTGGCCGAATATTTCTCAGGGGAACGAACATCGTTTGATTTGCGCCTTGCGCCGCTGGGGACGTCTTTTATGGCGCTGGTATGGCAAACGCTTACAGCCAGCGTACCCTATGGGCACACCATTACCTACGGAGAGCTGGCCGCTCTGTGCGGCCGGCCCCGCGCGGCCCGTGCGGTGGGTATGGCGAACCACCGGAACCCGCTGCCGATTTTAATCCCCTGTCACCGGGTGGTGGGCGCAGGCGGAAATCTGGTAGGATACGGCGGCGGGCTGCAGCTGAAAAAGGCCCTGCTTGATCTGGAAACGAAACATTGAGTTGCTGCTGATCTGGCTGAAACTGTTGGGTGAGGAGATTTTTTATGAGATATCGCAAAACAAAGATCGTTTGCACGCTTGGCCCTGCCACGGAGAGCGACGATGTTTTACGTGAAATGATGCGTTCCGGTATGGATGTGGCGAGGCTCAACTTCTCGCACGGCACGCACGAGACGCACGGCAAAACAATGGCCCGTGTGAAAAAGCTTCGGGAAGAACTGGGATTGCCGATTGCCATTATGCTGGATACGAAGGGGCCGGAAATCAGACTGGGCAACTTCGCCAAGGGCAAGGTAAGCCTGAAAAGAGGGCAAACCTTCGTGCTGTGCACGGAAACGGTGGCCGGTGATGAAAAACATGCTACGGTTACGTATAAGGATTTGCCCCGCGATGTAAAGGAAGGCACTGTGATCCTGCTGGACGACGGATTGATTTCCCTGACGGTGCTTTCCCTGACGGATCAGGAGATCACCTGCCGGGTGGAAAACGACGGAGACATCAGTGACCATAAAGGGGTCAATGTGCCTGGCGCGCAACTGTCCATGCCGTTTTTAAGCGAACAGGATAAAGCTGATATTCTGTTCGGAATTGAGAAGGACATTGACTTTGTCGCCGCGTCTTTCACGCGTTGCGCCGCGGATATTCTGGACATCCGCAAGCTTTTCAGCAGCAACGGAGGCAAGGATATCGGTATTATCGCGAAGATCGAAAACCATCAGGGCGTTAAGAACATCGACGAAATTTTGCGCGTCAGTGACGGAGTGATGGTGGCGCGCGGCGATCTGGGGGTGGAAATTCCGCTGGAAGAAGTGCCTGTGCTGCAAAAAATGCTGATTCGCAAGGCGTATTCGTCCGGTAAGCAGGTCATTACCGCCACGCAGATGCTGGAAAGTATGATCACCAACCCACGCCCCACCCGCGCCGAGGCTACCGACGTAGCCAACGCGATTTACGACGGTACCAGCGCCACCATGTTAAGCGGCGAGACCGCCGCGGGGCAATACCCGGTCGAAGCGCTTCGCACCATGGCTCGCATCGCCTTCCGGGCAGAGGCGGACATCAACTATGTGAAGCGTTTTAAGGAGAGGGAGAACGAACACACTCCGGACGTGACCAACGCCATCAGCCACGCGACTGTAACCAGCGCACACGACCTGGGAGCCGCCGCGATAATCACCGTGACGAAAAGCGGGCGTACGGCGCGGATGATCTCCAAGTACCGCCCTGATTGCCCCATCATTTGCTGCACCATGGAAGACAGCGTCTGTCGCAGGCTGAACCTCAGCTGGGGCGTAATCCCGCTGAAGATTGAGGAAATTCACAATACCGACGATTTGTTTGAACGCGCGGTACGCGCCGGGGAAGAGGCGGGACTGCTGCATAACGGCGAACTGGTCGTGATGACGGCGGGTGTGCCGCTGAGCATCAGCGGAACCACCAACCTGATGAAGGTGCACGTGGTAGGGCATATTCTGGTCACCGGCCACGGCGTAAGCCACCGGAAAGTTCGCGCCAGCCTGTGCGTATGTGAAAGCGAAGCAGACGCGGAGAAGAATTTTAACGACGGCGATATTCTGGTGATTCATCAAACGACCAACCGCCTGCTTCCTCAGGTACGCAAAGCCGCCGGTCTGGTTCTGGAAGACGGAGACCCCAATGGCCATGGGTCGATTGCGGGGATGAGCCTGGATATTCCGGTCATCATCGGCGCCGAGAACGCCACACGGATTTTGAAAACCGGCGCTGTCGTTATGCTGGATGCCGAACGCGGCGTGGTCACCTGCGACAGCTGCACAGAGTAACGCCGCGGACGGCCATTAATTGAATCCATACGGGTAAGGAGCACGGCTTATGAAGTTTACCAATGGCTACTGGATGTTAAAACCGGAATTTGATTTTGGCTTTGCGGTTGAATACTACCGCTCAAAGATCACGAAGGATCGGGTGGAGATTCTATGCCCCGGCGTATCGATCCGCGAGCGCGGAGACACTCTCTCCGGCCCGGTACTCACGGTTGCGTTCAGCGCCCCCATGGAAAACGTTCTGCGCGTGAACATCCGGCATTTCACCGGCGTGCAGGAACAGGGACCGGAATATGAGCTGACGGAAGAACCCGTGAAACCTTTGATCGAAGAGAACGAACAGGAACTGACCATTCAAAGCGGCAAACTCACAGCCACCGTAAGCAAAGCCCAGCGGGGCTGGAGCGTGGTCTACTCGGCCGATGGCAAACGCCTGACCGAGTCCGGCTACCGTGGCATGGCTCGTGCCTTACATAAACCGACCGGAAAAAGCTACATGATCGACTCACTCTATCTGGATGTGGGCGAAAAAGTATACGGTTTCGGCGAGAGGTTTACCCCGTATGTTAAGAACGGACAGGTCGTGGAGTGCTGGAACGAGGATGGCGGAACCGCCAGCGAAATATCCTACAAGACCGTACCTTTTTATATGACCAACCGCGGCTACGGCGTGTTTGTGGAAACCCCGGGCGACGTTAGCTTTGAGGTGGCCAGCGAAAAGGTGGAGCGCGTACAGTTCAGCCACCCCGGCGAGAGCCTGACGTACGACATCATCTACGGCGAGACGCCCAAAGCGATTCTGGATCGCTACACGGCGCTCACCGGCAGGCCCGCCCTGCCCCCGGCGTGGAGTTTCGGCCTTTGGCTGACGACCAGCTTTACCACCAGCTACGACGAAGCGACGGTGACCAAGCTGATCGACGGAATGGAAAAATACCAGATCCCCCTGAACGTATTCCATTTTGACTGCTTCTGGATGAAGGGTTATAACTGGTGCGACTTTGAGTGGGACCCGGACACTTTCCCGGACCCCCGCGCGATGCTGAAGCGCCTCAAGAGCCGCGGTCTGCATATCTGCGTGTGGATTAATCCCTACATTGCGCAGGCCAGCCCCCTCTTCGCCGAAGGAATGGAGAAGGGCTATCTGATCGCAAAAGAAAACGGCGATGTATGGCAAAGCGACCTGTGGCAGCCGGGCATGGGGATACTGGATGTGACCAATCCCGAAGCGAAGGCCTGGTTTTGCGGCCACCTCAAGCGCTTGCTGGATATGGGCGTGGACTGCTTTAAGACCGATTTCGGCGAGCGCATTCCCGTACGCGGGGTCAAGTACTTTGACGGCAGCGATCCCGTGAAGATGCATAATTACTTCAGCTACCTGTATAACCAGATGGTTTTTGAACTGCTGGAACAGGAACGCGGCAAGGGCGAAGCGATGCTGTTTGCGCGCAGCGCCACGGCGGGCGGGCAGAAGTTCCCCGTACACTGGGGCGGCGACAACAGCGCCTGCTACGTGAGCATGGCGGAAACGCTTCGCGCGGGTCTGAGCCTTGGGCAATCCGGCTTCGGATTCTGGAGCCACGATATTTCCGGCTTTGAAAAAACCGCGCCAGCTGATGTATACAAGCGCTGGTGCGCGTTCGGGATGCTTTCTTCCCACAGCCGGCTGCACGGTTCCGGCAGCTACCGGGTCCCGTGGTTATTTGGCGAGGAAAGCTGTGTGGTGCTGAAGGAGTTTGTGAACCTGAAGTGCCGCCTGATGCCCTACATTTTCAACGCTGCGGTGGAAGCGCACGAATACGGCGTGCCCGTGCTGCGCGCCATGATGCTGGAGTTCCCCGGCGATATCGCCGCTGAACCCTGCGATACGCAGTATATGCTCGGTGGCAGCCTGCTGGTAGCCCCCGTATTCCACGAAGACGGACATGTGGATTACTATCTGCCGGAAGGACGCTGGACCAGCCTGCTGAACGGGCAGGTGACGGAAGGCGGCCGCTGGGTACGGGAAACGCATGATTTCCACAGCCTGCCCCTGATGGTGCGGCAGAACACCGTATTGCCCATGGGTTCCTGTGAGACGCAGGCGGATTACGATTATGCCGACGGCGTAACCCTGCATGTGTACGAGCCGGAAGATGGTGAACTGACGCTGACCATCCCCGATACGAAGGGAAACGTAGATGCCTGCTATACGCTCACCGTGCGTGGAGACGATATCACCGTGGAAACGGACAGCCGTAAGCCGTTCCATGTGGTGCTGCACCGCTGCGGGAAGACCGTTCCGCTTGCCTGACGGCGGGGGAGACCACTGTATGAAACAATCGGATGTTTATCTGTACGGACAGATTCTGATGACCACAAGCCTGATGCTGCAAAATGGAATGCCCCCGCGCGACGGTTACGGCGAGCTGAAAGCCCGCTATCGCCTGATCGGTGGGGAAACCGCTGTTTGCGCGGCGGTGCTGGATTCGCTGGGATGCAGCGTGCGCATGGAAGGCACCTGGATGGGCCGCAACACCATGGGTGGGGTAACGGAATATTTTAGGGACAAAATGGTGGACCTGAGCCTGTTAACCTATGACGATACCTTCGATGGACTGGAGGATTTTGTGCTGGTGGACGGGGACGCGCGAACCTGTCTGGGCACGTTCACCGCATTTCAGGGGCCGGAGGGGTACCGCTGGAACAGCCCGACTGCTGAGCATCTGGCAGGCTGCCGCGTCGCCGCGATCGACCCGTTTTTCGGGGACGCGAGCAAAAACGTTGCTCGCCTGTGTGTGAAAGCGGGTTTACCCTACGTGACCATCGACTGCCCGCCGGAATCCTATTTGGCTTCGCATGCGGCTATCAATGCCGTAAGCGGGGAGTTTCTGCGCTGGAACTTTCCCGGCGAGGAACGCGAAAAAACGTTGACTCGTTATATGCAGGCGGGCGAAGGCCTGACCGTTTTTACTTCGGGCAGCGGAGACCTGCTGTATGGCCGAAAAGGGTGTCGTGTGAATCGCCGCCCGGCCTATCGGGTTCAAGCAGAAAGCACGCTGGGCGCGGGCGATACGTTTAAGGCTGGCTGCACTTACGCACTGTTCAAAGGTTTGGACGACGATGAAACCGTATCGTTCGCGGCGGCCTGCGCCGCAGCGGCGGTGATGAAATTTCCCATACCGCTTTATCCGCCGACACTGGAACGGATTGAAGCCATACGGGCAACAGAAAAATCGCCCGGAGCATAATGGCTTCGGGCGATACGGTTTACTGATTCTTTAATGTGATCAGGTGAATCTTTGCCGGTGCGAGGATACGGGCCGGAAAATCGCGGGTACCGACGCCATTGCTGATCAGGATGTTTGCCCGGCTTTCCACGAGCCAGCCGGAAAGATAACGGTTCCCAGCCGCAGGTACGAGGCTGGCCTTCAGCGGCAACCCCACGAAGGTAAACTGCCCACCCAGCGTATGCCCGAAAAGCGCCAGATCAAACCAGTGGTTATCGCCGTCTGAACCTGTGGCTTTCAGGGCGTCAGCCAACAGGTCAGGATTGTTCCCCATAAAAATGACGAAGTCATTCTCACGAACCTGCGATGCAAGCCCCGTCAGGTCCGGCTGGCCGTTCAGCTTATCGTCCGATCCGGCAAGGAACAACGCTGTCTGGCCAATTTTCACCTTGGCAACGCTGTTGACCAGCGGCGTAACGCCCGCATTCTCCATGGCTTTAATCAACGGCGTAATATCGCTGTCCGGTCCGGCGCGGTCACAGTCGCCCAGCACGCCGTATACACCCAGCCGTGCGTGAATGCCGGGCAAATGCTCAAAAAACGAAACGGTCGCATCGCTGTTTTCGGCATAGTTGCCGCCAAACAATACCAGATCGGCGCTGAGCCCGTTGATCGTATTCACCAGACTGTCCACGCTGCTTTGCGGATAACGGGCACTTTCCAGGATGTCCGTAGCATACACGATTCTGATGTTTTTCAGGGCGGAGGGAAGGCCGTCGATTGTCAGCGTCGTATTCTCTGCATTCACGTGGCGACCCTCATAAAACGGATAAGCAATCAATACCGCCACCAGAAGCAGAAGAACGATCCTGGACAGACGAAGCTTCCGCCGGGGTGGTTTACGGTATTTAAAATCATAGCGGGCGCGGGCCAGAGGAATCCCCTCCTTGCGTGATGATGGGACGAACGCTTATCATTGTACACGGAAGCGAAGAAGCGATCAAGGGGGAAGAAAAATATGGAACCGAACTTCGAGTCCATTGGAGCGACAACCTTTCTGGGGCCGATTCCCGCAGTGTTGATTGGCTGTGCTGACGGTGACGGATGGCTAAAGGGGGAAGGAGCGCCCAACCTGCTGACGGTTGCCTGGACAGGCATCTGCTGCACAAAGCCGCCGATGCTTGGTATTTCAGTACGCCCGGAGCGATACAGCTACGGGTTGATTGACCGGACGGGAGAATTTACCGTGAACCTCGTGGGCGAACCGCTTTGCCGCGCGATGGATGTCTGCGGCGTGAAAAGCGGTCGGGATGGAGATAAATTCGCGGCCCTTGGCCTGCACGCCATTCCCGCGCCCACGCTTACCTGCGCACCCGCATTAGCGGAAGCGCCGGCTTTTCTTTGCTGCAAGGTTCGACAGAAAATCCCGTTAGGAAGCCACGACCTGTTTCTGGCAGAAATTACGGATGTGCGCATTGGGCAGGCTTACCTGCGCGCGGATGGAAGCATCGACGAGCGTGCGATGCGGCTGGTGGCCTTCGTACACGGGCAATACCGCGCGCTTGGAGAACAGCTGGGCTTTTTTGGGTATTCCGTAGCGGGGGATGAGGCCCTGAAACGGCGGATGCCCAAACGGACAGATACGGCGGGGGCAAAACGGAAACTGCGAAAAAACACGAAACATTTGCCTGAAAGAGGCGGCAAGTTTTGAGAAATATCTGGAGACGTTTACTGGTTCTCATGATGATCCTTTGCTTGTGGGGCAGTGCTGCGGCGGAAACGGTTCCTTCCGATCAAAATGCGTCTTCCGATGAGCCTGTTTTAATACAGGACACACAGAACGGACACTGGCTTTACCAGAGCGCTAACCTGCGCGTGGAGATTACCCGGAAAAACGATCCGACGATTCCGCTGATCTGGTATGAGGCGGACCTGCAATGCAGCGAAAATGCCCCGCTCGCCTGTGTGCTCAGTGCGGAGGAGCGCCCGCAGAAGCATTTGAAAAAGCCGGACACGATCGCGCAGAAAAATTCGCTGATTTATGCCCAGACGGATGACTTTTTCGGCGACCGTGTCGGCAGCCAAAAACTGAAAACCGGCGTGATTATCCGGAACGGTAAAATCCTCTACGACGACGTTTACCATGGCAACGGGAATCCGTTCCCGCCGCTGGACGCACTGGCGATCTTTCCGGACGGGACATTGAAAGCGTTTGGGGCGAAAGATGCGACAGGGGAACAGTACCTGCAAATGGGCGCACTGGATGTGGTCAGCTTTGGTCCCATCCTGATCCGCGGCGGCGTGATGGACCCGCGCCTTGCTAAGGGATATGCCGACCATGAACCGCGAAGTACGATCGGGATGATCACCCCGTATCATTACTTCGGAATTGTTGTGGAAGGTCGGCACGAAGGTAGTATTGGGTGCGGACTGAAACGGATTGCCGAAAGAATGTTGGAGGTCGGGGTGACCGAAGCCCTGAATCTGGATGGCGGCCAGACCGCCGCGATGATATTTATGGGCGAGCAACTGAACCACACAGGTAAGTTTAGGCGAAAGAGCAGTCCCCGCAGTGTGAGCGGCGTGCTGGGGATTGCGGACGGAAAGACGAATACAGGGGAATGACAGCGCGGGCTGGCGACGGGAAAATCCCCGAGCCAGCCCGCGTTGTAACAGGATTGTATAAATGGAATAAAATACGATCTGAAGAGAGAAGCGAACATCTTCGGGTTTTAGCGTTTGCCGGTCAGGCTGCCGAGAATGCCGCGGGTCAACTGGCCCATGACCGTGCGGGTAACGGTGTTGATGGCCGTATTTTGTACCCGGCCCAGAATGCTGTCGTTGCGGCGCGCCCGCTGGGCGCGTTCTTCCCGCAGGGCGTCGGCCTGCTTGCGGCGTTCGGCGGCTTCCGCGTCCTTTATAGCTTTTGCAGCTTCCTTCTCCTGTTTCAGGCGGGCGGTCTCCGCTTCTTTTTCGGTTTTTACGGCGGCCTTTGCTTCCGCATCCCCGACGATGGGCACATAATTCCCGGTTGTCGGGTCCAGTGTGAGCGTCATCTGCTTCTGAACGTATTGCCCCGTCGTTGGGTCCAGTACCAGCACGTTTTGCTGAACGGTCTGCGCCGGTGCGGGTGCAACCGCCTGCACAGTGGAAACAGGGGTCATGGTATCCAGTGATTTTGCTATATAACTGTTTGTGGACGGATCAAATACCATAAATTGCATGGCGGGTGGCGCGCTCTGCACGGGCGCTGCCTGCCCCTGTGCGGGAATGGCCATTGTGACA
>DAOPZG010000031.1:0-22304 GCA_035353235.1 Candidatus Limiplasma sp.
CGGGGGGGAGCGGCGTTGTTCTCCACCGCCTCCAGCGCGTTGCGCACCAGGCATTCCAGCACTTCCTGCAACTGATAGGGATTGCCTTCCACATATACCGGTTCTTCCGGCAGCTGCTCCGTAAGATGCACGGTTTCCGGCAGGGTGATTCGGTCGAAGGTATCCCGCACCAGCGAAACGATCTCCAGCCTTTCCATCGTCATTTTCTTCTGCCGCATCGCGTCGCGAACGGCGCTGAGACGCTGGTAAATTTCATCGTTACGGGAAATGATGTACGCCACGTCCTTCTGTAATGCGGGGTCCACCTTTGCGGAGAGCAGTTTCAGCTCCGCCTGCTGGGAAAGCAGTTCGTTTTTCAGGTAATGGCAGAAGATGCGCGACACGGTATCCACGACGGATACCTTGCTGCGGAAGGCCAGGTCGCTTCGCCGGGCGCTGGTGATCTTCCACAGATAATACAAGGCCACCAGAAAAAAGCTGCATACGAGCATGCCGGAAATGAGCGACGAATAGGTATTGAAAAAAGTGGGTTTATAGACGGGCAGTGACCCGAAGGAGATGTAACGCGCTGCGCGCGACATCCACATCGTCTGCGCGGGCAGCCAGCTGTACAGGTACAGGTACACCAGCGATATGGCGCTGTAGAAAAAGGCGACCAGCCCAACGCTTGCCCGCAGGGAGCGCGGGGTGCGAAAGAAGGTCGCCAGTAGTAGCCCGGTGGCAAACAGGATTTCTGCGATGTTGGCCCAGCGGGATACGGCGGGCAGGATACGATAGAATTCCCGGAAGAAAAACACATTCTGAAACGGGCCGATGCCCTGCATGTAAACCCAGCGGATCAGCTGAGGGTCCAGAAAAACAAGCTGTATCGCCGCAAGCGTGCCGACACCCCAGCGAATCGCTTTCATCAGACTATGGTTGAGCAGGCTGGTAAACAGCAGCGCAAACAGCACTGACGACAGGACGAACATAATATGAGAAAGATTGAGAATCTGTAACAGAACGATTTTATCAATCGGGAGACGGGTAAGGCTTACCTGAAATTGTGTGCTGACCCCGAAAAACGCATAGACGTAGTTGTAGGCATAATAGTCTTTTGCCATGTACGCCATGGAACTGAACACGGTGCCGGCAAAACCGGCGCAGATCCCAATGACAAAAACCACATAAGGCACCCAACGAAACTTTCGCATGCTTACCTCATATCCTCAGGAGGAGAAAACCCCACCTTTCACGTGCCTGCAGGTTTTAGTGTCCGCCTGCTGAGAAGGCTGTTCCGCTATGTTTTCCAATCCGTTTAAGGATAGTATAACATAGTTCCTGATGATGAAAAGGTTGGTTTTTTTAAACCGTCCAGTTTTATGTATCAAATGGTTTAAATATTTCCACCTTGTCAGGTGCTGCCGTCTCCATTATGCTACGGCTAGCGAGGGGGGTTCGTCCCCTTGAAAATTTGCGGGAGGTTTTAGTATGAAGAAGGTCTGTTCCATTCTGCTGGCACTGATCATGGCTTTGCTGCCGATGACCATGGGCCTGGCGGAAAGCAGCGGCAAGGTTACGCTGCATTACTACGGTTGGACCGACGAAGAAAGCTACATGACCGGTCTGATCAACACGTTCATGAAGGAGAACCCGGACATTGAGATTGTTCCGAGTTTTGTCAATCATGACGATCACAACCAGAAAACGGTCGTGATGGTTTCCGCAAAGGCGAACGATGTGGATCTCATCAGCTGCGACAGCCAGTCGACGGTGCTAAATCTGGTATCGCTGGACGGGCTTCTGCCGTTAAAATCCTACATCGACGCGGCTGGCATCGACCTGAGCGTGTTTGGCCCGATCATGAGCGATCTGGCCTATAACGGCGATTATTACGGCATCCCCTACCGCAGCACCCTGTACTCCCTGTACTACAATAAGGACCTCTTCGATAAGAAGGGGATTGCCTATCCCACAAAGATCACGTGGGACCAGTACCTGGATCTGGCCCGCCAGCTGACCTTTGAAGAGAACGGCACCCAGTACTGGGGCGGCTTCCTTGCGGACTGGCTGGGCGCGCCGCTGTCCATGTACCAGCGCGACTCCAACCTGCTGGACGACGATCTCTCCCCCCTCAAAGAATGGATGACGATCTGGAACACCGCGGTGAACGTGGATAAGAGCCATATGGGCTTTGCGCAGATGAGCGCCGAGAATGTGGACTGGCTCAAGTTCTTCTGTCTGGGCACCACCGGCATGCTGATCAACGGCGAGTGGACGATCTCCATGCTTAAGGATTACAAGGCGCAGGGCATCAGCGTGCCCAACTGGGATGTTACCTACCTGCCCAACTTTGACGTAAGCGGCAACATGGTCAGCCCCGGCGGCTTGAGCACCTTTATCACCATCGGCAAGTATTCCCAGCATCCGGAAGAAGCCTTCAAGTTTGTACAGTTCATGGCCAGCGAAGAAGCGTCCGTGTATCTGGCCAGCCAGGGCGTGTTGCCCGCATATGCCAGCGACACCGTAAAGGCAGCCTTTGCGGAAGCAGCCGGCGCATCCGGCGCCCCGACCCTTCTGGATACCACCATCAAGCTGGAAACGCCTTCTGTGCCCGGCTACTCCGAAATCCAGACCGCTTATAACGAGGAGAAAAAGCTGTTCCTCACCGGTCAGGAAACGCTGGATGAATTGATGCAGAATGTGACGGATCGCCGTCAGGAAGTACTGGACGCGAACAAGTAAACCGGTTATTGGTCAACATCGGGGGCGGGCATCTCTGCCCGCCCCCTTTATGCGAACCCTGCCCTGCGCCCGGCCCAATTGCGCATCCCGCTTCCGGGCTGAACCTGGCGGAGGGGAAACGGCCGGACGACGCTGTTGGGAAAGAGAGCGAACGATGAGAAAATTAACGTACCAAAGGCATGAGAAGGTTGCCGGAATGCTTTTTATCACCCCGGCGCTCGTGTTCTTCCTGCTTTTTTTGGCCTACCCGATCTGTTACGGTCTGCTGCTGAGCTTTACCAGCAACCGCAATGCGGGCGCATCGCTGCAGTTTAACGGACTGGCGAATTATATCCGGCTGTTTACCAAAGACAGTTACTTTCAAATTTCATTGCGCAATAACCTGCTGTACGCGCTGATGTTTACGCCCGGGGTGCTGATGGTGGCGCTGCTTACGGCGCTGCTGCTGAACATGAAGTTTCGCGGTAAAGACATGTTGCGCACGGTCTGCTTTTTTCCGTACCTTACGTCGATGGTTGCCACGGCGACCGTGTGGAACATGCTGTTGGCGCCTAACGGTCCGATTAACCAGATGCTTACGTTTCTGGGCAACACAAACCCGCCCGGATGGCTGATGGATAAAGACTGGGCTTTGTTTTCGGTGGTGATTGTAGCTGTATGGAAGAATTTCGGTTACTATATGATTATTCTGCTCGCTGGCCTGCAATCCATCCCCGTTTACCTGTACGAATCCGCGAAGATTGACGGGGCAACCAATGGGAAAGCCTTCCGTTTTATCACGCTTCCCATGCTGTCCCCGACGATATTCCTTTGCCTGGTGACGATTATTATTTCCGCGTTCCAGGAGTTTGACCTGATTAAAATCATGACGGAAGGCGGCCCGGGCCGCGCCACCAACGTACTGGTTTTCCGCATCTATCAGGAAGGTTTCGTGAACATGAAGATGGGTTACGCCTCCTCGATTGCCTATACGTTGTTTGCGATCATCATGGTGATCACCGTTGTGCAGTTCTACCTGCAAAAGAAGTGGGTGAATTATGATTAAGGCAATGTCGACTGCGAAAAAGCCCCTGAATATGCGTATCCTCAGGCAGGTGCTGATGGCGGCACTGCTTGTGCTCATCTTCTTTGTGATGGTATTTCCGTTCTTTTACATGCTTACCTCGTCGCTTAAGAACGATCAGGATGTTTTTACCAAATCCATGTTCTATGTGCCCAACCCGCCGATATGGAATAATTACGGCCGGGTTTGGACGGAGATCAGCTTTTTGCAGTATTACCTCAACACGATCAAGATCACGGTGCTTGCGACGGCGCTGCAGCTTTTCATTTCCGCAACGGCTGCTTATGCGTTTGCCAGAATGCAGGTACCTTTTAAGAACTTTTTCTTCACGCTGTTTATCAGCACGATGATGGTGCCCTGGACGGCGGTGATGATCCCGCAGTTCATTCTGGTATCCAGCATGGGGCTTTACGACTCCCACGCGTCGCTGATTTTGCTGCAGGGCTTTAACGCCTTTGGCATCTTTATGCTCCGCCAGTTCTTTATGGGCATTCCCAACGAACTGAGCGAAGCGGCCGTACTGGATGGTTGCGGCCACTGGCGGATTTTTACGCGGATAATGCTTCCGCTGTCCAAATCCTCCATCGCGGCGCTGCTGATTTTCTCGTTTATCAAAGTGTGGAACGACTATCTGGCGCCGCTGATCTACCTGCAAACGCCGGGAAAACGAACCGTACAGCTTGGCTTAAGCCTGTTCTACTCCCAGTATTCCATGGAGTATGGGGTGATCATGGCCGGCACGGTTTGCGCCCTGCTGCCGGTGCTGGTGCTGTACATCTTCTGCGAAAAGCAGATCACCACGGGCATTGCCTTCTCCGGGATGAAAAACTAGGATGAACGACTTTTTTGAATAACCGTAAGGAGTTAATCTGCATGACGAACGTACAGTTAACCGCGGATACGCTTTGCATCGGAGGAAACCCGAAAATCCTGCTTTGCGCGTCACTGTTCTATTTCCGTATCCCCCGGGAAAACTGGGAAGAGCGCATGGTGCAGCTATGCCAGACCGGGTATAACTGCATCGACGTTTACCTGCCCTGGAATTTTCACGAGCTGCGGCCCGGCGAATGGAATTTTGAGGATATGCACGATGTTGCCGCTTTTCTTACGATGGCGGCGAAGCACGGGTTGTATGTGATCGCCCGCCCCGGCCCCTACATCTGCTCCGAGTGGGATGGCGGGGCGCTCCCGGCGTGGCTGTACGGGAACGGACACCCGCTGCGGCAGGATGATCCTGCGTATCTGGCGAAGCTGAACGGCTGGCTGGAAAAGATACTGCCGATCATCGCGAAGTACGAGGAAGGCCGCGGCGGGAGCGTTGTGGCGGTGCAGTTGGAAAACGAGCTGGATTATTTTGCCTGTAAAACACCGGGGCCCTATCTGGAAAAGCTGAGGGATACCGCCCGCGCCTGTGGCATCACCGTGCCCCTGACCGCCTGTGCGGGCCAGTGCGACGTGCAGGGCGCCTGTGGTTATGCGCAGGATGTATCCCCGACTTTTAACGCTTATACGGAAGAAAAATTTCCCTATCTGGAAAGCCAGCTTACGCATATGCGGGCGCTGGCCGCCGAACAGAGCGTGCCGCTGATGATAACGGAGACCGACCGGACCCACCACCGGCTGAAACGTCTGCTGGCGTGCGGCGCGAGGCTGATTGCCCCGTATAACCAGGTGGGCGGCAGCAATATCGACATGACCAACGGCCTGAGCAACTGGGCGGCGGACCCGAAGAAGCCGATCTCGCTGATCGCAACCGATTACGATTTTGAATCCATGATCACCGTGGACGGACGTCTGCGGAAGGAAGCGGGTATCGCTCGTCTGATGAACGGGATGATCGAAAGCCTTGGGGCGCATCTGGCGGCATCGGTGCCGTGCCTGCCTCCGGTACAGCCGGAGTGCGACTTCCCCACGGCGATCATGCTGGGGGAGGACGGCCGGGAAACGCCCTGCTATCCGTCGCTTAAGATGGATTGCGGGTGGCTGTTGGGGGCGACGAACCTTGGGGCAAACCCGGGCGTGATGCGTTTTACAGCGGAGGGCGAATCAGCATGCGTACCCTTTCAACCGGGCGAAACCAAACTGTTGCCGTGGAAGCTGTCGCTTGCGCCCTGGGGCTGCGACACGGAAATCCTTTTTTCCGAGGCGGAAATCTGCGCGATTCTGGATCAGAACGGCGTGCTTGAGGTAACGTTTACAGGCGACGTGGAGGCGCGTGCGGTGGTTATGTGCGGCGGCGAACGATTCGTGATCCACGGCGAAGCGTGGCTGCCAGTGGGCCCAACCGCCCGGATGCGCGTGCTGCCACAGGAAAACGCGATCCGGGAATGCCCCATGCTGCCGGAGATGACGGCGCATATTCCTTCCCGGATCAGAACCCGTGAAATCCGGGAAGTGGTTGCCGAACCGTTCCGGCTGCGGGAACACGCCCACTTCCTCGGCGACGGGATTAGGCCCATGGAGGATGCGGGAATTTATCGTGGCGATGTGTTTTATGAAACGGATACGGGCGATGACCTCCCGCTGCTGATCCGGCATGCGGCGGATTATGTATGGGCGGAACGCGGACAGGAACACATGGCGGCCTTCAGCGACGGCGGCAGTATGCTGTTGGAGGGCGGGGCGGGACCGTGGAGCCTGCGTGTGCAATCCTGGGGCCACAGCAATTTTGACGATATGCGCCAGCCTTCGCTCGTGATGGGCTCAAAAAAAGGAATCGAGGGAATGGTTCGCGTATTGGAACAACAGGAGATTACCGGGCTGTGGATGATCTATCCGGAGGGGAAATACGCCGCGCAGAACCGCCCCGAGCTTCGCGAAACGGATCGTATCCTCGCCACCACCATCAATACCTGGAGTTTCCCCGTAACGCCCATGAAGGCGGATTTTGTCCGCAGGGTGTTTTTGCGTGCGGATTGCGACAGTTTCTGGCTCCACATGGACGCGGGCGACGCGCAGGTGCGTGTTTGGGTGGACGGAACCGACGCGGGCAGTTTTGCGTGCTCCGATCCCTGGCTGGACCTGTCCGCGGTAACGAAGCCCGGGCAAAGCGCGGAGCTGCGGCTGAACGTATCCCGCCGCTTTGGCCATATCCCGCTGGGGCGCGTTACGCTGGTCAGCGGTCAGCAGATCCGGCAGGCGCGAATGTACGGTTTCTCTGTTGACGACTGGCAGACGATTCAGCCACAGCGCGCGGGTGAAAACACACCGCTTCCGATTGCGCTGGAGCAGGGAGAAGAACGCCTGCTGGTGCACATTTTGCCCGTTGGCGAAGCAATGCCCCGCACGCTGGCGCTGGAAGGGGAAGGGCTGGAGGCGACGCTGATCGCTCACCGCCACGTGGTTGGCCGCGTGCAGCTGCCAACGCCCGGATATCCCGAAATCAAGGGCGGCAATGCAAGCCGTATTTACCTGCCTGCCGAGTGGGCCGATGGAACCGTGGCCCTGCACCTGTGTCCGCTGGGGCGGGGCGCTGTGCTGAAAGGCTTGCGGTGGGAGGAAATCGTTACCTGAATGGAGGGGACGTATGGGGATCAAAGTACTCATCGCCGAGGACAGCCCGTCGATCCGGAAATGGTATGAGTATGCACTGGGCTCAGTGAAAGACATCGACATTTTGCCAATGGCGAGCAACGGATACGAAGCTGTTTCCTTTACCGCGATCCATCAGCCGGACGTTGTGATTATGGATATGGAGATGGAAAGCCGCGATGCGGGAATACAGGCCGGAGCGCAGATCCTGGCCATGCGGCCCGAGACGAAGATATTGATGCTGACGGTGTATGACGATGACGCGACCATCTTTCGCGCGTACGAAATGGGTGCGGTGGACTACCTGTTTGAGGATGCGCCTGTCGAAAAAATCATTGAGGCGATCCGGGACGCCTATCAGGGCACGTCTCCCATCCGTCAGGAAATCGCCCAGCGGATGCGCAGGGAGTTCTGTCGTCTGAAACACAACGAGAAATCACTGATCCAGGTGGCGAAGATGACGAGGCAGCTCTCCGACACGGAATGCGATATCGTCGCGATGCTGGCGGAAGGGCTGAGCCGCAAGGCAATCTGCGAGCGCCGTTATATCGAAATGAGCACGCTGAAAACGCACATCCGCAATATCATCCAGAAGATGCAGGTGAAAAACATCGCCGAACTGGTCGAGCTGGTATTGCGGGAAAACCTGCTGCCTTATTTGCAGATGTACAGCGGGCAGGGCACAGCCGCTTCGGAGGAAGGGAATCCTGCGAGCCCAAAACAGAATATCGAACCGGACGAATAGACCCTCCGATTCAAACGACAGTCTCAGGGCGGCAGACGGAAACGGCTGCCGCCCTGCCTGTTTCGGATATAAACAATAGATTGACGATATCTGAAAATTGGGCTACACTGGAAATAAAGAGTTCGATTGATGTTGATTTAAATATGTTGTACGAAATGATAAGATTTACGAGGAGGGGTTATTTATGGAAGCGTTTCTACAGGCGTATCAAGTATGGATTATTACGGGGGTAGTTGTACTGATTCTGTTGCTTCTCGTTGCTAACTACCGGAAAGTACCCCCGAATATCGCGCTTGTCATTTCCGGAGGCATCCGTCGCAGGTATAAGGTGAAGGACGAACAGGGTAAAATAACCGTCAAGAAATTCGGTTACCGGATTGTGCGGGGTGGAGCGACGCTGGTAATTCCCTTCTTCGAGCGTGTGGATAAATTGAATTTGGGGATCATGCAGGTAGACATCCGCACAACGCAGCCTGTGCCCTCTCAGGAGTTTATTTCTGTGGTGGTGGACGGCGTGGCGAATATCAAAATTGGTTCGGACGACGTGAGTATCGCCACAGCTGCGGAACAGTTTTTAAATTGGAAGCAGGAAGACATTTCCGCGATTGCCCAACAGGTGCTGGAAGGCAATATGCGTGAAATTATCGGACGGATGACGATTGCCGATCTGGTGCAAAACCGCGATAAATTTGCGACGGAAACCAGTCGGGCCGCCGCGATGGATATGGCCAACATGGGTTTGGAAATTATCAATCTGACGGTGCAGAACTTTGAGGATAAAGAAGGCGTCGTGGAAACGATGGCCACGAAGAATATCGTGGATAAAGAACGCGACGCTCAGATTGCCAAGGCTGCGGCCGAGCAGCAGGGGCACAAAGCCTCCGTGGAAGCCGATGCATTGATGGCTGAACAAACGAAGGACTTAAACCTGAAACAGGCTGAATTTAAAATCCAGGCGGATCGGGCTAAGGCGGATGCGGATATCGCATATAACATCCAGCAGGAAGTAGCGCGTAAGAAGTTTGAACAGGAACGCGCTGACGCTGAAATGGTGAAGCTGCAAAAACAGACCGATCTTGAACGCCAGCAGGTCGAAATACAGCGTCAGAAGCTGAACGTGGAGATCCGTGAAAAAGCGCAGGCAGAACGTGACGCCCGGATTGCGCAGGCGGAAGCCGATAAGGCCGAGCGGCAGGCAAAGGCGGACGCGGAGTACTACGCGGCCCAGAAGCAGGCGGAGGCGATCCTGCTGAAGGGAAAAGCCGACGCCGAGGCATTGGAGCTGAAGGCGAATGCCATGCAGAAGTACGGCGAAGCCGCCATGCTTGAAATGGTTGTGAATAAATTGCCGGATGTGGCGCGTGCGATCGGCGAACCGCTGGCACAGACCGAGAAAATTATTCTGTTTGGCGAAGGAGCTGCAACCGGTCTGACCCGGGATATGACAGGCTCAATGATGCAGAGTTTTGAAGCGATCAAAGCGGCTGTCGGTGTGGATATTCCAAAAATGTTGAAGGATATTTCAACGGGCGGGCTGGTTGGTCGTGACAGGAACGAAAAGTCACCATCCGTACCACCGGCAGAAGCATCCCCGGTGGAATCGTAAGGACCTGTGCGGGCTGAACATGCCGGTATTGGCAACCGATTGGATAAGTGCTTATCGGATATGCAGAGCACGGGCTGTGCCACTGGCTGAAAAACGAAAAGTTGAGAACGAAAACATGGGGTAAAAATCAGCGGACCCGGCACGTTGTGATGTTTGTGTCTGGTCCGTTTTTTCTGCAACTTTTCTATTATCTAAAAAAAGAACATTTTCAACATTAGAATGAACGCTTAAGAGCTAATGAAAGCTTTTATGCTGTCAACCTACTGTAGTGATGGAGCAAAGTACCTCACCTGTGACAGGACAGTAGAAGAACAAGAACCACAGGTAGCATTCGCAGACATTGGTATTGAAAGGCGTTCCGCGTTATGCTATACTCTACCTAAATCCATTTCGGAGGCGTTTTATGCAGGAAATGACCTTGATTGTGTCACCAACCGATGACGGCCTCCCGATCCGGAGGCTGGCTCTGGAGCGCCTGCATATGTCTTACGGGCAATTCAAGCGCGCAAAATTCAACGGTGCTCTGATGCTGGACGGAGAACTGGTGCATGCGGACCGCCGTGCGCGGGCCGGGCAGAAGCTGGTTGTTTGTTTGCCCCAGCGAATCGGCGGGCCCTGCGAGCCCTGCGCGCTGCAGCTGACCGTGCCTTATGAGGATGATGACCTTCTGGTGGTGGATAAACCCGCGCCGCTGCCGTCCGTCACCTCTAAAAAGCGTGATTTGCTCACACTGGAGAACGCCGTTTACAGTTACCTCAACTGCCCTGAAGAATTTTTATATCGCCCCGTGAACCGGCTGGACAAGGGAACCAGCGGGCTGATGGTGGTAGCCAAACACTCTCACGCACAGCAGTATTTACAGGCGGAACTGCACAGCGATGCTTTTATACGCGAGTATTTTGCGGTCTGCGACGGCCTGCCGCCGGAACGGGAAGGCGTAATCGATCTGCCGATCGCCAAGGATAACGACGCGACGATCCGTCGGCTGGTATGTGACTGGGGAAAGCCGGCGCGCACCTATTACCAGCTCGTGGACAGCGGCGCAGGCCGAAGCCTGCTCCGCCTGCGGCTGGATACGGGGCGTACGCACCAGATTCGCGTGCATCTGCAAGCAATCGGCTGCCCCGTGACGGGGGATTTCCTGTATGGTCGCGAGCATATGGCGCTCCCGAACCGTTTTGCACTGCACAGCTGTTATATCAAACTGAAAACGCTGAACCATGGGATTGTCGAACTGGAGAGCCCTCTGCCCCGGGAACTGGCGATTCTTCTGTAACAAACCCGCTTATTGAATATTGTAAGAGGCATCGGGAGTGGCTTGAGGAAAGCCACTCTTTTTATTTGATTTGGAACCGACACAGGCTCCATAAAACAAAAAAACATACCGTGCCGGATGCAAAATAAAATCAGCCACAGGGAAAGGCGCAGACCGTTTCCCGTGGCTGAAGAGCAGCGCGATGTTTGTGAACTTTATGGTTGGTCTTCGGGGAGAAAGGGGGGATGCCGCAGGCCGTTGCTCAGCGCTCTTCCCGGAAGTAATTAAGCCCACAGCTGGCGGGCTGCGCATATTCCTTCACCTGTCGGATGCTTACGAACACAAGTACCAGAATGGTGGCGATGTAGGGGAACATGGCGTAAATCTGCATGGGCAGGCCGGGGATCGGATAATAATTGCGAACCACCAGCAGCGCGCCGAACACCAGGCCGCAAAGCCAGGCGCGGGTGGGACTCCACATGGCGAAGATGACCAGCGCGACTGCGAGCCAGCCGTAGCCGTTTACGCAATCGTGTACCCAAACACCCGCGCAGGCGGTGGAGGACATTGAAATATACATACCTCCCAGCCCGCATAGCGCACCGCCCACAACCGTGGCGGTATACTTGTAAAGCGTCACGTTGATGCCCGCGGCATCCGCGGTGGCGGGGTTTTCTCCCACGGCGCGAAGGTTGAGGCCGCGACGGCTTTTCGCCAGAAACCAGGCCATCGCGAACATCACGATGATGCTGAAATACACCAGCCAGTTGTAGTTGAAAAACAGCGGGCCGATCACCGGGATCGCGGAGAAGCTTCCGAAACTGATGTTGGAAAACATCGCTTTGGTGGCGGAAGAAACCTGCACAAATCCGCCCGCCTGCTTGCCCAACAGTTCGCCGAAGAAATTACCGAAGCCGGTGCCAAAGATGGTAAGCGTAAGGCCGGTTACGTTCTGATTGGCGCGAAGGGTGACCACCAGGAAGGCGTAGATCAGCGCGCCCAGCGCGCCCGCGCCTGCCGCGGCCAGCGTGGCGATTCCTGTGGCGAGCAGCGCGGAAGGGGTGCCGCCCGCCAGAGTAACCGCCTGCTCGTAATGGTAGGCGGCGCCCAGCCCGGCAATGGCGCCCATAAACATCATGCCTTCAACGCCCAGGTTGAGGTTGCCGGATTTTTCCGTCAAGATTTCACCTAAAGTGGCCAGCAGAAGAGGCGCGCTGGCCAACACGGCCATGTTGATAAAGTTGAGGAAGATCGTCAGCCCGTTGTTCATTGTAACGCCGCCTCCCTCTTGACCTGTTTTGTTCGGAAGATCAGCCGGTAATTGATGAAAAATTCAACCCCCAGCATGAAGAACAGGATGATGCCGATTAACATATCCGCCGCCGATTTGGGAATGCCCATGGTGGTCTGGATGCGGTTGGAACCGCGCTGGAGAACGGCGATAAAGCAAGCGTAAATAATCATCAGCAGCGGGTTCATGCCGGACAACCAGGCAACCGTGATGGCGGTAAAGCCCGCCCCGCCGCCGGTGTCTGTGGTGAGGGTGCCGCTGGCACCGGATACCTGTAAAAAGCCTGCGAAGCCGCAGATGGCACCGGAGGCGAACATGGTACGCAGGATAATGCGGGGTACGTCCATGCCCGCGTATTTTGCGGTGTTCGCGGATTCGCCAACCACTGTGACTTCGTAGCCGTGCTTGGTTTTAGAAAAATAAAGGTACAGCAGCACCGCCAGCGCCAGTGCGACAATCCAGCCCATATGCACACCCAGTACCTCCGGCAGACGGGTGGCATCGGCAAAATCGCGAATTTTCGGGAAGGAGGTGCCTGTCATCTGCCACGAGGGCTGGTATTGCAGAAAGGTGATAAAGTTGATGGCAATGTAATTGAGCATCAGGGTGAACAGGGTTTCGTTGGTGCCCCATTTTGCCTTGAATATTGCGGGCAGCAGCGCATACAGCCCGCCGCCGATGCAGGCGACCACAAACATGCTGACCAGCAGCAGCCAGCGCGGCCAGGTATCGCCGTAATGCACCGCGATATAGGAGCAGCAGATGGCTCCGACCAGTATCTGGCCTTCGCCGCCAATGTTCCAGAATTTCATTTTGAAAGCCATGGTAAGACCCAGCGAAGTGACCAGCAGCAGCGTTACGATTTTCATCGTCGCCTGCGCGGAAGAGCTGAATTCCAGCACTCCCTGCTTGTTTACGGCGATCAGCGATTTGCCGATCGCGCCGGAAACCATGTCGGAATACATTTGAAAGGGACTGTACCCCAGCAGGGCGACCAGCAATCCGCCCACGGTAAGCGCGCACAGCAACGCAATGACCCGATACAGGATGGCTTTGCCCTTTTCGATGTCCGTCCGCTTTACCACGCGCACGAAAGGTTCGCCGGAATGCGTCATGCGCTCTCACCCGTCTTTCCGTTACCGACCCGCGTCATCATCAGGCCGATCTCCTCTTTGGTGCACTGGCGGGGGTCTACGATTCCGCTGATCTGGCCGCCGCAAAGTACCATCAACCGGTCGGACAGGTCCATCAGCACATCCAGATCCTCGCCGATGAAGATGACAGCGTTGCCTTTTTCCTTTTCGGCGTTGAGCAGGCTGTAAATCCGGTAGGAGCTTACGATATCCAGCCCACGTACGGGGTAAGCGCAGATCAAAACTTGCGGACGGCTCAGGATTTCGCGGCCGAGCAATACCTTCTGCACATTGCCGCCGGACAGGCGGCGCACCGGCGTGCTCAGCCCGGGGGTGACGATGTCCAGCTCCCGCACCATTTTTTCGCAAACCGGACGGTATTTTTTCCGGTTGATCAAAATCCCCGCGTTTTCCTGATAACGGCGCAGGATGACGTTATCCACGATGTCCATGTTGGCCACCAGCCCCATGCCCAACCGATCTTCCGGCACAAAGGCCAGCGAAACCCCGCGCTGGGCGATCCGGTCGGCGCGCATGCCGGCGATGTTTTCTTCGATGGTCATTTCCCCGCGGGTGTAACGGTAGATAATGGAGCCGCTGGTGATGGTGCGAAGCCCCGTAATGGTTTCGCAAAGCTCCTTTTGCCCGCTGCCGGCCACGCCCGCAACGCCCAGGATTTCGCCGCCGAATGCGTCGAAGGATATATGGCTGAGCTTCGTAACGCCTTCGCGGCTTACGCAAGTCAGGTCGGTCACGTGCAGCTTGCGATCTCCATGGGGGCAGGCTGGGCGGTCGATTTCCAGCTTTACGCGTCGACCGACCATCATTTCGGTCAGGTCCTGCTGGCTGGTTTCCGCCGTGTTGACGGTAGCGATATATTCGCCTTTGCGCAGGATCGCCACGCGGTCGGATATTTCCATTACTTCGTTGAGCTTATGGGTGATAATGATAATGCTTTTACCGTGCGACTTCATCACACGCAGCACGGCAAAAAGCCGGGTGGTTTCCTGTGGGGTCAGCACGGCGGTCGGCTCGTCCAACACTAAAATTTCCGCGCCGCGATACAGCGCTTTTACGATTTCCACCGTCTGCTTTTCAGAAACTGACATGGAATATACTTTTTTTGCGGGGTCAAGCTCAAAGCCGTACTTAGCGGCAATCTTCGCAACCTGACGGTTAATTTCCCTGCGGTTCAGGGTTTGCGCGCCTTTCAGGCCCAGCACGATATTTTCCGCCGCGCTCAGCACGTCCACCAGCTTAAAATGTTGGTGGATCATCCCGATGCCCAAAGCGTAGGCGTCCTTGGGCGAACGGATGGTGACCGGCCGGTCGCAAACCAGAATTTCGCCGCTGTCCTGCAGGTAGATGCCCGAAAGCATGTTCATCAGCGTCGTCTTGCCGCTGCCGTTCTCGCCCAGCAACGCCAGAATCTCGCCTTTACGCAGGGACAGGCAAACCGCGTTGTTGGCCACGACAGCGCCGAAGGTTTTGGTGATGTTGCGCATCTCCACGGCGTTTTCAGGGTGTTGAGCGATGTTTTCCAAAGCGTTCGTCACTCCTTTGATGGAACTGGACCAACGGCTGCGCGCCGCGCAGGTGTACAGCCGTTGGCCCGGTATCCCGGAAAGAAAACGAGCCCTGCCGCACGCGTGCAATTTCGCGCCGGAGCGTGAACGCCGCTCGCGGGTGACAGGGCGTAGGAAACCACAAGAGGGCTGCCGTCGCTCACGACGGTAAGTTCGTGGCGACGGCAGCCCGTTTTTCGCGGCGGATCAGCCGCCGATCACTTCGATCCCGTCGATGATGTAGCTCCAGGAAGGCGCGGAGGCCTGCTCGGATTCGGGATAATGATCACCCTCGGCGACTTCGATGGTCTTGCCGTCACTGGAGGTGCCCTTCAACGGGCCGGCAAACACCTGCAGGTCGCCGGATACGATCTTGTCGCGGGCAGCTTTTACAGCGTCGTCGGTGCCGGGCGCGGCAATCGCTTCGTTAATATCGCTGATATCGCACATGCCGCTGGCCAGGTCGCCCGCCCAGTCGGTCGCGATGGGTTCGCCGTTCACAACGCAGTTCACAGCGTAGATCAGGTACTTGGACCAGTCCCAGACAGCGCTGGTGAGGGAGGCGTTGGGGGCGACGGACACCATGGAGGAGTTGTAACCCACGTGGAATACCTTGTCATTCTCGCAGGTCGTGGCGGTGGCGGTGGAGTCGCAGTGCTGGCTCAGCACGCCGCAGCCCGCATCGATCAAAGCCTGCGCAACCTGCGCTTCTTTGGTGGGGTCGTTCCAGGAGTTGGTGTACATGACTTTCATGGTTACGTCGGGGTTCACGCTCTTGGCGCCCAGGTAGAAGCTGGTGAAGCCGCTGATGACTTCGGCAAACGGCATGGCAGCGACATAGCCCAGCACGTTATTACCGATTTCCTTAGCTTTCAGGCCGGCCACGATACCGCTTAAATAACGGGCCTGAAAGATCTTGCCGAAGTAGTTGTGCATGTTGGCAAGGCCGGAACCGGCAGCCTGATACCCGGTCGCGTGGCAGAACTGGATATCCGGGTTGTCCTTGGCGGCGGCGAGCATGTAGTTTTCAAAACCGAAGCTGGTGGCGAAGATGATGTTGCATCCGTCGTCGATCAGTTCCTGAATGGCATCGGCGCATTCGTCGGATTCGGGGATGTTGTACTTGTTGATGATCTGGTCGTCGCGCAGACCCAGTTCGGATTTCATCTTCTGGGTGCCCAGATCATGGTTGTAGGTATAGCCCATGTCGCTGGGATCGGACACATGCACGAAGCCGATTTTGATGTTGTCCATCGTAACCGCGCTTTCGGCAACCGCGGGCAGCACAGCCAACGTTGCAAGCAACGTTACAGAAAGAAGAACCGCAAGGAACTTTCTCATGTTGTAACCCCTCCATCATTATCCTGTTGTCACCGCGCCCCCGACGAGCGCAGCTCATCAACCGAACGCCGTTGTTCGATAGCAATACTGTATCATTAAAAACCCGTCTTTGCAACAGGGTTATCGAACAAAAACACAGTAAAAATGCAAAGCGTTCTGTTTTATACACGAATGGATGGGCGGAAAACGCGGCGGGGTTTTACATTTCGTCATCCGGTCTGTACCGGGAGAACGTATCAAAAAGATAGAAATACTTTATAACTTGATATTTTGCGAACGGTAGACGCCCTGCCGATCCGAACGTTTGGCTGGGCAAATAAGAGGACAGAGTTATTTCAGCATGCGCCGGAAGGTTCGGATATCGGACCGTACGCCTCAAAACCCGTATCCCGGGCGAACATGAACAGAGCCTGCTGGTATACGCCCGCGTACGGACCGTATTCCGCAAAGGGGGAACGGCCGCCGTAGGCGACGTTGATCACACGCTGTATCCATACGTCTACCGGCACGCAGGACAGGCGACCGTAGGCGAACAGCATCACACAATTGGCGACTTTAATGCCTACGCCGTGGATGGTTTGCAGCGCGGCGGCCAGCACAGCGTCCGGGAGGGCGGCGAGAGCCGAAAGATCAATGCGCCCATCCGCCACCTGGCGCGCGGCATCCAGCAGATAGGGGGCGCGGTAGCCAAGCCCGCATAGGCAAAGCCCGCCGTCGCCCGCCGCCAGCCGCTCCGGTGAGGGGAAGCTTTTGCGTGCCGTGCCTTCCACGGGTTCCCCGTACGTGTCGCATATTTTTTCAACACAGGTACGGATCGCCTTCAGGTTTTTCCGCTGGGAGAGGATAAAACAGCACAATGTTTCCCATGGGTCCTGCCGCAGAACCCGCAGGCCTCGCGTGTGCGCCAGCGCCCGGGCAAGATATGCGTCCCCTTCCGGCACGGCTGCCAGCAGGGCGGAGTAATCCGTATCCAGCGCGAAATAGGGCCGCCAGATACGGTCAAACTCCTCCGCCGTGCAATCGAAGCGGAAACGATTGTTACCCAAATCGGTGATCGCCAGACGACGGCCTAGCGCGATGGTTTCCACGATGTTTCCGTTCGCTTCCATGCGGAAACACTGTCCGCTGTCAGCGATTTTGAAGGGATCAAAGCAGTCCAGTTGCAATTCCATGAGAAGAAGCTCCTTTGCGCGTCGGCGCGGCGTTGACGAAACCCGTGAGGAAGGCTATGATAGAACGGTGTGGGGGAGGGATGCGCGATGCCGTTTGAGGTGATTCACGCCGACCTTGTCACCCTGCGTGTGGACGCGATTGTGAACGCTGCCAACCCGAACTTGCGGGAAGGTGGCGGGGTGTGCGGCGCGATCTTCCACGCGGCGGGCCGTGCGGAAATGCGGGCAGCCTGCGAACGCATCGGCGGCTGCGCCGTGGGCGACGCGGTGATCACCCCGGGGTTCAGCCTGCCCGCCCAGTACGTTATCCATACGCCCGGCCCGGTGTGGCGCGGCGGCGGATACGGAGAAGAATCACTGCTGTCGGCCTGTTATCGCCGGTCGCTGGAGGTGGCAAACGAACACCATCTGCGCAGCGTCGCGTTTCCGCTGATCTCCGCCGGGATTTACGGCTACCCGAGAGAAGCGGCGCTGGCGGTCGCCAAGCGCACGATTGAAACCTGCCTGAAGGACTACGGGGGCATGGAGGTCACACTGACGATTTACCCCTGATGCCGGGGATAGAAACTTACTTTGGAAAGGAAGTTATCAGGATGAGCAAAATTGAAGTGGTACGCAAAGCTATGCAGGACGCGCTGAAAGCTGGGGACAAGCCCCGCAAGGACGCGCTGTCCCTGCTGCTGTCGGCGCTGAAAGCCAAATGGATCGACAAGCGCGCAGACCTTACGGAAGAGGAAGAAAACGCGATTGTTTACAAGGAACTGAAGGAAGCGCAGGAAACGCTGGACACCACGCCTGCTGACCGCACCGATATTATTGAGGAAACCCGGTTGCGCATGCAGGTGTGGAGCGAGTTTGCGCCCGAACGCATGGAGCTGGACGACGTGCGGAAAATCGTAGCGGAAACCGCCGAGGAGCTGGGCGGCGGGCTGACCGCGAAGGACAAGGGCCGCCTGATGAAAACGCTGATGCCGCGCCTGAAGGGCAAGGCGGATGGCAAACTGGTAAACCAGGCCGTAGAGGAATTGTTGAAGTAAAGCGGCCTCCGGGTTCCTGCCCGCTCAATGGATCACAGGTTGCACAGGCCGTTGACAAACTTGTTTTCAGCCTAAAGAACAGTTTGCTTAAAAAGGTTCAGATGCTAGGAAGCAAGGGTGGCAAGGGGTTGAGCTTACCGTTTGTAAGTGATGCCCCTTGCCATCCCGTAGCTGACAACGCAGATGAGCCTTTTTAAGCAAACTGAGGCCGCCGGCGGGTTCGCCGACGGCCTGCTTGCGCTTATCCGATGTAATCGTCGGCCGTGTCGCCGCCGTCGCTTCCGTCGCCGCCGTTATCCGTGGGCGCGGGCGTCTCGTCCGGGTCGGCGGAGGGGGAGGGGGAGGGCATAGCGCCGTTGACGAAATCCAGCGTGGCTTTGCCGTCGCCGCGCGTACAGGTGAGGGTGTAGGCGTCCAGCTGGCGGGAATAAAAACCGCCGCCGCTTTTTAACCCTTCTACTACATCCGTCACCAGCTGGTAGCGCTGGGCCGGGTCGGTGTGGGAATCCATGGCCATCAGGAAGGCGTAGCTGTGGTAGCCGGAGATGGCGAAGTCGTTATAAACGGCGCTGCCGTACTCCATATTGGCCGGGGCGGTCAGCGTGATGGAACAGCTTTCGATTATGCCCTGCGCATCCGTAACCACGCTTACGCTTAACACATCGCCGAGCAGGTCGTAATACGTGCGGCCGTCGTCTTTGCCACTGTTGCGCTGGGAGAGCAGCATGGGCAGCAGATGACGGTTATCGTTTTGATTGATGAAATCCACGTTCGCGCTGTAATAAGTTTGAAAAGTTTTATAATTTTGCCCGGTCAGAGCCAGCGCCCCTGCGGGCGCGAGCAGTAAAACCAGGCACAGCAGGGCGAGAGTTCGTTTCATTGGGCGCCTCCTTGCCGGGGGTTCCGGCGGGATAAGGATAGCATGGGCGGGCGCGCTTTTCAAGCGGACAAATCCGGCGTATGGGGAGGAAAACACGACCGGGAAGCGAATGCCTTTGTGAATATGGGAAGGATGGGATCGCCATGAACGGTTATTTTGAACTGCAACGTCTTTTACGGACCGAAGATGTGGACGCGAACGCCGAGTGGCGCTTCAGCGATATTTTCATCGCCATGCAGGAAGCGGGCGGCGAGCACTGCGAACGGAACGGGCTGGGCATCCGCGCGCTTCGGGAGCGTAATCTGGCCTGGGTGGTCACGAGGGCGTGTGTCCATATCGACCATATGCCGCGAATCCTTGAGACCGTCACAGTCCGCACCTGGCCCAAACCGCCCAAACACGCGTTTTTTCCAAGGTATTATCAGTTTCTGGTCAACGGGGAACCCATCGGGGCCGCATCCACCCTGTACGCGCAGCTGGACCTGACTACCCGCCGTATGGCTCCGCCGTGGCTGGGCGGCAACGACGAGCTGACCAGCGATCTGGAGCCGTCCCTGCCGCTGCCCGGCAACCTTCCCATTTTGACCGTGACTGCCGGGGCGAGTGTGCGCGAGGCCCGGTACTCCGATCTGGATATTAACGCGCATGTGAACAACGCGCGCTATCTGGACTGGTTCTGCGATCTGTTCCCCATGGAGGTACACAGGGCGCAACGGCTCACGGACGTGACCATCCATTACGACCGGGAAATCCGCGCCGGAGAAACAGCCGCGCTGTCGCTGCAGACAGAAGGTATGCAAAGCCTGCTGCGCGGCACGGTGGACGGCGGCAACTGCTTTGCCATGGCGGGAACGTGGGCAAAGCGGCAGGGATAGGCGAGGGCCCTGAGAACAAGGATATAAAGCAAATGCCACATCACGCCTGCGGAATGATGTGGCATTCATTTTATTCTTCCATGCCTGTTCAGGCTTCCGGGCACGGATGGGCGGGTTTCCGGGCAAGGTACAGGATAACGGTATCCTCGATTTCGATCCTGTCGCCGGCTTCCAGAATGGCGTCCCGTACTCCGGTGAAAAATTTGGAGCGGTCCGGTTCCCGTAACACAATATGGTCGCTGTGGGTTCCGATATACGCGGTGTACTCCTCCGCGCTGAGCACCCGTCTGCTTTGATATTCCCGGCATACCAGATCGGTAAAACCGTAATGAACCACGTTGGTGTAGTTCAATTTTTGCGCATAGGCGGTCTCGGGGTGGAAGTATCTGGTATAAACCTGTTGAATCCGCTGGTACAGCGCTTCGTTGGGGGTGCGGTAATCGCTTCGGGTCATCATCATGGCGAAGGTGCCGCCATCCTTTAAAAGCCGGAACGCTCGGGCGAAGGCGATTTCTTCGGGAATCCACTGGATGGTTGCGGCGGAATAGACCAGATCAAACGTCCGATTGCCAAAGTCATACGTTTCAAAGTCGGCGTTTACGATATGAAAGTTTGGATAGCAGGAAAACTTATCGCGGGTAAACGCCGCCAGATGCGCGCCAAGCTCGATCGCCAGATAATCGCAGCCGGTTTTCAGAATCGGTTCCGTTGCCTGCCCGGTGCCCGGGCCGATCTCCAGCGCGGATTTCGAGGCGTCCAGCCGCGAGCAGGCAATGATGCTCTTAAAAGCTTCCCGGCAGTATCGCGTTCTCCAGCGATCGAACTGTTCCGGGATGGTATCGAATACCCGTCGGAATTCCATGCCTGGCCTCCGTGGGAGCGTCAATCGCCGCTCTTTTCAGTTCAGTTCCTGCTCGATCAGCTTGGACAGGGCGAAAACGTCGGTGTCCATCTCTCGCTGATCCGGGCCTTCGATCATCACGCGCACCAGCGGTTCGGTGCCGCTGGCGCGGATTACCAGCCGGCCCCGGCCTTTGTATTTTGTTTCCAGTTCCTGAATCTTTGCCGTGATCTTCGGGTTGTTTTCAAAATCGTACTTGCGGCTGTCCGACACGTGGGCGGCAAACTGGCTTTGCGGCATTGTCTGCATCACGCCCGCCAATTTGCTTAACGGCGACTGGCTCTCCACCATGGCGGTAATCACCTGCACGGCAGTCACCAGACCGTCGCCGGTGGTGTTATAATCCAGCATAATCACGTGACCGCTCTGCTCGCCGCCCAGCACACGTCCGTCCGCCAGCATCTTTTCCAGCACGTAGCGGTCACCCACGCGGGTTATGTCCATATGGATGCCGTGCTTTTTCATGGCGAGTTCCAGACCCATGTTGCTCATCACCGTGGTAACGAGCGTGTTTTCCCGCAGGCGGCCCTTGCCCTTCATGTACACGGCCAGCAGCGCCATCACCTGATCGCCGTTGATGATCTGCCCGCGCTCGTCCGAGGCGATCAGCCGATCCGCGTCGCCGTCGAAGGCGAAACCGACGTCCGCGCCCAGTTCCCGCACCAGCTCGCACAGGCGCTGGGGGTGGGTGGAACCGCAGTTGTCGTTGATGTTGGTGCCGTCCGGCTCGTGGTAATAACAGCTTACCTGCGCGCCCAGCTCGCGGAAAACCATTGGCGCGACCTCGTAACTGGCGCCCTGTGCGCAGTCCAGCACCACATGGCGGCCGTCCAGCCGCACATCGGTCGTATTTTTTACAAAATCCACATAGCTGCGCGCGGCGTTGCGCTGGCGCACCGGGCGGCCCACACGTTCGCCCACTGGCATTTCAAACCCTTCGGGGAGCCCGTTTCTTACGATCTCCTCAATTTTATCTTCCAGCGCGTCGGGCAGTTTATACCCGTTCTTGTCGAAAAACTTGATGCCGTTGTACTCCACCGTGTTGTGGCTGGCGCTGATGACCGCGCCCGCATCGGCCTCGTAATACCGGGTGAGGTAGGCGATGGCGGGGGTGGGCATCACTTCTACCAGCACCGCGCGCGCGCCGACGCTGCAAATGCCCGCGACCAGCGCGCTTTCCAGCAT
>DAOPZG010000032.1:0-21786 GCA_035353235.1 Candidatus Limiplasma sp.
AGTGGACACCGTCGGTTTCATCCGCAAGCTACCCCATGAACTGGTCAAAGCCTTCCGCGCCACACTGGAGGAAGCAGCGCTGGCCGATGTGCTGGTGCTGGTTTCCGATGCGTCCAACCCCGAAATGCACAGCCAGCACAGAACCGTAGAAGAAGTGCTTTCGGAACTGGGCGCGACCGACGCGCCGCGCATTGACGCACTCAACAAGACAGACCTTGCGTCTCCCGCTGAAGATACCCTCCCGGGTGCGCTTCCCATCAGCGCCGCGACCGGCGATGGGATGGATGCGCTTCTGACCCGGATTGAGGACGCGCTTTCTTCGGGCACACGTCTCCACAGGCTGCTGATTCCCTTTGAATCTTACGGGATTTTGGATCAGTTGCACCGGGTCGGCGGTATCTTTTCCACTACGCATCGCGATGACGGCGTACTGGTAGAAATCCGTACGGACGACGCAACCGTAAAAAATGCATGTCAGGCAGGAGCACGGTTGATGGATGACGAAAAGGGGAACTGAATATTGCATCATCCACAGGGAGCGTGGGAATTTTGGTTCTTCAGAACATTGTATCCGTGATTGCCATGTCCGCGGCACTGTTACAGGGCAGCCTGAACGCCGCGATCCCCGACAAGAACATTGACGGCACTCTATTTCTGGTAAACCGTGAGCACAGAATTACCGAAGACTATATTCCGGATGTTCGCAAGACTCTGGTTCCCGGCATGTCGCAGTCCATGCGTGCGGATGCGGCAGCCGCGCTGGAAGAAATGTTCGCCGCCGCGGCAGACGAAGGCATCAAGCTGGCGACGGTCTCCGGATACCGCAGCTATTCCAAGCAAAGCACCATTCACGCACGCAAGGTGAAAAAAGTTGGCAGCGAGGCCGCCGACCTGTACTCCGCCCCTCCGGGCGCCAGCGAACACCAGTTGGGAATGGCCATGGATCTTGCGCAGAGAGGTTCATCCCAGCTTAACGGCAGTTTCGGCGACACCAAAGCCGGGCAATGGGTAGACGCAAACGCGTACCGTTTTGGTTTTATCGTTCGTTACCAGAAGGGCTACGAAAAGATAACGGGCTATGCTTTCGAACCCTGGCACGTCCGGTATGTCGGCAAGGAATATGCCCGTGCGATTTTCGATTTGAACGAACCATTAGAACTTTATGTTTCTGCGCATCGACTGGCGGTTTACGATTTTCTGATCAAACAGACGAACGAGGTGCAACCATGAGAAAACTTGCCGCCGTTGTACTTGCGCTTGCGATGCTCGCAGGCTGTTGCACAGCTTTCGCGGAAGACGCTGTCTCTGCCGACGATTCCCCTTTGACTTCTGCTGAACCCACCGTTTCGGCCGAACTTACAGCGCTCCCTTCGGAAGCGCCCGCCAGCACGCCCGCTGAAGACAACTCCACTTCCGCCGGATCGGAGTGGGCTTTCCCCGTTTCGCTGACCGAGCTGGAAAGCGATCACGCCATTCTGGTGAACCGTGATCATCTGTTGGACGCCAGTTTTGTGCCGGAGGATCTGGTTCGGGTATCCGTCAAATGCGTTTCCAGCAGCAAGGCGGAAATCCGTAAGGTTGCCAGCGATGCGCTGGAAAAAATGTTTGCGGACGCTTCCCTGGTGACGGAGTATACATACAAAGTAAAAAATAAAGCCGGAGACTGGACGGACAAGCAGTTCAGCGATTCCCGGGGGCTTCGTTTCATCGTAAAAAGCGGATACCGCAGCTATGGCACCCAAAAAACAACTTATAATAATTACCTGGCCCGTAACAACGGCAAGGACGATGGCATCAGCAGCCCTCCCGGCGCCAGCGAGCACCAGTCCGGTCTCGCGTTGGACGTTCTCAGCGTGGATTACAACGCCAATAACCAGTATATGAACGATTCCTTTTACCAGACTCCGGAGGCGCAATGGCTGGCGGATAACTGCTATTCCTATGGTTTCATTCTCCGGTACCCGGAAGACAAAGCGGACATCACAAAGGTTCCCTACGAGCCATGGCATATCCGCTATGTCGGGCGAGAGATCGCAGGCTACATCAAAGTCAACAATCTTTCGCTGGAGGAGTTTACCGATCTCTGGCAGCAGAAGCTCAAGGATTTCGAATCCTCAGGCGGCAGCGTGGACGCACAGCTTCTACTGGAAAGCACGCGCCGTACCAACGGGCTGGAATCCACCGTGACCGAGGATTACGGGGAGGACGGGGACGCGGAAATTTCTCTGGCGTTTTAACCCTCGCGTCGCACAGCCTGGCACCGGCTGTGCGTTTCCTTATGGCCCGCCCTTTACATTTCACGCAAAAAAAGGTAGAATAATCAAGGCTTATTGAATGTATAACGCGAACAAGGATTGAATGATATGGGTAAAACGATCGCCATTACCAACCAAAAAGGCGGCGTCGGGAAAACCACAACAGCGATCAACCTGACCGCATGCCTGGCAGAGATTGGTAAAAAGATCCTGTTGATTGATCTGGATCCTCAGGGAAATTCCACCAGCGGCCTTGGCGCGCGCGCCGGGAGCGTTACCGTCTATGAGTCGCTGATGGGCAGTTCTCCCCTGTCTGCGGTGATCGTGAAAACCGTTGTTCCCAACCTCAGCCTTGCGCCGTCCGATATCCGGCTGGCTGGCGCGGAACTAGAACTGAAAGACATGCCCGAGCGGGAATTCCGCCTGAAGCATGTACTGCAGACTGTGGAAAGCAACTATGACTATATCTTTATCGATTGCCCCCCGTCGCTGGGTCTGCTCACGCTGAACGCCCTCGCCGCCGCGCAGCGGGTTTTGATTCCCATCCAGTGCGAGTATTATGCTCTGGAAGGGGTAACCAGCCTGATGAATACAGTCAACCGTGTGAAGCACAGCTTCAATCCGGGGCTGGATATCGAAGGCGTTCTGCTTACGATGCTGGACGGTCGTACCAATCTGGGGCTTCAGGTAGTCGATCAGGTGAAAAAGCACTTCCGCGGCAAGGTATATTCTACCGCCATCCCCCGCAATGTCCGTCTTGGAGAGGCCCCCAGCCACGGGGTGCCGATCCACCAATACGATTCCCGCAGTTTGGGCGCGGAATCTTACCGTCAGTTAGCCAGAGAATTTCTGGAGCGGAATCAATAATGGCCTCCGCCCCGTTCTATAAACGAGAAGGAGGATTCCCGATGAAGAAGACCGGCCTGGGGCGCGGTTTGGACGCCCTTCTTCCGCTGAATGACGACTTTCTGGATACGACGGTTCGGGAAATACCCATTTCGGATATTGACCCCAACCTGTCCCAACCTCGCAAAGCTTTCGACAAGGACGCTTTGGAGCAGCTGGCCGACAGTATCCGGCAGGCGGGTGTGCTGCAGCCGATTCTGGTGACCGAAAACGGCACGCGGTACCGCATCGTTGCAGGCGAAAGGCGTTTCCGCGCGGCCCGGATTGCGGGGCTTGCCAGTGTTCCCTGCATCGTGCGCAGCCTGACTGCCGAACAGCAGATGGAAGCGGCGCTGATCGAAAACCTTCAGCGGGAGGATTTAAACGCGATTGAAGAAGCGCAGGCCATCCGCAGTCTGATGCAGGAATGCGGGTATACTCAGGAAGAAGCCGCGAAAAGGCTAGGTAAAAGCCGTCCTGCCGTCGCGAACGCCCTCCGGCTCCTTACCCTGCCCCAAAGCGTAATGAATCTGGTACTGGAGGGTAAGCTGTCAGCAGGACATGCCCGCGTTCTGGTCGGCGTTACCCCGGAGAACCGGCAGTTGGAGTTGGCTCATCAAACCGTACTGCACGACTACAGTGTTCGCAGGCTGGAAGAGATCGCGCAAAAAAAGCCGGTTGCCAGCCGTTCGGTTGCCTCTGCCCGGACACTCAGCACGGAGCTTTGCTCCTTCGAGGATACGGTACGCGAAGCACTCGGAGTCAAAACCGCGTTAAGCGGCACTGAACGCAAGGGGAAAATCACACTCTCTTACAACAGTCCACAGGAACTGGAGCATCTATACGAGGTGTTCGGCCGGTTGATCGGTTAACCTTCCGCGTCGAGCCACAACATAGGATTAGGTGGTGACAAACCTTATGAAATCCGGTAACAATGCTAATCAAACCCAACGCGATCCTTACAAGCTCCTGCTTCGGATCACGGTGATTCTCGTTGCCGTGGTGGTGGTCAGCGCTGCGGTATTCCTGCTGTGCAATTCCGCGGTTCAGAGCGATTATCGGGCTAAACGCCAGCAGATTGATCAATCGAATACGGATGGCGAGCAGGAATTCGCCGCGAAAATGGATGTGCTTCGCGCAAGCAATCTCACAACGGTGAACCCTGACACGGGAGAAGTGACCGCTGTGGAGCCAGCGTATTGGGAAAAAACATTGGATAACGTTGTGTGGCGGCTGGAAGACGAGAGCCAGACACCACTTGAAAACACCCGTACCGAAACAGTTGATCGCGCGGGGCTTTTATCGGGCGGTATGTTGTTGGTAAACCCATGGCATCCCCTGCCCTCCGATTTTTCTGAAACCGGACTGGTCAGTGTGGGAAACGCGAGCGGTTGGAAGATCGCCGTGAATGATAACAGCGTGCGCTTGTTCCCTGTGGCCTTCCAGGCGCTTCAGGATGCCGTTACGGCGGCTGCCGGGCAGAACCTGAAAGACTACATTATCCGCGAAGCCTACCGCAGCAACGACGATCAGACAGCGCTCTTTAACAAGAAGATGGAATCGCTCAGCAAAAAATATTCCGGGGATATCCTGATTGAGCAGACGAAAAAAACCGTGAACTATCCGGGTACCAGTGAATATCAGACCGGGCTTTCGTTCCGTATTGATCTCTATAACAAAGCGGATGCAACTGTGGGTAACCAGAAGTTTCAGGAATCCGAGCAGGGCAAATGGCTGACCGCAAACAGCTGGAAATATGGCCTGATCTTCCGTTTCCCGTCCACTGATTACCCCAACGCGGATTGGGAAGACAAGTCTTATAAAACAGGCGTCAGCTCCCATCTGGATCTGTACCGTTACGTCGGCACGGCACATTCCGCGGCGATGAAAATTATGGACTACTGCCTTGAGGAATATGTGGAGTTCCTGATCGCTCATCCGCATATATGCATCTATAAAGACGGCGCTTTGCAGTACGAAGTCTATCGCTTTGCGGCTTCGGATGCGCCCACCTATGATGTGCCGATCCCCAATCCCGCCGGCAGTTACATTGCCAGTCTGGACAACATGGGCGGTGTGGTGCTTGCCTATTCGTACGTACAGTAAATTTTCCCGATCATCCCCTCAGCGCTCCGCCGATTGAATCGTCGGAGCGCTTTTTGTTTGATCAGAATCATTTTGCCTGAATGGCTCTTTGATTCGGTGGCGATCAGCCCCAGCCTCAGCCATGCGAAAAAGCCCCGTCGGTTCTCACCGGCAGGGCTTCTGTATACGCTTGTCGCAGGATGTGAAAATTACTTGATTTCCACAGTCGCGCCGACTTCGGCAAACTTCGCCTTGATCTTCTCGGCTTCTTCCTTGGAAACAGCCTCTTTAACAGTCTTGGGTGTGCCTTCCACCAGATCTTTGGCTTCCTTCAGGCCCAGGCCGCTGACTACTTCGCGCACGACTTTGATAACTTTGATCTTCTCGGCGCCGGCATCCTTCAGGATGACGTCAAATTCGGTCTTCTCCTCAACGGGGGCGGCAGCGGCAGCGCCGGCGGCAGGGGCGGCGACAACGGCGGCAGCGGCGGAAACGCCGAACTTCTCTTCAAGGGCCTTTACCAGTTCGTTCAGCTCCAGCACGGACATTTTCTCGATCTCAGCAATAAATTCTTCGTGAGTCATGGGGTAACCCTCCATTCAAATCATGTTGTATAGGAAACAGTTGTCGGGATAGTTCAGGCTTCTGCGGGAGCCGTTTCGTTTTCGCTCTGCTTTTTGGCAATCGCGTCCAGAACGCGTACGAAACCGCTTACGCTGCTCTGCAAGCTGCCAAGCAGACGGGCCAGCAGCACTTCGCGGCTGGGCACTTTCGCCAGTTCGTTCACTTTGGCTGCGGTCAGCACTTCGCTGCCCATCAGACCAGCCTTGACCTTGATGACTTCCGTCTTGTTCTTCTCGATAAAGTCGCTGATGATTTTTGCGGGGGAAACAGCGTCTTCCATACCGAAAGCGAATGCGGACGGACCGTTCAGCGTTTCATCCAGGCCGGTGATCTTCAGGTCGTCCAGCGCGCGGCGGGCAAGTGTATTTTTCAATACACAGTATTCCACCTTAGCGCTGCGGCACTGCGCACGCAGCGCGGTTACCTGTTCCACGGTCAGACCGCTGTAGTTGACAACCACAACGCTCTTGGCATCCTGGAATTTCTTGGTGATATCCGACACGGCCTGCTTTTTCAACTCGAAGTTCTTGCTCATTGGGATTTGCACCTCCTTTTTCAGAATCCTGCGATTCCAAAAAGAAAACCCTTGCAGGCGCAAGGGCGAACAATGTCGCAAAGGGATTTCTCCCGCCTTACACCTCGGCGAGCATGCTTACGCTTTAAGGGGAGGTCCCCGCTCGCTGTCTTCGGCATAGGTTTCCAAAGAATCGTTTATCATTATAACAGGTTTTCTGACCCTGTCAACACTTTCCCTTCAGAAAAAGCAATCAGATTAGCCTAAAACGGGTCTGTTCCCGCAAATAACGATTGACATTCCGCTTCGCATGTGGTAATTTATTCAGGTGAGCCGCACAAGCGGGGTTTAAGCGTGCCTATGCGCACCGCCTTACGCTTGGCGAGTATGGATTTGGAGGTGCTTTGCCATGTACGCAGTGATCGTATCGGGTGGCAAGCAATACCGCGTAACCAAGGGCGATACCATCTATGTCGAGAAGCTGGATCAGCAGCCCGACAGCACCATCAGCTTTGATGTGCTGATGCTCGGTTCCGACGAAGGCGTTAAAATCGGCACTCCGACCGTCGCGGGCGCGAGGGTGGAGGGCAAGGTGATCGGTCAGGTCAAGGGCGAAAAGATCATCATTTACAAGTATAAGAGCAAGAAGAACTTTGACCGTAAAACCGGCCACAGGCAGCATTACACCAAGGTGGAAATCACCGCGGTAGGCTGATGACACGCGTAACGGTCGAGTACGAAGGAGATCGCATCCGCCGGCTGGAATGCGCGGGGCATGCCGGGGACGCCGCACAGGGTGAAAACATCGTCTGTGCTGCCGTAAGCGTTCTGATGCAAACCTGTGTAAACGCCATCGAACAGGTTGCAGGCATACCGCCCAAAACAACGGTAGACGAATCCCGGGCGCTGATCGCGCTGGAACTGCCGGAAGCTACGGAACAGCAATCGCACGACGCGCAGATCATCCTTCGTACAACGCTACAGGGACTCACGGATATCTCCCATGAGTATCCGCAACTGGTTAAGCTCAATCGATTATATGGGAGGAACCTAACATGATGAAGCTGAATCTGCAGTTTTTCGCCCATAAAAAGGGCGTTGGTTCTACGCGCAACGGCCGCGACAGCGAAAGCAAGCGGCTTGGCGCCAAGCGTGCCGACGGTCAGTACTCGCTGGCCGGAAATATCATTGTTCGTCAGCGCGGCACGCATATCCATCCGGGCCTGAACGTCGGGATTGGCAAGGATGACACCCTTTTCGCGCTCACCAACGGAATCGTCCGCTTTGAGCGTCTCGGACGGGACAAGAAAAAAGTAAGCGTGTATCCTGTGGAGAACGCGCAGTAACCCGCCGTTCAATCGGCGGAAATGGAGCGTGGGGCGTTGCCCTGCGCTCCTTCCTTATATCCGTACAACACTTTTCTAAATTCATCCGCCCTTTTTCCGCAACAATTCGTTCCTTTCCCAGCACAAGAGAACAGGGGGCTTTCACTTGATCGGCACATTGATCAACGTCGCGGCGATACTGCTAGGTTCCGCGCTTGGTTTGTTGTTGAAACGCCGTTTTCGCCAAAGCATGGCGGATGTGGTAATGCAGGGGTTGGGTCTGTGTGTCGCCCTGATTGGGCTAAAGGGTGCGCTCGCGACCGATAATATTCTGCTGATGATTCTGTCGGTGGTTCTGGGTGGCGTTCTGGGTTCCCTGATCGAAATTGATCGTCGGCTGAACCAACTGGGGCAGTATGCACAGCGGAAATTGGTTCGTAATGACAACGGAGAGAACACCTTTGCCACAGCGTTTGTAACCGCCAGCCTGGTTTTCTGCGTGGGCGCAATGGCTGTTGTGGGCGCGTTGGATAGCGGCATCCGCGGTGATCACAGCACCCTGATAGCCAAATCCGCGCTGGACGGCGTCGCTTCCATCGTTTTTGCCAGTGCGCTGGGACCGGGTGTAATGTTATCCGCTGTTCCGGTGTTGCTTTATCAGGGTTCCATTGCCCTGCTGGGAACGTTGATCGCGCCTCTCTTAAGCGATGTGGTTATCCAGGAGATGAGCGCCGTGGGCGGCCTGCTGATCATTGGCATCGGGCTGAACATGCTGCTCAAATCGGAAATCAAGGTGGCGGACCTGTTGCCCGCCATCCTGATTCCGTTTCTGTATTACCCGATTGTCGGACTTTTCAGTTGATCCGTCCGTACCCATCTTTACTGTTCAATATAAACCGCTCCATACTGTACCATCCGAAGCCTTCCAGTAACGAAAGAGTATCGAAAAAACCGCCTGCCCGATCCTTCGTGCAGACGGTTTTTGATTGATTCGATTACTTGATCCCGCGGATATTGCCAAACGGGAAGATCACGCAGCGAACGTGTCCGATGATCTGGCTTCGCGTCAGGGTCGCGGGTTTGCCATAACCATAGTAGTTCCGGCTGTCATGGCTGTTATCGCGGTTATCCCCCATCACAAAATACTGATCCTCCGTAAGCGTCATGGGTTCCATGGAGAAGCCATCGTCGTTGCGGGAGGGCGTCAGATACGGTTCATCCAGCGCTTCGCCATTGATATAAACGACGTTGCTGCGTACCTCGATAGTATCACCCGGAACCGCCATCAACCGTTTCACAAAGTTTTCGGTTCGTCCCGGATATTTGCAGATCACCACATCCCCGCGCTGCGGCTGCCCGAAAATATACTCCGGCTTGGTTACCAGCATCACTTCACGATCCTGCAACGTATCGCACATACTTTGTCCGTCGACATAAATCGGTTCAAACAAGAAAGTGCGAATCAGTAATGCGATGATAACTGCCGAACCCAGTGTGAGGATCCAGCTGATAATTTCTTTTTTCACGTTTTTCTTCTTTTTCTCCTGCCTCGGCGCATTCTCAAGTACTGCCGCTCCATCTGCGCTTTCCGCTTTGGCTTCGTTTGCTGTGTTTTTTTCGGTTTCCGGTTCCGCCTCCTGCGTGGTCTGTTCAGGCTCCCGGTCGTTTCTGTCGTCCATCTCTTTTGTCCTCCCCTTACGGCTGGTTCGCCATCTGGCGAAGCGTATCCGCTTCCGGCACAGGTCCCTGCTCCAGCACTTTTTTCCTGCGTTTTACGAACACAGCCCGATCCAGCATTACGATTCGCCCACAGCCGAGACACTTCATCTTGATATCTGCCCCGATGCGGATCACTTTCCACTGGTCACTGCCGCAGGGGTGGGGTTTACGCGTCTGAACGACGTCTCCCAGACGGATTTCCTCCACGGCAATCACCTCCTGACAAGCGTTAGTTGCATTATACAACCGCCCGGTAGAAGTTTCAAGCGTCCGCCGCAGCCTGCACAGCCTGAACTGGCTATTCTTCATGAAGAAACTGTAAACATTGATCTTCGCGGCACGATACCGTTTCAACCGCGTTAATTCGTTCCTATTTCGTGCTTTTTATTCCACGGAATATCCCTTTTTTTCGGATATAAATACCGCCTGTTCCATGATGATGCTTCCTTATCAGGGCATCGAAGGATGGAACAGGCGGTTCAACGGATCGCTTACTTTTCCAGTTGTTTAAGGTAGGTATCGCAAGCCGTGGCAGCCTGCTGCCCCTCATTCATCGCGCGCACCACCAAGCTTTGGCCGCTGTGCATATCGCCCGCCACAAAAACCCCTTTCCGTTCCGTACGGTAATCATCCGCTACCACATTGGTTCGGGCGTCCCTTGGCAGGCCAAACGCGCTGACCAGCGTATCTTCCGGGCCGGTAAAGCCCATGGCGATCAGTACCAGATCCGCCAGCCACTTACGCGCGGAACCTTCAACCGTCACCGGCGTCATCCGCCCGTTCGCGTCCTTCGTCCAGCGTACATTGTCCGTGATCACAGCGCGGATCGCGCCTGTTTCATCTCGCTCGATCTCCCGGGCGTTCACCAGATACTGGCGCGGATCATCCCCATATTTTGCGATGGCTTCTTCCTGTGCGTAATCGGTTTTCAGAATTCGCGGATATTCCGGCCATGGGTTTTGCGCCGTGCGTTCCTCCGAGGGACGCGGCATAATTTCCAGCTGGTGAACACTCCGGCAACCTTGTCGCAAAGCGGTACCCACACAGTCGGTTCCGGTGTCTCCGCCGCCGATAATCACTACATGCTTGTCCTTTGCGTTCATCTCAGGCGGTAACGCCTGTGCAGGATTGAGAAGATGCTTTGTGTTCGCAGTAAGATAATCCACTGCAAACGCAACACCCGGGCCTTCCTTGCCGGGAATGTTCAGGTTGCGCGGCGTGGTGCTGCCACAACAGAGCACAACCGCGTCGTAATCTTTCAGCAGTTCGTCTGCCGAACGGTTAACGCCAACATGCGCGCCGGTTACAAACTCCACGCCCTCCGCGCGCATCAGGTTCACACGGCGATCTACAATCTGTTTATCCAGCTTCATGTTGGGAATGCCGTACATCAGCAATCCGCCGATTCGGTCTGCCCGTTCCAATACGGTAACCGTGTGCCCGTAGCGGTTCAGCCAGTTGGCGCATGCGAGCCCCGCAGGGCCGGAACCAATCACAGCTACGCGACGCCCGCTACGGGTCGGGGGAATGTGCGGCATCATATGGCCGCTCTCAAAGGCATGTTCGATCAGCGTCAGCTCGTTCTGGCGGATGGTCACCATCGGTTGATGAATTCCACAGGTGCACGCGCCTTCGCAAAGTGCGGGACAAACACGGCCGGTAAATTCCGGAAAGCTGATGGTACGCAGCAAACGGTCTGCCGCCGCGTCCCATTCCTGCCGGTACAGCAGGTCGTTCCACTCAGGAATCAGATTCCCCAGCGGGCAGCCGGTCGGCGTACCTTTGATGCTGATGCCGCTGTGGCAGAAAGGCACGCCGCAGTACATGCAGCGCCCCGCCTGCTCCAATTGCGTCTCCAACGGGAGTTCGTTATGGATTTCATCCCAGTCGTGCAACCGTTCCAGCGGGTCACGGTCCGGCGGCAGGCAGCGTTCGTATTCCATAAATCCCATCAGTTTACCCATTGCTGCGCGCCTCCTTCTGCTGCATCAGATAGTGTTTATACTCAATCGGGAATACCTTCACAAAGCGTGTGACGGCAGAGCCCCATTGAGCGATCATTTCTTTGCCCAGGGGGCTTCCCGTGTGGTTAACGTGTTGCTGAATCCAGCTTTTAACCAGCATCTCCTCATCCGGGTCATCCAACCGTTCCAGATTCACCATTTCGGTGTTGCAACGCTCCGCGAAGGAACCGTCCGCATCAAACACGTAAGCGATGCCGCCGCTCATGCCTGCGGCGAAATTACGTCCGGTTTTTCCAAGCACAACTACACGGCCGCCGGTCATGTACTCGCAACCATGGTCACCCACGCCTTCCACCACCGCCAGCGCGCCGCTGTTTCGCACGCAGAAACGTTCTCCCGCAACGCCGCATACATACGTTTCGCCACCGGTTGCGCCGTACAGCGCCACATTGCCGGTAATGATATTGTCCTGCGGCAGGAAAGTACTGTCTTTCGGTGGTTTCACGCACAGGATGCCGCCGGAGAGCCCTTTGCCCATGTAGTCGTTGCAGTCGCCTTCCAGCGTCAGGGTGATTCCCCTGGGCAGGAAAGCGCCGAAACTCTGGCCCGCGCTGCCCGTAAAGCTGACCTGAACGGAACCGTCCGGCAAGCCTTCCTCTCCATAGCGAAGGGTCAGATCGCTGCCAAGGATGGTCCCGGCAGCCCGGTCGGTATTGTGAATCGGCAGCGCCACCATGACGGTATGCTGTCTGTCCAGCGCAGGCTGAGCCAGAACCTCCAGCAGATTCTCATCCAGCGAGTGTCCCAACGGCCAGTGTTGTTTACGGTCGGCATGCCGCGTTTCGGTCCTGAATCCCTCGGGTGCATATAGCACCGGTGTCAGGTCAACCGCCTGCTGTTTCCAGTTGGTCAGGTCGTCGCGCTTCTTCAGCAGGTCTACACGGCCCACCATTTCTTCCACTGTGCGGAAACCCAGCTGAGCCATAATCTCACGCAGTTCCTGCGCGATGAAATGCATAAAGGAGATAATGTATTCCGGTTTGCCCTTAAACCGTTTGCGCAATTCCGGATTCTGCGTGGCAACGCCCGCAGGGCAGGAGTCCAAATTGCACACGCGCATCATGATGCAGCCCATCGTTACCAGCGGCGCGGTCGCAAAGCCGAACTCCTCCGCACCCAACAGCGCTGCGATGGCCACATCCCGGCCGGTCATCAATTTTCCGTCGGTTTCCAGCACCACGCGGCTGCGCAGTTTGTTCAGCATCAGGGTCTGGTGCGTTTCCGCCAGCCCCAGTTCCCACGGAAGTCCCGCGTGCTTGATGCTGCTGCGCGGGCTTGCGCCGGTCCCGCCGTCGTATCCGCTGATCAGGATCACGTCCGACAGTCCCTTGGCCACACCCGCCGCAATGGTTCCCACGCCCGCTTCGCTGACCAGTTTCACGCTGACGCGCGCCTTGCGGTTGGCGTTTTTGAGGTCGAAAATCAGCTCCGCCAGATCCTCGATGGAGTAAATATCATGGTGCGGGGGCGGAGAAATCAGCCCGACGCCTTCGGTGGAATGGCGGGTTTTCGCAATCCACGGATATACTTTGGTACCGGGCAGCTGGCCGCCCTCGCCGGGCTTGGCTCCCTGCGCCATTTTGATCTGCAGCTCTTTGGCGTGAACCAGGTAATTGCTGGTTACCCCGAATCGGCCGGAAGCCACCTGCTTGATGGCGCTGGACTTGCTGTCGCCATTGGGCAACGTCTCGTAGCGTTCCTCATCTTCGCCGCCCTCGCCGCTGTTGCTCTTGCCTCCGATACGGTTCATGGCGATCGCCATGCACTCGTGCGCTTCCTTGCTTAAGGAACCGTAGCTCATCGCACCGGTCTTGAAGCGCTTGCAGATGGAGTCCACGCTTTCCACCTCGTCGATGGGTACGGGCGGCTGTTGGGACGAAAAATCCATCAGGCTCCGAAGCGTCGCGTGCTCTTTGCTGTGGTCAAGCGTGTCGCTGTACTGCTTGAAGGTCTGATAATCATCATTCCAGCAGGCCTGCTGCAGCAGGTGGATCGTCATGGGGTTATACAGGTGATATTCTTCGTCTTTGCGCCACTGCATCACCCCGCCCGCTGCGAGTGTTTCTTCATGCAGCGGGTCGTGATAAGCCGCATCGTGGCGGGCTGCGTTTTCACGGGCGATCCCGTCCAAACCAATCCCACCAATGGGAGATACCGTCTGCGGAAAATACTCATCAATCAGGTCTTTGTTCAGGCCCACAGCCTCGAAAATCTGCGCGCCTCGGTAACTCTGCACGGTAGAGATGCCCATCTTGGACATCACCTTCACAATGCCTTTCACGATCGCTTTTGCGTAGTGTGCCTGCGCTTCTTCCACAGTCTGGCCTTTGAGCATACCGGTTCTCACAGAATCGGCTACGGTTTCAAACGCAAGATAGGGGTTGATGGCAGTTACCCCGTACCCAACCAGCAGCGCAAAGTGATGCACTTCGGTCGGTTCACCGCTTTCCAGCAATATGCTCAGCTGTGTGCGGATACCCAGCCGGTTCGTTTGTGCCTGAAACCCGGAAACCGCCAGCAACGCCGGTATAGCCGCGTGTTTCTCGTCCACCCCGCGGTCGGAAAGGATGAAGATGGTGCAGCCTTCGCGGAACTTCTCGTCCAACTCGGCGTACATCCGCCTCATCGCTTTTTCGATCCCTTTGCCGCCATCCGCCACGTTATAAAGGATCGAAATGGTACAGGGCTTAAAGCCTTCGCTGTCCAACGCCTTCACACGGGCCAGGTCCGCGTCGGTCATTATGGGGTTAGGTAACCGCAATTGGCGACAGCTCTGAGGAGACGGTGCCAGCAAGTCGCCTTCCGAACCGATATACACGCGCGTGGAGGTAACAATTTCTTCGCGGATCGCGTCGATCGGCGGGTTCGTGACCTGCGCGAACAGTTGATGAAAATAGTCGTACAACAGCTGCGGATGATCCGACAGCACCGCCAGCGGAAGGTCCGCGCCCATCGCGTTGGTAGGTTCCATCCCCTTCTCCGCCATGGGGATCATCACTTTTTGCACCTGTTCATAGGTGTATCCGAAGTTTTTCTGTAGCTGCCAAAGCGGCGCATTCAGCTCCGCAAGCGGTTCGGGGGATGCCTGAAGATCCTCAATGTTCAGCTGCAATTGTTTGATCCAGCGGGAATAGGGATACATTGCGGCCATGCGACTCTTAATCTCCGCATCGCTGATCACCCGGCCCGCTTCCATATCCACCAGCAGCATCCTTCCGGGGCGAAGGCGTTCCTTGTACAGCACCTTTTCCGGGGGAATATCCAGCACGCCGGTTTCGCTGGCCATAATCAGCATATCGTCAGTCGTCACGCAGTAACGCGCGGGCCGCAGACCGTTACGGTCCAGCATGGCCAGCGCCTGTACGCCGTTGGTAACCGCCATCGCCGCCGGACCGTCCCACGCGTCCATCACATGGCTGTGGAACTCATAAAACGCGCGCAGTTCCGGCGTAAGCGTGGTGTTTTTCTCCCACGGTTCTGGGATCATCATCATCGCGGCGTGCGGCAGGCTGCGACCGGAAAGCAACAGGAACTCCAGCGCGTTATCAAACATCGCGCTGTCGCTTCCGTCGTCGTTCACAATAGGAAACACCTTGCGAACGTCGTCACCGAAAATATCGGTGTGCACGTTGCTCTGTCGGGCGATCATCCGTTTCTGGTTGCCCAGAATCGTATTGATCTCTCCGTTATGGATGGTGTAGCGGTTCGGGTGCGCGCGCTCCCAGCTGGGGAAGGTATTGGTGGAGTAACGGCTGTGCACCAGCGCCACCGCGGTCTGGTAATCCAGATCGCTTAAATCCAGATACAATTCCCCCACCTGCCGGGCCTGAAGCATGCCTTTATACACAATGGTACGGCAGCTTAAGCTGGCCGCGTAAAAATCTCCGGGCTTTGCGTGATCACTGTAACGCAGGCGGCGTTCGGCCGTTTTACGGATCAGGTAAAGCCGCCGTTCGAAAACCGTATCGTCGCTCATGTCCGCGCTTTTCTGGATAAAAGCCTGACGGATCACAGGCATACAGTCCAGCGCGGTTTCCCCCAGCGTGGAAGGGTTGACCGGCACCGTACGCCAGCCTAAAAAATTCTGTCCGTGCTCCGCTACGATCTCCTCGAATGTTTTTTCAATCATCGCGCGACGTTCCGGGTCCTTAGATAAAAAAAGCATGCCTACGCCATACGCACCGGGCGCGGGCAGTACCATGTTTTCTAAAGGACATATTTTTCTGAAAAAGGCATCCGGCAATTGGGTGAGGATACCGGCGCCATCGCCCGTATCCGGTTCGGCCCCCGTGCCGCCACGATGGGAAAGGTGGTTGAGCACCTCCAGCGCGTCGGTTAATACCTTATGGGAACGAACGCCTTTGATATTGGCCAGCATGCCGATACCACAGGCATCATGCTCATATTGCGGCGAATACAGCCCCTGCTGTCGAGGCAACTCCAAATCTTTCATGCTTCATCCTCCGCTTGCGTCGGTCTGAGAAAAGGGTGTTAAAAATGGCGCTCGCCAGCAAACTTATGTGTATTGAGCGTCAGCGTATTATAGCATCGTTTTACAAAGTGTGACAATAGCGGAACAGAGGAAGAACAAAGGCCATTCTGTACTTTGGGTGTTTTTTACTTCTCCGGTATTGACTTGCGAACGTTTCGCTGTACAATAAAAAAGAAGTCGGATGGCAACATCCGCACGAAGTAGAGGCGCGGTTGACAAGAGTACCCCGCGGGAGCCCGACGTCGGGCAGGGAATGCGGGCAAAAGGGTCAATCGCCGAAACGCGGCCCCGGACGGACGGGCCGACGTTGGGCGACGGGACAACATCCCTTCGACTGTCACGGTTTCGACCGTGGAGCGCTATTCGTATCGGGTTCTTCTGTTTGGATAAGCAGCAGAATACGGCGAAGGCGCATACCTTCGCTTTTTTCATACCTGTAGGATTATGCAAGAGGAGGCTGACCATCATGAAGAAACTCGTAACGATTCTGCTTGCCCTTACACTCTCGCTGTTTGCGTTCTCCGCTCTGGCGGAAGGTACGCTTCGCGTGGGCATGGAGTGCAATTACGCGCCCTTTAACTGGACGCAGGCCGAGCCCAGCGAATTTACCGTACCCATTGAAGGCGGCGCGGGCTATGCCGACGGATACGACGTGCAGATTGCCCGAAAGATCGCCGAAGGGTTGGGCAAAGACCTTGTTATCGTGAAAACCGAATGGGATGGTCTGCCTCCCGCGGTCACCAGCGGCGCAATCGACGCGATCATCGCCGGGATGAGCCCCACCGAAGAACGCAAGGCAACGCTTGATTTTACCGATGCCTATTACACCAGTGAGCTGGTCGTCGTTGTTAAGAAAGACGGCGCCTACGCCGCTGCCACCAAACTGGCCGACCTCACAGGCGCGTCGATCACGGCGCAGCTGAACACCTTCCATTATACAGTGATTGACCAGATCCCCGGGGTGAATAAGCTGCCCGCGATGGACACTTTCCCCGCCATGATCGTCGCCCTGCGGAGTGGGGCCATTGACGGCTACGTTGCCGAGCGGCCGGGCGCGGAAGCCGACACTACCGCCAATCCGGATTTGACCTACGTGAAGTTCGCGGACGGACAGGGATTCCAGGCTTCCGAATCCGATGTAAGCGTCGCGGTCGCGCTGAACAAGGGCAGTGATCTGGTAACCCCCATCAACCAGATTCTTGCCGGAATTGATCAGGAGACCCGCACGCAGATGATGCTGGACGCGACCGCCCGCCAGCCTTTGGCCAGCGGAAACTGATTTACCCTCGCACAAGCTGGGGAACGTACGCACAAGCGCGCGTTCCCCGTACTTTGTTTTCGGAGGTTTGCCATGCAATTGCCCTCATCGTTCTTTGGCTGGGTCGGGTTCCTGCTGGATAAATACGGTTCCCTGTTCCTGCAGGGCACAGGGATGACCCTGCTGATCTCGCTGACCGGTACGATCATCGGCTTCCTGATCGGGTTGCTGGTCGCGATCCTGCGCACTATACCGGTTACACGGCGTATGTCCACCCCTGTGAAGGGGCTGAAGCATGTGTTGAACGTGCTGCTGAGCATCTACATTGAAGTGTTCCGCGGCACGCCGATGATCGTGCAGGCGATGGTGATTTACTACGGCGCCATGCAGGCCGGTATTATCGGGCGCGGCACGCCGATCCCCATGGTAGCGATTTTCATCGTTTCCATCAATACCGGCGCTTATATGGCGGAGATCATCCGCGGGGGTATTATCAGCGTGGATAAGGGGCAGAAGGAAGCGGCGCACGCCATCGGCATGAGCCACTGGCAGAGCATGGTCGGCGTGGTGCTGCCGCAGGCCGTGCGCAACATCATGCCCTCCATCGGAAATGAGTTTGTCGTCAACATCAAGGATTCCAGCGTGCTGAACGTGATCGCGGTCAGCGAACTGTTTTTTATGAGCAAGTCCGCCGCGGGCACCTACCTGCGCTATTTTGAGGTATTCACCATCACGGCGGTCATTTATCTGGTGCTTACCTTCACCGTTACGCGCCTGCTCAGACTGGTGGAACGGAAAATGGACGGCAGCAACACCTATACTATCTGCGGTTCGCAAAGCGACAGCCAGAGCGTGATTACCGTAACGGAAACCAATGCGGAGGAGGGCTGAGCATGCCGATGAACGAACCCATTCTGGAGATCAGCCATCTGATGAAGCGTTTCGGCGACCACGTGGTGCTTTCGGATATCTCCTTCACCGTCGGGCAGGGGGATGTGACCTGCATTATCGGAGCCAGCGGATCGGGAAAAAGCACGTTGCTGCGCTGCGTCAACTTTTTGGAAGAGCCCAGCGGCGGACAAATCCTGTTTCACGGTAAAGACGCGGAAACCCAGTGGAAGCGCGCCGAATATCACGCCAAAATCGGTATGGTGTTTCAATCCTTCAACCTGTTTAATAACATGACGGCATTGGAAAACTGCGTATACGGGCAGGTGCGTGTACTGCACCGCGACCGGAAAACCGCCACGGAAAACGCCATGCGATACCTGAATAAAGTCGGTATGGACCCCTACCGCAACGCCCGCCCTGCGCAGCTTTCCGGAGGTCAGAAACAGCGCGTGGCGATTGCCCGGGCGCTGGCGATGGAGCCGGAGGTATTATTGTTTGACGAACCAACCAGCGCGCTGGACCCGGAAATGGTTGGCGAAGTGCTGGGCGTGATGCGCGATCTGGCCAACGGCGGCCTGACCATGCTGATCGTTACCCATGAAATGAGTTTTGCGCGGGATGTGTGCAGCCGCGTTATCTTTATGGATCAGGGGCTGATCGCCGAGGAAGGCACGCCTCAGGAAATGTTCACCAGCCCGAAGCAGGCCCGCACTCGGGAATTTCTAAGCCGCGTGCTGGCCCGCTGACGCGGCGGTCAAATCCATTCTCCGCGTTACTACCAACAGGACATCCGAACCGCTCCATCCGTTGACCCAGCTTAGAACTTCGTACACATAAATCGAATCCTAAAACGGCGCGGCGATGTTTCTTATGCAGAAACACCACCGCGCATTTTCATTTATCGTATTGTTCAGCCAACCCAAACCGCATCGCCATTCAAGCGTACCGTAACAGGTTCGCCGCTGATGTGGGTAAGTTTCGTTCCCTGCACGTCCACCGCTACGCCAATACAGCTTCCGCGATAATGCAGCCTGAACGAATACCCTTTCCAGCCTAAAGGCAGCGCAGGGGACAGGGCGAGGCCCTTTGCATCCAGCGACAACCCCGCGAAGCCCCGCAGCACGCACAGATACGACCCTCCCATATTGGCCGTATGCAGGCCGTCCCGTGTGTTGCCGTGCGCATCGCCCCAATCCAGATCGACCGTTTCGGCAAACAGTTTTTCCGCTTCCCCCTTCAAGCCAAGGCGCGCCGCCGCCATGGCGAATACGCAAAGGGAAAGCGACGAATCGTGCGTGGTCACCTTCAGGTAATACTCGTAGCTGCGGCGCACCGTTTCCGCGTCGGCCGTATCGGGAAACAACAGATGCGCCAGCACCGTATCGGCCTGTTTGCATACCTGATACCGATATAAAAACAACGGATGGTAATGCAGCAGCAGCGGAAAATTCTCTTTCGGGATGCTGTGTAAATCCAGCACCGCTTTTTGCAGAAACGAATCATCCTGCGCGCTGATCCCCCGTCGCTCGTCCCGCGGGAAATACATCCGTTCGGCGGCCTGTTCAAAATCAGATAATTCCGCGTCGGTCACGCCGGTCGCTTCCCGCGCTTTCGTGTCGGCGCCCTGTTCCGCAAGCGCGCGCAATACCCTCACAGCGCCCCGCAGGTTATACTCCGCGGTAGCGTTGGTATAGAAATTGTTATTCACCAAACAGGTGTATTCATCCGGCCCAGTCACGCATTCGATGCGGAAGCCATCCTCCCCCATGTGCCCCAGTTCCAGCCAGAAGCGCGCGGTCTCCACCAGCACCTCCGCTCCATGTTCCGCCATAAACGATACGTCATCGGTCGCGTCCCAGTATTGGAGAAATGCGTAGGCAATATCCCCGTTGATGTGATACTGCGCCGTGCCCGCCGGAAAATAGGCAGAGCATTCGTCCCCGTCAATGGTGCGCCACGGATAAAGCGCGCCTTTCGCAAACCCCAGCGAGCGTGCGTTCGTGCGCGCGCGCGGCAGGATACCGCAGCGGTACATAAGCATCCGCTTTGCCCTTTCCGGGTCTGTCCAGAGATAAAGCGGCAGCACGTAAATTTCGCTGTCCCAGAAGGTGTGGCCTTCGTAGCCCTCCCCGCTTAATCCTTTGGCGGCAACGTTGCTTACTCCGTCCGTACCGGTGGATTGCAGCAACTCATACAGGTCGTAATCCATCGCTTCCTGCAGCGCTCCGCCGCCGTGAATTATGACCCGAGAGTTTTGCCAGAAGTTGATCAGATATGCGCGCTGTTCCGCCAGCAGCGTATCCGCGCCCAGAACCAGGCATTCCGCAAGCCCGGTCCGCACAGCCAGCGCAGGGTTTTCCGCCCGACGGCTGTCCGCGTAATATGCGTATGTTTCCAGTTCTACGCTTTCCCCGGGCTTGAGCCCTCCGGAAAATGCCGTTTCCGTCATCAGGTCGGTATGTGTGCGCACGGCGTCCCACAGACAGCGATAAGCGGCCCGGCAGGCAAGCGTTAACCCGGAACGCAGTGTCCGCGCTTCCGCGCAGGCTTCGCCGCCTTCAAATCGAACGTTTTGAACATCCAGGCATTGCAGCGGTTCCGCGGCTACGCGCGGATCATTGGCCGCGGCGTGGTTGCGTACATCCGCGTTCAGCGTGGCTGCCAGGCGCACAGTTCCGTGATAATCCAGCGATTCCACACGATACCGCATCCAAAACAGCCCGGGATGGTGGAAGGAAGTCATACGTGTAACTTCCACCCGCACACTGCCCCGCGCGGTATGCCACAGGCAGCTTCGTGCAGAAATGCCCGCCTCCATATCCAGCGTTTGCCGCCGTTCCTCGGCCGTATCGCTGAACATGGAGAAGGCAGCGCCATCCGCCCACAGGCGAACCGTTTGCGTATCGGGCAGATTGACCATTACCTGCTGCGTTTCTGGAAAACCGTACAGTTTTTCGCCGTAGCGAATATCTTTGATTTCGTAAAACGCGTTCAGGTATGTGCCGCGGATACTGTCCACACCTTCGGCAGTTCCCTCTTCCGGCGCGTTGCGCACCCCAAGGTATCCGTTCGCGTTATGAAAAAGCGTTTCAAGACGCGCAAAATTATCACGCGACCATGTCTGCGTTCTCTTCACAGGTGATTACTCCTTCACCGCGCCGGATGTGATGCCGGACACAATTTGCTTTTGAAACAGCAGCACGATCGCAAGTGTGGGGATGATCACGATCACCGTTGCCGCCGTAATCTCGCCCCACAGAATGGTAAACTGTGTGCGCAGCGAGTTGATCGCCACAGGCACTGTCTGGTAGGCTTTCTCGGAATTGAGGGTAAGGGTCAGCAGGTATTCATTCCACGCGGAGATAAACGTCATAATCGCGGTAGTGAACACGCCGGGCGCAGCCATGGGGAAAATGACCTTCCAGAGGGATTGCCACTGTGAGCATCCGTCGATGCGGGCGGCTTCCTCAACAGACAGCGGTATGCGTTTAAAATGCGCTACCATAATCCAAACCGCCAGTGGCAGGGTGATGCTCGAATAGGCCATTGTGACCCAGTAGCTGTTCAAAATTTTCAACTGATAAAACATATTGAAGATCGGGCCTACGATAATCATCTGCGGAAACATGGATATGCCCAAAATCAGCGACATTAAGAATGTTTTCCCACGAAAGTGGCACCGTGCAATCACGTAAGCGGACATGGACGCCACCA
>DAOPZG010000033.1:0-8917 GCA_035353235.1 Candidatus Limiplasma sp.
CCGTGTTGTATTTCAAACCGTACCATGGTACAATTCTTTCACCCGGTTGGGTTGTTGTTCGAGGGCGAACGAAGAATATGGCATCTTCGCAATATGGATGATCTTTACACACCGGCAAGGGAATCATTGGGAAACTTCGAACCTATGGAACGGGAACCTGTGGGGAATAACGCCCGAGTGGTTTAACTTTATAAAATTCTGTTGATCATTATTGTAAGGAGGGATTGCCATGTCGTGTTACTACATTATCGGGGTTCGTATGGATAACCGGGTGGCCAATGCGGTCAGCTTTCAGGAAGCGCTTACGAAAAACGGCTGCATCATCAAGGCTCGCCTTGGGTTGCACGAAGTGAGCGCCGACGCCTGTGCCAACGATGGTCTGATTGTGCTGCAGCCCTGCGGCGAAAAGGCTGAGATTGAGCGGTTGGTGAAGGAACTGAACGAACTAAAGGGCGTGACCGCGAAACTGATCGACCTGAACTGACGACAGATGAACCGCCCCCGCCGGGGAACGGAGCAGGTGTGAATGATGACGAATACCACGGCCTTACCCCGGATGGAACCCGGGCGCAGGGACAGCGCGCTTTCGCTGGCTCTGCGGTTTGCGCTGTGTGAGCACGCCTGCTGCAAACTGAATAAAGCGCCTCCCCTTCGCCCCTGAACCAGGTAAGCGCTGAATCAATCTCTTTCACGCCTTCCTTCGCGGAGCACCGCATCTTCGGGTTCGAAAAGCCTTGAAATAGCGTCACTATTCTTTCGGCTTCTCTTGCCCCCAATCCGCAGCACTCCGCTTTGGCAGCCACGAAGTGATTGAATCATCGCTTACCTGAGGCGCTCCCGCTGTGACAAAAATCAGGCGGGGGTACGTTTTCCGTAACCAGAAAACGAATGGGAGGCGTTCATATGCCAAATTTTACCCTTGGTGATCCGGTTTTCACGGCCGCCTGCAGGCAGTTTGCCACCCCCTTTCATCTGTACGACGAGCGGGGCATCCGCCAGACCGCGCGCAGGCTGAAGGCCGCGTTCGGCTGGAACCCGGACTTTCGCGAGTATTTTGCGGTAAAAGCCCTGCCGACTCCTGCGATCCTGCGGATTTTAAAGGACGAAGGCTGCGGGTTGGACTGCGCCAGTGAAACGGAACTGATGCTTGCGCAGGCTTGCGGTTTCAGCGGCGACGGCATCATGTTCAGCGCCAACGACGTGCCGCCCGCGGAATTTGCGCTGGCCCGGCGGCTGGGCGCGACGGTCAATCTGGATGACCTGACCCATGTGGAGGAACTGAAAAACAACGGCGGCATCCCGGAAACGGTCTGCCTGCGGTATAATCCGGGCGGGCATTTCCGCGTGGGCAACGCCATTATGGGCGATCCAGGCGACGCGAAGTACGGGATGACCCGCGAACAGCTTAGTACGGCGTTAAGGCAGCTGGCGGGTTACGGCGCGAAGCGCTTCGGTCTGCATGCCTTTTTAAGCAGCAATACCACCGACCCGGATTATTACCCGGCGCTTGCGAGGCTGTTGTTTGTCACCGGTCGGGAACTGATGGCGGAAACGGGGCTTTCGCTTGCGTTTGTGAACCTTTCCGGCGGAATCGGCGTGCCCTACCTGCCGGACGCCCCGGAAGCGGACATCGAAGCGATTGGCGAAGGCGTACGCCGCGCTTACGAGGAAGAACTGACTGCAAAGGACATTGCCGGGGTGGCGATCAAAACCGAGCTGGGCCGCTACATGACCGCGCCGCATGGCTGGCTGGTAACGCATATTACCCATGAAAAGCGGATTTACAAGCATTATCTGGGGTTGGACGCTTCCGCCTGTGACCTGCTGCGCCCCGCGATGTACGGCGCATACCACCACATTACCGTTGTCGGCAAGGAGAACCTGCCTCACGATGAAAAAGTGGACGTAACGGGGAGCCTGTGCGAAAATAATGACAAATTCGCAGTGGACCGGATGCTGCCGCACGCGGAGATCGGCGATATTCTGGTGATTCACGACACGGGGGCGCACGGGCTGAGCATGGGCTACAACTATAACGGCAAACTACGCTGTAAGGAAGTGCTTTTCCGCGAGGACAACAGCTTTGCGCTGATCCGCCGCGCTGAAACCCCGAGTGATTATTTTGCTACGCTGGATGTGGACCCGGCCTGGGCGGGGCTTCGCAGGGAATCACCCGACGGGGACATAGCCGAGTAACGGAAACAACCGGCGAGGCCGATCTCCGGTGGATGGAATGTAAGTGACAAAAGGCACGGGTTCCTGTTACGGAATCCGTGCCTTTTCCTGTGGCGGGTTTGTCAATTGGCGGCGCCACAGCGTGAAGCCGTATCAGACGAGGCGTTTCAACCGCAGGTTCACATCCCGCCGACGCCGTTTGGCTTCGTACAGCCGCTGATCCGCCTCTGCGATTACGGTGCTGATTTCCAGCCCCTGCCGGCAGATAAAGCGTGTGAGTCCCATCGAAATATCCAGCCAGTAAGGCTTGTCCTCCGAGGTGTTGTAGTCGGCGCAGATTTTGTGAAAACGTGTCTCAAGCTGTGCTTCAAACCCCGGGTCTTCGGAAAGAAACAGACCGACGAATTCGTCTCCGCCGATGCGGCCGATCAGGTCGCCCGGCCGTGCCAGCCGCTGGAGTATATCGCTTACGCCCTGCAGCGCAAGGTCGCCTTCGTGGTGGCCGAAGGAGTCGTTGATCTGCTTGAGGTAATCCAGATCAATAAAGGCACAGTAGGCGATTTTCCCGATATTTTCCCGGTTGCTGCGAATGGCCCGTTCAATAAAGCCGCGGCGGTTCAATAACCCGCACAGCGGATCGTATTCCGACAGAAAGTTCAGAATTTCGTTTTTCTCCCGGATGCTTTCCAGCTCGACTGCGATGCTGCGCTCCTGTCGCCGCAAATCCAGAAAATCAAACAGCATACCCAGTTGAAGGCTGATCACATGCAGCAGCGAGCTTTTTTCCCGATCCGCGTCGCACAGCAGAATTCCGTACTGTTGGTTGCCGGAAAACAGGCTGAACGCCATCATAGCCGGAGAATGCATCAGGCAGGGCAGTTGGCGAAGCGGATGCGCCGGATCAATCAAGGGGCTTTCCGCCGGGGAGAAAGCCCTGTCGCCGTCCGCGTTTGCGTAGGCGGCCAGCCGCAACCTGCCGGGGTACAGGGCGGAGGGACCGGCCGACGGAGTATTCTCCAACAGGCAAAGGGACACATTCGAGAAACCCGCGTTCACCAGCCGCTTCACCAGACAATGCAGCACCTTCTCGTCGCTAGTTTCACTAAAAAGACCGCGCGTCAGCTCCGGCGCCAGCCAGGACTGTGTGCCGTAGATGGTCAGGCGACTGTCCAGCGTTTTCAGTTCGCGGGTATGAATGTATTGCAGCAGATAAGAAACGGCAGCCGCGAATTTGCGAAGCGCCGGGGTGAGGCTACGGGGGCCGAGCAGCTGGAGCAGGTAATCCTCCAGACACTGGCCGAACAGGGACAGGGGCTGGCTGAACCCGGTAAAATAAGCGTCCAACTCTCCGGCCAGCGTGTTATATTCCGGGGCTTCCTCCGGATCAGTCAGCGCGAAACGCCGCAGGATGGCGAAACACCCACCCACTACGGCGGTTCGCTCCGCCCGCTGGCTGTGGGGGAAATGGGTGACATAACTGTTTTGGATTTCTTCAATGCCGGCGTCGATTGCGTCTGCCTCATCGGCCGGGGACAGGCTCGCGGGACATTGATAACTCCGGCGACGGCAACCGCAGGATTGCCGCTGTAAAAACTCCGTGCGCATTTCCAGAGGAGAAACCGGCTTGCCATCCAGAAGCAGCATCGCCTGTTCCACAGCCAGACGGCCCATTTCGTAGGTGTCCTGCGACACGGTGGTCAGCGGCGGCTCCATGGTGCGGCCCGCGTTGAAATTATCAAAGCCGGTAATGGCGATGTCGCGCCCTACCACCAGCCCCCGGCGGCGGCACTCCCGGTATCCGGCCTTTGCCATTTCGTCGTTAGCGAAGGCGATCGCTTCCAGGTCGGGGTTCCGATCCAGCAGGTCGGAAACCAGATCGTCAACATATTCGGAGAAATCCCCGTAAACCACCCAGTCTTCCGGAACGGCCAGGTGATATTTTGCCATACAGTCGCGGTAAGCATGCAGGCGTTCCCGCGCGTCGGCGTGGCCGGCGGGGCCGGATACCAGCGCGATTTTCCGGAAGTGGTGCGTTACAATGAGGTGTTCGATGCATTGGCTGAAACTATGGTAGTTGTCCACCACGATATATGTTTTTTGCCGGGAATCAATTTCGGCCCGTTCCTGTAAAATCACGGTGGGAGAATTGGCAAAGCGTGATAAAAAGTCCTGATCCACACCGCCGGAGAAGCCCGACAACGAACCACAGGCAATGATGAACGCATCCGCGCCGGTCATGGTGGAGTAATCGTAGATGCGGTTATGGCTGGCGGATACGGCCTTGAAGGCGTCCAAATCAAAGGGGGACGAATACTTCTGCATGCCCAGCAGAAACAGCAGTTGAGCATTGGCCTTCTTACCGGCATCGACAAGGCCGGCCATCAGTTCTGCGGTAAAATCGAAGCTGACGTCGCCGATCAGCACCCCAATCAGGCGCTGGCGCGTCCTGTTTTGACAATCCACCCTTTTCACCTGCCCTGCTTCTGATGCGGCGCCTTCGGAATAGCGCGGTTACCGTGCTTGAGAACGATCCTCTCCCCCATATGTACGGGCGGGGGACTGTGATCATTTCAGACGAGGTGCTTCACCCTGCGCGGGAGAAACCGAGAAAACTGAATTATAAAGATCTCTATATATCTAAATTATTATACAACAGACCGCGCCCGCAGGCAACCGAAATTATGGAAGCGGAAGGTGAGAAGAACCAGCGGAAAACGTGCGCAGGGCCTGTTGCGCGGCTTCCAGCGCGCTACTGTGAATCAGGAAAAGCTGAGAACGTTCGTAGTGCATCCGATAACCGATGGTTTCCCAATCCAGTCCGTTGATATAGCGAAAGGTTAAAAGGGTTTTCTGCCGTTCATCCCCCAGGCTTTCAATCAACGCCAGGCGAGCCGATAACGCTTCGCCGATGTGGCCGATCACCTCTTCCAGCCGGGCTTCGCCATCCAGAACGCGGAGCATCGCGTCTTCGCCGTTTCCCGGGACAGGTTTGCCGGATGGTTTGGCAGGGGATATTCTGGCGGTTATGCGCAGCGTGACTTCCCGGAGGCGGTTCAGTTCGTTTTGCAGCGCGTCCCTGCGCTGGCACAGGGTGATGTATTCCATCAGGTAGTGTTTTACGGGAGAAGAATCGTCGGTATGCCATACACGGGCTACGGGAGGCATGAGCATCATCCTTTCGGAGGAAATGGGCAAGAAGGGAGAAATGGGGTTAGAAGTGGTGAGTATGATGGGATTTTCCCACAATAAACGTTGAATATTACGAAACGATGGTATGATTGAGATGAAAAGTGGAGAGAAATGGAACGGTAATCCATACTCTGGGCTTACCGCGCTTGCCCGGCTGGCGGCGACGGCATGTATGGTTAGCGTTCCTGCTGCCTGCGTAAAAGATCGAAGGCCAGCCGATATCCGGCATGCAGCCCTCGGGCGTAAGCCGCCGCAAGGGCTTGCTGCCGTGGAGACAGTTTACGCAGCTTCCGTTCGATCTGCGGGCGAAGGTCAGCCTGGGGCTTCGGTGGGGTTTCCGACATGGGAGTCGCCTTCTTTCTCTGCCTGTAACCATCCAAGAAGTGGAACCAAACGTGTTATATTTGCATAATATGTGGGCTGGTACACATTATAGACTAATGGTGTGTGTATGTCAACCGCATACGTAACTAAATGTGTAGACAAACACATCGACTCATGATACAATAAGAGATAAACAGGGGGTGTATTCTGTGAAAGAGCGTATCAGGAAATTCCGCCGTCAAATGAAATGGACACAAGCGGACTTTGCTACGCGGATGGGGGTTACGCGCGATGTGGTTGCATCGTGGGAAAATGGTCGGGTTGAACCGCCGGAAGCGGTGATTCGCCTGATCTGCAGGGAATACGATATCAGCTACGACTGGTTGAAGAACGGCCGTGAACCCATGGTGGTACCGCGGGACTCGCTGACACTGGACAAGGTGGACCGGATTCTGAACGGGGAGAACGCGCTGATGAAGGCGGTTTTTCGGGAAATGGCCGATCTGCCCCCGGAGGGATGGGAGATCCTGAGCCGCTTTGTGGACCGGCTGTATGAGTCGAACCATGCCCACGACAAACCAAAGCAACAGTCGTAGGGGAGGCGCTCTGGGGTACGGGGAGGTTCGCCGGCTGCGATGGCAGCACACTCTTTCATTTCTTGGGCGGCTGCCGCATAACGATCCGCTCCACGTACCAGTAAATCCGTTCCAGCACCTTCTCATCCCGAACCTGTGCCAATAAGGCTACAATCCTTTCAACCACTTGCGAAACCTCCCTCGACGTATAGTAGATTTCCCGGCGCGGAACAACCCAAACGGGTCTGTGTTCCGGTAACCAGCGCCCTGCCGGGAACCCCTCCGTGTCCACAGCATTCGCTTGCCCGCGCACAGGCGGCGCGGGCCGACCTCAACCTGTTGGTTGTCTGTTCCCCGTATCCTCCCTCGAAGCGGAAGAGGACAAATGCTGTTCGTAGTATAATATGACCAATGGATAATTTATACAGACTGTAAGTCCGATTTCGTGGAATTCATCGAAAAACTAAAGCCTGCGTAAAAAGCCTCCGCGGAGCGGTTCCACGGAAAGCTCTTAACGCTGGTTTTTTATACTGGGAAAGAGAAAGCCCCTGCGGGAAAATCCCGCAGGGGCTGGACAATTTGCAGTGGAGATTATGGCTCGTCGTTCCCATCCCGGTTCTGGTAGCGGCTGGTGCGGGTGGAACGTCTGCTGGCGGCATCCGGCTGAGAGGAACGGGTGGCGGCGCTGTCGGAACTGCCGGACGTAGCGCCGGGTTCAGCCGACCGCGAAGGATGATCCGGCTGGTCCGCACGGGGAGCGGGCGCAGTGCCCGCAAGGGGCTTGGCGAAGGGATTGTTTTCCGGCGTGGGCCTGGCAGCGGGAGCGCTTTCCGGCTTGGCGAAGGGGTTAGCGGGCTGCGCAGGCTTAGTGCCGGGAGCGCTTTCCGGCTTGGCGAAGGGGTTGCCGGTTTGCGTTGGCTTAGCGCCGGGGGTGCTTTCCGGCTTGGCGAAGGGGTTGCTCTCCTGCGCGGGCCTTGCATAAGGAGAGGCTTCCGGCTTAACGAAAGGGTTCCCTTCCTGTGCCGGTCTGGCAAACGGATTAGCGCGGCGGTCAGCGGCTCCGCCGGCGGTTCCCGCCGCCATGCCCTGAGTAGGCGTTCCCTGCCTAGCGGGGCGGTTCGGATCACGGGGCGCACCGTTTTGCGCCTGTTCGTTTTGCCGGGTGGCGGCGCTTACCGTGGGCGCGGCTACGGCGCGGCGCGTGTACGGATCCGAAGAGGATGCGTTCTGCCCACCGGTCGTGGGTGTGCGGTGCGCGCTGGCGGCGTTACGGGCGGCCAGACGGCGTTTCTTGTTCTGGTTGAGGGCGTAGGCATATACGCCGCCCGCGCCGCCCAGCAGCAGCACGCCGCCGATCACGAACCCGACCCAACCGCTGTCGGACTGTGTATTGGTCGATTCTGTATCGTAGGTGATGGGGATCATCGTGCCGATGGACACGGTCGCGCTGGGCGATACGGTCGCACCTGTATCCGTTGCGCCTGCGATAATGCCGCCTGTTGTGGTGGGCGCAGGAGTGTTGTTGGGGTTAAAGGGCTCGTAGGAGGCGTTTACCCCGCCGTTGGGGTTCTGCCATACGCCGACGTTCCAGTCTTCCACCGAGGAGACCTGCCCCTGCGAGGAGCTGCCGGACGAGGAGGAACCTGAACTGCTGGAAGTGCCGGACGAGGAGGAACTGCTGTTGTTCGTCAGCCCCGTAAGGTACTGGGAGCTGTTGAGGAAGGAAGAAAGCTCCGTCAGGTTAAGCACTTTGAAGTAGCGGCCGTCGATCCAACCGATGGTGCCGGACTGGTTTACGTTATACCATGTGTTTCCGTCCACTGTTTTAGAGCCGAGGATCAGCGCGAAAGCATACTGTTTGAGGGTTTTTAGCCTTGTGCCGGTCGTGCTGGGCGTGGCGCGGAAGTTGACGGTACTGGAAGAAACGTAACCGTAGCTGGACGCCGAATAGGGGTCGTACGGCTGGGGTGTGGAAGACGGCGCGGGGGTGGGCGTCTTCAGGCTGTTCTGATACGCCTGCACTTCGGCTGCGTTTAACGGGCGCAACTGATCGGCGCGCATATAGCCGGAGTATCCGTTGTAGGAAGCGATATCCCAGGTGGTGTTCTCGTTATACAACTGCCCGGCAACAGACACTACCGTATCAACGGGCAGGATGGCGGTGATGTTGGCATACGCGCTGGTTACGGCACGCATAGGTACGTCGCCCAGCGTGATGAAATAGCCCGTTACCTGCGCGGGTGCCTGGGTAGGCGCGACGGAGGCGGTGGGGGCCGCAGTGTGGCTTGCGTTATACTGGTCGATATAGGCTTTTGCGTCGGCATCGGTAATGTGGCGCACGGCGCTGTCCTGAATAAAGCCGACATAGGAGGTGCCAAGCTTGGTTTGCACGTCATCCCAAACCACGCTGTCCACCGTGCGTTGCCTGCTTACGTAGAGCAGCGTGGAGGCCGGGAGCGTGGCGAGGATGGAGCTGTCGTCCGTGGTGGTGTTCACGCGGATCGCCGCCTGGTTATTGGTGAGAGCATAGCCGATATAAGGTGACGGCGTAGCGGTAGGGGCGGTGGTCGGCGTTGCGGTTGCGGTCGCGGTTGGCGTGGGGGCCGTTGTCGGGGTTGCGGTGGGCGCGGCGGTCGGCGTAGCCGTGGGGGCCG
>DAOPZG010000033.1:9017-21709 GCA_035353235.1 Candidatus Limiplasma sp.
GGGGCCGTTGTCGGGGTTGCGGTGGGCGCGGCGGTCGGCGTAGCCGTGGGGGCCGTTGTCGGGGTTGCGGTGGGCGCGGCGGTCGGCGTAGCCGTGGGGGCCGCCGTAGGCGTGGCGGTCTGCGGCGGGGCGCTGGTTTCGGTACCCGGCACAGGGGAAGGCTGCGCGTAATTGTAAGTATCGCTGTCCTCCTGAGACAGCAGGGCGATCAGGCTGCTCCACACATAGCACTCCGTACCGTTATAGCTGATGGCGGACCAGTTGCGGGTATCGCCGTTTTTATCGGTTACATCCTGAGTGGAATACACCCAGACAAAGGTCTTGCTGGGCACGTTGGCAAATGCCTTGGTGCTTTCGGTGCTGGTTTGGGTGCGGAAGTTGGCGACTGCGGTAGTTTGCGCGTAACGGTTGACCGGAACCGCCTCCGGCGCGGTAGACGGGGCCTCCGTAGCGGTGGGCGTTGGCGTGGGGCCGCCTGTGATGGCCGCTGTGGCGGTTACCGTGGGTTCGGTTGTAGGTTTTTCGGTGGGCGCGGTGGTCGGCGTAGCTGTGGGAGGCGCCGTGGGCGTATCGGTCTGCGGCGGGGCACTGGTTTCGGTACCAGGCACCGCTGTGGGCTGGGAGTAATTATAAGCGTCGCTTTCCTCCTGAGACAGGAGGGTGAGCAGGCTGCTCCACACGTAGCAATCCGTACCGTTATAACGGATGGCGGACCAGTTGCGGGTTTCTCCCTTTGCGTCGGTCACATCCACCGTAGAATAAACCCATACGTAGGTGTTGCTGGCGACGTTGGCAAACGCCTTGGCGCTCTCCGTACTGGTCTGGGTGCGGAAATTGGCGGTATCGTTGGTTTTGGCATACAGGTTGACTGCCACGGGTACCGGTGCCTCGGTCACGGGGGCCTCGGTCACGGGTTCTTCGGTCACGGGGGCTTCGGTTACGGGTTCTTCGGTCACCGGTTCTTCGGTCACGGGGGCTTCGGTGGTGGCTTCCGCCTTGGTAAAATAGAACGTTACGCTTGCGGGGGTCGCCGTACCGTTCTGGTCAACCGCGACGTAGGTGCCATCGTCTCCCTGCAGGGTATACCCTTCGGGGATCACGCCCGGATCGACTGTAACCACGTTATCTGCGTTATAGTATGCGGTAAACGTGGTGGAATAAAGAACGATGGAATTATCGGCCGCATCCACATACTGCACGGGTACGCTCACAGGCGGCACTTCCGGCGGAATCGGAGCGGCGGAAACATACAGATTATACGTCGCTGTCGATACGCCGTCCTGATAGGCGGTGATCACCGTGGGTATCCCCGTATAGTCTACCGTGTTCGGGTCCGCGGTGATGGCGGTGCCGTCGGCGGGGGTAAAGGTGTTGCCGGGGTTGGCCTGGCTGGGCAGAATGCTCAGCGTAATGGGATACGAAAACGCTTCGGCAGGGAGTGTAGCCCAGAAGGCATAGCCGGTCGCGTCTTTGGTGGGAGTGGCTGCGATGGGGGTGGGTGCGCCGTCCTGCGTGGTCTGGTAAGTAACCGTCACAACAGGCAGCATGACGGTCTCGTCCTGCGTAAGGGCGAGGGCGGGCAGCGCCGTCTGCGTCAGCAGCAACAGCAAGCCGATGATCCAGGCCGCGATACGGCGAAACGTGGATGCGGCATGATACTTCATAGGAGTTCCTCCTTTTCCCAAAGGGCAGCAAAATGGGTGCAAATACGCTTTGGATGGCACCATTGTAACGGGTTAGTAATGAATTGTCAAGGCGAAGAAACACGCGCACAAGCGGGTTTGAGCGCCGGATGGCAATTTGCGGAAGAAAAAATGTTACGAATGTTTTTCGAGGCGCAAGGGTTCCTGAGGAGGCGTGTAGAATAGAGTAAGCAACCCTTTTTCAGGAGGCGACGGTGATGACCAAACCGACTGGTGAATTCACCCTGGGCAGCGACGCCGGAATCCGCGAAACTCCTTTATTCGACGAGGTGGTGTTTCGGGGCGCGCTGATCGACGTGAGCCATATGCAGGTTCGGCTGCCAAACGGTCGGCAGGCTCTGCGTGAAGTGGTGCGCCACAAGGGCGCGGCGGCGATCGTGCCGGTGGATCAGGATGGGACGGTCACGCTTGTGCGGCAACACCGCGTGGTGGTGGACCGGATCACGCTGGAGATTCCCGCCGGAAAGCTGGACCATGTCGGTGAGGACCCGCTGGATTGTGCCCGTCGGGAGCTGGAAGAAGAAACCGGATTGCATGCAGAGCGGTTCGAGCTGCTTTGCCCCATGCTGACAAGTCCGGGTTTCTGCACCGAGCAGGTGAGGATCTACCTGGCTACGGGTCTTAGCGAGCACCATGCTCACCTGGACGATGATGAATTCCTCAACGTGGTGCGCATGCCGCTGGCGGAGGCCGTGGCCCGTGTGTTGAGCGGAGAGTTTTGCGACGGCAAAACTGCGCTTGGGCTTTCACTGGCATGGCTGAAGCTGAAGGGAACTGCTCCCGTGGCCTGTGAAAACCCTTCGATTACATAACGTGCCAGCGTCGCGTTTGCATCCCGTAAACATGGAAAATGCAGGCGAATCCCTTTTCGCCGCAGGGAGGACATTATGCCGATGGAAACCCGCAGACTGCGCCGGGGCCTGACCGCCTACGGAGTCCTGATGACTTTGCTGATCGCCCTGCTGGCGCTCGGTCTGGCTGTGCTTGCGATGGGCATTCTGTACGGCGCGCCGCCCCTGCCAGGCGCCGTGCTGCTGTAACCGGTGCTCTGCCGACGGAACTCCCTATTTTCAAACAGAAAGAAGCCGCCGACCCATGCTGATTGAAGCCGACCTCTTCGCACACCTGCCCACCCTGCAAACACAGAGGCTGACCCTGCGACCCGCGCGCATGACGGACGCGCGGGATATGTACGAATACTCCCGTGATCCGGAGGTGGCGCGCCACGTGCTGTGGGACCCGCACGCCTCCATCCACCAGACACGGTGGTACCTCCGCAGCCTGATCCGCCAATACCGCACGGGGCAGCCCGGCACCTTTGTAATCGAGCTGACCGATGAACAAAAAGTGATCGGCACCATCGGCCTGATGTGGATGCAGCGGGAGAACCGGTCGGCGGAAGTGGGCTACAGCCTCAGCCGTGCGTACTGGAACCGGGGGCTGATGACCGAGGCGCTGCGGGAAATGCTGCGCTTCTGTTTTGATACCCTGTGCCTGAACCGTGTGGAAGCCCAGCACGAAACCGATAACCCCGCCAGCGGGGCGGTCATGCGCCACGCGGGCATGCGGCGCGAGGGGCTGCTGCGCCAGCGCATCTACAACAAGGGGCGCTATGTGGACGTGGAATTATATGCGATTCTTCGCAGCGATTACGACGGCAGGACTGATTAGGAGGGCCTATGTACCATCCCCCGGAGGAACCGAAAACGAAACGCTCGGCGTGGAAGCGCGTTGCGGCGGTGCTGTGTCTGTGCGTTCTGGCGTTTGCGCTCACGGCGTGCTCAGGCGATAAAAGCACGGCTTACAACCGCGCAATCAGCGTGTTTGCCTCGGGCGATTACGCCGCGGCGGCCGATGCGTTTGACAAGCTGGGCGAATATCAGCAGGCGGTCACCTACGCCGCCTATTCCCACGGGCTGGTGTTTTACGACAAGGGGGATTATACCACGGCGGAGCCTTATTTTGAAAAGACACAGGATTTTATGTTTGGCAAACAACGCTACGCTTACTGCCACGCCAGCGTTTTGCAGGAAGCGGGCACGTTTGGCGAAGCCGCTTCGGGGTTTGAAAGTCTGGCGGACTTCGAGGACGCGGCCGTACGCGCGGCCTATTGCAAAGCCCGTGACGCGGAGGGCCGGCAGGATTACGAAACGGCGTTGTTCGCCTACGGCGACGCGGGCGCGTACGCCGACGCGGCGGATCGCCTGAGCAACCTGCAAACCCAGGTGTATAAACACGCCAAAGAACTGAAGATGGATGGAGATTACGAGCAGGCGCTGAACTGGTACGCGCTGCTGGGCGATTATCTGGACGCACAGGCCGAGGCCAAGGAATGTAAGGATTACTTCCGTTCGCAACAGTACAGTCAGGCGGAAGCCAGCGAGCAGAGCGGCGACCTGCAAAAGGCATACGACCTGTTCAGTGGTCTGAGCGGCTACCGCGACGCGCAGGCGCGGGCGGACGAGGTGGCGAGCAAACTGGGCATCGACACAGGCGGGAGCGACGCGAACTGACACTTGTCAATCAATACGGCAGGCTTCTCCCTGTCAGACTGTAGCCAGAAACGTGAGTAAATTGAACGGGGGCAGAGCGGTTCGCTCTGCCCCCCGTTGCATGTTCTTTTCAAACCGGTTTAGATTTCCCCGTCGTCCTCGGGCTTGTCGGCAGGCTCGCCGTCGTCGCCCGCGTCGAAGGCGGTTTCGGTGCTTTCGCCGACTACGTTGCCGTCGCTTTCGGTCAGGGCCTCCACGGCGCCTTCCAGCTTCGCGTCGTCGGTTTCGTCTTCCTGCTCGGCACGCGCCACAGCCACAATCTTCGCGCCCTCGGCGATGCGCATCAGCCGCACGCCCTGCGCGTTGCGCCCTGTCTCGCGGATGTCGGCAACCGCCATACGGATGATGGTGCCGTCGTCGGTCATCAGCAGGATGTCCTCGTCCTCGTTCACAGTCAGCTGTGCCACCATCAGGCCCGTTTTATCGTTGAGCGTCATGGCGATAATGCCCATGCCGTTGCGGCCCTGCTCGCGGTACAGCTCCGGGTCGCTGCGCTTGCCATAGCCGTTTTCGGTGATGGATAGCACCTTCATGCCCTCGCTGACCACGCTCATGTCAATCATCTGGTCGTGCTCGCGCAGTTTCATGGCGTGCACGCCGCGCGCGGTACGGCCCATGGGGCGGATGTTTTCCTCACTGAAGCGGATGGCCTTGCCGTAACGACTGCCCAGCAGCAGGCTTTCGGTACCGTCGGTCAGTTCCACGCCCACCAGCTCGTCCCCGTCGTTGAGCGACAGGGCGATCAGGCCGTTCTTGCGCAGGTTGGCGAACTCGTCGTAGGGTGTTTTTTTGATAAAGCCGTCGCGCGTCATCATGACGACGTTGTGGTTTTCCAGCTCCCGCGGTACTGGGATCATCGCGGTCACCTTTTCATCGCCGGTGAGCGCCAGCAGGTTCACAATCGCGATACCGCGCGCCGCACGCCCCGATTCCGGCACCTGGTAGCACTTCAGGCTGTATACGCGCCCAAGGTTGGTGAAGAACAGGATTTCCTCGTGGGTGTTTACGATAATCAGCTTCTTCACAAAATCCTCGTCGCGGGTGGCCATGCCGTTTACGCCGCGTCCGCCGCGGTGCTGCGCGCGGTAGGTGGATTTGGGCAGACGCTTGATGTAACCGAAGTTGGTCAGGGTGACCACCATGTCGTCGGACTGGATCAGGTCCTCAATATCGATCTCGCCTTCCAGCGCGGTAAGCTCCGTGCGGCGTTCGTCCGCGAACTGGTCGCGCACGGCGGTCATTTCGGTCTTGATCACGCCCATCAGCAGGGCCTCGTCGGCCAGCAGGCTTCGGAAATAGGCGATCTGCTTTTCCAGGTCCTGATACTCGGCCATCAGCTTGTCGCGTTCCAGACCGGTCAGACGGGCCAGACGCATATCCAGGATGGCCTGCGCCTGCTTGTCGCTGAACAGGAAGCGCTCGATCAGGGCCGTGCGCGCGGCGCTTACGTCGCTGGAGGTTTTAATGATCTGCACGATCTCGTCGATATGGTCCAGCGCCTTTAAGAGGCCTTCCAAGATGTGCGCGCGGGCTTCGGCTTTGTCCAGGTCGTACTGCGTGCGGCGGGTGACGACTTCCTTCTGGTGGCGGATGTAGTGGTACAGCATCTCCCGCAGGGTCAGCACCTTGGGCTCGCCGTTTACCAGCGCCAGCATGTTGACGCCGAAGGTCTCCTGCAGCTGCGTGTGCTTGTACAGGAAGTTGAGCACTACCTGCGGGTTCACGTCGCGTTTCAGCTCGATGACCACGCGCATGCCGTTGCGGTCGCTCTCGTCCCGGATATCGCTGATGCCGTCCACGCGCTTTTCATGGACCAGCTCGGCGATCTTTTCCACCATTTTGGCTTTGTTGACCATGTAGGGGATTTCCGTTACCACAATGCGCTGCCGGTTGGAACCCATCTGCTCGATCTCGGCGCGCGCCCGCATCAGGATGCGGCCGCGGCCTGTGTGGTACGCCGCGCGGATGCCGCTGTACCCCAGAATAAGACCGCCGGTGGGAAAGTCCGGCCCTTTGATGAACTGCATCAGGTCGTCCACGGTGCAGTCCGGATGGTCGATCATATGGATGCAACCGTCCACCACCTCCCGCAGGTTATGCGGGGGGATGTTGGTGGCCATGCCTACGGCGATGCCGCTGGAACCGTTCACCAGCAGGTTGGGGAAGCGGCTGGGCAACACGGAAGGCTGCATCAGGGTTTCATCAAAGTTTGGGTAAAAGTCGACGGTGTCCTTGTCGATTTCTCCCAGCAGGTTCATGGACAGCTTGGACATGCGCGCTTCGGTGTAACGCATGGCGGCCGCGCCGTCGCCGTCCACCGAGCCGAAGTTGCCCTGCCCTTCCACCAGCGGATAGCGGATGTTAAAATCCTGTGCAAGGCGCACCATCGCGTCGTACACGCTGCTGTCGCCGTGGGGGTGGTATTTGCCAAGCACGTCGCCCACGATGCGCGCGCTTTTACGGTAGGGCTTATCGGGCGTCATGCCCAGCTCGTTCATCGCGTACAGGATGCGCCGGTGCACGGGCTTTAAACCGTCGCGCACATCCGGCAGCGCGCGGTTGATGATGACCGCCATCGCGTAGCTGATGAACGAGGTTTTCATTTCTTTTTCCAGATCGGCGGGAATCAGCTTGTCTTGGATGTCCGACATGACAAAACTCCTAACTGCCTATAGGCAGAAGATTTGTTGCGGTCGTGCGGGGCGCCAGGAGCGCCCCTTTGGGGAAGGGATTTGCGAACCCCTCCCCAACCTTCCCCAAGGGTTTCGCGCCTGTGGGCGCGCGGGGCAGGGATGTGTCTGCGGACACACCAAAGGGCTTTCCGCTCGCCCTTTGGAAACCTTCGGGGCTTGCGTTTTTCTGGGATGAAACATTCCCTCTTCGGAGTACAGGATAGTCGTACGCCGCTGCCTGCGGCAGCGCGCCCGACAAGCCTGTCCATCCTGCGAGGGAAGGTTTCATCCCTCTAGCGACAAAGTGCAAGCGCAGAGAAAACCCCTGCTGGCAGAGTAGCCGTTAAACAATAGCTTCAAGGCGAAGATAAGGGAATATCGGTTGGATGAATCATGCTTTTGACTCAACCTTCTCTCCGCACTCCGTTCTTTTGCCTTTCGCCTGATTGCCAGCAGGCGGGAGGCGTAAGGATGTCGCACCGTAGACGGACGGGTTTGTCGGCCACGCTACCGAAGGTAGCGGGGGACGACTATCCAGTACGTCAAGGGCGACTCCTTGCGCCCAACCCGCCGAATAAGAAGGCGATTCCGAAGAGTGCAGGGGCGAGCGGAAAGCCACTGCTCGCACCCGCAGGTGCGAAACCCTGCGCTCTTGCCCCGTGCGCCGCCGCGAGCGCAACCGCGGCATCCCTTTGTGAATCTTGCAAAATTAAATATCCAAATCCGTTACGAGTTTGGCGTTCTCCTCGATAAACTCTTTGCGCGGCTCCACCTGATCGCCCATCAGCAGCGTCATAATCTCGTCGGCGGCAATGGCGTCGGACAGGGTAACGCGCATCATGGTGCGGGTATCGGGGTTCATGGTGGTCTGCCACAGCTGCTCGCTGCTCATCTCGCCCAGGCCCTTGTAACGCTGGATTTCCGGCTTGGGGTCGCGGCCGATTTCCAACATCAGCTTTTCCAGCTCGTCGTCGTTATAGACGTAGTATTCCTTTTTGCTCTTGGTTACCTTGTACAGCGGCGGCATGGCGATGTAAACGTAGCCGTTTTCCACCAGCGGGCGCATGTAGCGGTAGAAGAAGGTGAGCATCAGGATGCGGATATGCGCGCCGTCCACGTCGGCATCCGTCATGCAGACGATCCGGTGATAACGCAGCTTGGCCAGATCGAACTCGTCACCGTAACCGCAGCCGAAGGCGGTAATCATGGCTTTAATTTCGTTGTTGCTCAGCGCCCGGTCGATGCGTACCTTTTCCACGTTCAGGATTTTGCCGCGCAGGGGCAGGATGGCCTGAAACATGCGGTCACGGCCTGTTTTGGCGCTGCCGCCCGCGCTGTCGCCCTCCACGAGGAAGATTTCGCACTTGGCGGGGTCGCGTTCGGTGCAGTCGGCAAGCTTGCCGGGCATGGAGGCGCTTTCCAGCACGCTCTTGCGGCGGGTCAGCTCGCGGGCTTTGCGCGCGGCTTCGCGGGCGCGCGCCGCGCCTACGCAGCGGTCCAGGATCGCGCGGCCTATGGCGGGGTTTTCGCCCAGATAGGTGGAAACCTCGTTGTACACCATATTATCCACGATGGTACGGGTTTCGCTGTTGCCCAGCTTGGACTTGGTCTGGCCTTCAAACTGCGGCTCGTGCAGCTTCACGCTTACGATGGCGGCGACGCTTTCACGGATGTCCTCGCTTTTCAGGTTGGCGTCGTTCTCCTTTAAGAACTTGAACTGACGGCCGTAATCGTTGATGGCACGGGTCAGGCCGGTGGAAAACCCGGTCAGGTGGGTGCCGCCTTCCGGCGTGTGGATGTTGTTGGCGAAAGAGAAGATATTCTCCTGATAGCTGTCGTTATACTGGAAGGCAACCTCAACATAGGTGTCGTTGACCAGCCCCTCGATGTAAACGGGCTCTTCAAACAGCACCTGCTTGTTTTTATTCAGGTATTTCACAAACTCACGGATGCCGCCTTCGTAGTGGTACACACTTGCGGTCGGCGGATCGGTGCGCTCGTCGCTCAGCGAGATGCGGATGCCTTTGTTTAAGAAGGCCATTTCCCGCATTCTAACCTTGAGTACGTCGTACTGGAACTCGCCGGTTTCGAAAATCCCTTCCGGCTCCTCGGCGGTTTTTACGTCCGGCCAGAAGCGGATGGTCGTGCCGGTTTCGGTCGTTGTGCCGATCACCTTCAGGTCATAGAGCACCTTGCCGCGAGCGTATTCCTGCTGGTACACCTTGCCGTCCTGCCATACGGTCACCGTCAGGTGCCGGGACAGGGCGTTGACCACGCTGGCGCCCACACCGTGCAGGCCTCCGGAGACCTTGTAGCCTTCGCCGCCGAACTTGCCGCCCGCGTGCAGGATGGTCAGGCACACCTCCACCGCGGGGCGGCCGATTTTCGGGTGAATGCCCACGGGGAAGCCGCGGCCGTTGTCGTGTACTTCGCAGGAGCCGTCTTTGTGAAGGGTTACATGGATGTCGCTGCAATAGCCGGCCAGCGCCTCGTCTACGGCGTTGTCCACGATTTCATATACGCAGTGATGCAGCCCGCGGTAGTCAGTGGAGCCGATATACATGCCCGGGCGCTTGCGAACGGCTTCCAGCCCTTCCAGCACCTGGATCTGGTTTTCGTCATAGGCGTTTTCTTTGACTGCGGTAGCGCTTGTGGCGCTGCTGTGCGGGGCGGTTTCGGCGTTCTGGTCATCTTCGGGGAGGGAGACTTCCTCTTCCGGTTCGTCGGTCAGGGGTTCGCGTTCATCTTCTGGGGGGAAGTTTTGCACCGATGGTTACACTCCTTTTGCAAACGCCGCAGAGGGGGATTTTTCTGCCGGAAAACACCCGGATGAAAAGGGGGCCCCGCATGCCGCGCCATGCTTGAAAAAGCATTATTTTTCAACGACTTATTATACCATTTCCGGCCGAATTTGCATAGCCTTTTCTTCCTATTATAAATGTAAACGGATAAAACAGAAGCAGTTCCCAGCCCCAAAACTCCGTTTGCAGCGCGGTTTGAATAGATAAAGGGATCGTTATTCAGAAATGTAAAACATCTCCGCCGACAGTGGAATGTGCGGGAGATGTAAATGGATGGGAATGGTTTTGCGCCATATTTCACATTGACGCTCCGGGGGGCGCATGTTATACTTTGGATACTAAATTGAATCGAGCGGTTATCGGATCATCTGTCATAAAGGTGTAATCGAATGGTGCAAGCAGAGAAAACCAAAAAGGCTCAGCGTAAACTTTCGGGCTTTTCCTGCACTTCCGGTTCAATGGGATTGCGGCATGGTAAAAATGCGGCGGCCTGAGGGCGTATTCGCAAAGTGGGTGGAACAGCATGACGAATCTGATCTATGCAGAACTTGATATTTTCGGTACACTGATCTTGCTGATCTTTTATATCAATCAGCGCCGTGCAGCCTCTCACGCTATGGAAAACCGATTATTTAACTGGGTGCTGCTGGTGACGATGTTTGTGCTGGTGTTGGATGGCGCGCTGTGGACGCTGGACAGGGTGAGCTATCCCGGTTCGCGCGCCGTTTTGTTTGGGCTGACCAGCCTCAGTTATATTGTCAATCCCATGATTGCGTTGATCTGGATTTTTTACTGCGATCTGCGTACTCACTCAGACGAGCGGCGTTTGCGGAGCCGCGCGGTACTGTACCTGTTTCCCTGGGTGCTAGAGGTGTTGTTCGTGATCGTGAACCTGTTTACTCCGCTGATGTTCACCATTGATGAAACGAGCCATTACCACCGCGACGGTTTCTTTCTCCTGTATATGGCGGTTTATTATGTGTACCTGATTTGGGCGTCCATCATCATTCTGCATAAAATACGGCACTGTGCGACCTCGGCGGAGCGTAACGACCTGCGTTTTCTGCTGTGGTTTTCCATTCCCCCGTTTTTCGGAGGCACGCTGCAGGGGCTGTTTTACGGCACTTCCTTTTCCTGGCCCTGCACGGTCATCTCCATTGTGATCGTCTATATCAACGTACTGAACCGGCAGATTTTTACCGATTCGCTGACGGGGCTGAATAACCGGCAGATGCTGAGGCGTTATTTAAACCTGAAAATCACTTCCGCCGACGCGGATACGACGCTGTATGTGATTATGCTGGATGCGGATAATTTTAAGAACATCAACGATTCCTACACGCACTCTGTGGGGGATCGGGCGCTGACGCAGATTGCCGGAATCCTGAAAAACCTGTGCAACCGCCGGGATTGTTTCCTGGCAAGGCTGGGCGGTGATGAATTTGTGATTGTCGGCGAGGATACAACCGGGCGGGTGCCGGAGGAGATGGTATGGGAAATCGAAAGCCGAATCCGTGTATTTAACAAGGCGGGAACCGAACCCTATCGGTTGGGGGTCAGCGCCGGCATCGCCCGCTATGACGCTGGCGGTGTCAGTTCGCTGGACGCGTTGCTGGTGGCGGCGGATCGCAGTATGTACGCGACCAAAGCGGCGAAGAAGCTGGCACAGGAAGAATTAAAGGAAAGCCTGTAACGCATGAACGGCCGCCCATGAAACGGGTGGCCGTAAAACTTGCCGAAGCCGGGTTCTTTGGTTTTTCTTTGCACGTGATGCGCCTGTTGGCCTGCAAAAAAAACGGGCGTTATAAAGATTTTTCCAGAGCGACAAGCTCCGGGCCGCGATCTGTTGGGGTAGAACGGGTAACGTGATAACCGTTCTTTTCATAAAACCGGCGATTCTTTTCGCTGTCGGCGGGAGTGTCCAGCTCCCAGCGGCGGGCGGAGGGACAGGCCTGCTCCAGAAGCCGGAGGGCTTGCGAGCCATACCCCATGGAATGGTGCGAAGGAAGCACGCACAGGCAGCCCAGGTGCATAACGCCCGGCTCCACAGGCCGCGTGATGAGTACGCCGATTGTTTCGCCATCGACAACCAGTTTGCGTACCGACGAATCGCCTTTTTGCAATAGCGGCACGAGAAAAGTAGGGTCTTCGTAGATGCCGGGGCCCAGTCCGTACTTTTCCTTGTCGGACTGAAACGCCAGATGGCCGATGGCAGCCAGAACAGGGTAATCGGCGGGTTCGGCAGGCGGTATCGTAAGCGGCATGGCTGACTCCTTTCAATGCGGGATGGTTTCACTTTGCAGTAAAAAACCACGCACCGGGTCTGCGGCATGGTGAGGCGCCGGTTTCAGGCCGGCTCCGTGCCATGCGTTCCGCTGTCGCAGATCCCGGTGCGTTGGAGTCGTTAGTCGATGGTCTTGTCGTCGTTCAGCTTCTTCACCATGGCGACGGCCTCGGCGAAGGGGAAGGTGCCCATGTTATCGCCCTTGCGGTTGCGGATGGTCACGGTCTTTTCTGCGGCTTCGCGGTCGCCCAGCACGAACATGTAGGGAATCTTCATCATCTGGGCCTCGCGTACCTTAAAGCCGATTTTCTCGTTGCGCAGGTCCATTTCCGGGCGCAGTTCGGCATCCAGCAGCAGGTTTTGCAGTTCCTTCGCGGCCGCGTCGCTGCGGTCCGTGATGGTCATAATCTTCACCTGCACAGGCGCAAGCCAGGTGGGGAACGCACCGCCGTACTGCTCGGTAAGGATACCGATAAAGCGTTCGATGGAGCCGAACACCACGCGGTGGATCATCACGGGGCGGTGCTTTTCGCCGTCCGCGCCGGTATAGGTGAGGTCAAAACGTTCCGGCAGGTTCATATCCAGCTGGATGGTGCCGCACTGCCAGGTACGGCCGATGCAGTCCCGCAGGTGGAAGTCGATCTTGGGGCCGTAGAACGCGCCGTCGCCCTCGTTGATGG
>DAOPZG010000034.1:0-21116 GCA_035353235.1 Candidatus Limiplasma sp.
AAGCAACGCAATATCAACCCGATTCCCGTGGAGAAAGGCGAAGGCATCTACTTCTGGGACACGGACGGCAGGCGTTATACCGATATGTCCTCCCAGCTGGTGAACATGAACCTGGGCTTTGGCAACAAGGCCATCGGAGATGCGATTAAGGCGCAGGTGGATCAGTACTGCTTCGTGTCGCCGTCCTTCGGGGTGGAGTCCCGCGCGAAACTGGCGAAAAAGGTCATCAGCCTGATGCCGGACAACATGGGAAAGGTTTTCTTTACCAACGCAGGCGCGGACGCCAACGAGAACGCTGTGAAAATGGCGCGTATGGTTACGGGACGCAATAAGGTGTTCAGCCGCTACCGCAGCTACCACGGTTCCTCTTTCGGGGCGGGCAACCTGACCGGCGAACCCCGCCGTTACCCGCTGGAACCGGGAATTCCCGGGTTTGTCAAATTCTTTGACCCTTATATTTACCGAGAAGCCATCCGCTTTGAAAGCGAAGAAGCGGCTACCCAATACTATCTTGCCAAGCTGGACGAGCAACTCCAGTACGAAAACCCCGCATCGGTAGCCGCCATCGTGATGGAAACCATCACCGGTTCCAACGGCGTGATTATTCCGCCCGTGGGTTATCTGCCCGGCGTGCGCGCCCTGTGCGATAAATACGGCATCCTGATGATCTGCGACGAGGTGATGACCGGCTGGTGCCGCACCGGTACGATGTTTGCGTTTGAACATTTCGGCGTAAAGCCGGATATTGTGAGTTTTGCCAAAGGCATCACCTGCGGATACGTGCCGCTGGGCGGGGTGGTGGTCAGCAAGACCATCGCGGGGTATTTCGACGATCATCTCCTCTCCTGCGGGCTTACGTACAGCGGCCATCCGCTGGCCTGTGCGGCGGGCGTGGCCTGCGTGAACTACTACGAGGAAAACCACATCGCCGAGCACGTGACCCGGGTGGGCGAGGTGTTGAAAGCCAGCCTGGAAGCGATGAAGGAAGCCCATCCCTGCGTGGGCGATGTGCGGTCCATCGGCCTGTTTGCAGCGGTGGAGCTTGTAAAAGACAAGGCGACCCGCGAGGCGCTGGTACCCTACGGCAGAGATCCGGAGGGCATCATGGGCGGCATCACCAAAAAGCTGGCCGCCAAAGGATTTATGACCTATACGCATGAAAACTGCATCCTCGTCGCTCCGCCGCTGATCATCACGGAAGAGCAACTGGCGGAGGAACTGGCAAAGCTGGACGAGGTGCTGACCGAGATCGACGCGACCCTGTAACGGAGGGAAACGATGCCTTACATGTTTTTAACCCCGGCCCGCACAGTGCTGGGCGAGGGCGCGCTGGAAACGGCGGAGAAGGACCTGCTGGCGCTGGGCCGCAAGCCGCTGATCGTGACCGGCAACGTTGTGAGAAAAGGCGAAGCTTACCGGAAGCTTACGGAGCTGCTGGCGCGCAGCGGCGCTGCCTTCACCGTGTTTTCGGACATCCCCGGCGAGCCGGATGATTTGATGGTGGATGCGGGCGCGGAAGCGTACCATGCCGACGGATGCGACTGCATCATCGGAATCGGTGGGGGCAGTCCGCTGGACAGCGCCAAGGCCATCGGCGTGCGGATGGCACTGCCGGGCGGGGTGTGCACCCACGCGGGCAAAGAAATTACAGCCGAACTGCCGCCTATGGCGCTGATCCCCACCACGGCGGGCACCGGGTCCGAAGCCACGAAATTTACGGTGATTACCGACCATGCCTGCGGCGCGAAGCTGCTGCTAAAGGGCGACACGCTGCTGCCCCGGCTGGCGATTGTGGATTACACCTTCACCCTGTCCGCGCCGCCGTCGCTGACCGCGGCTACCGGTATGGATGCGCTGACCCACGCGGTGGAAGCCTACACCTCCCGTAAGGCGACGCCGCTTACCGATCCCTACGCTGTGGACGCGGTAAAGCGGATTCTGGAATTTCTGCCCGCAGCCTATCGGGACGGAAACGACCGTAAAGCGCGGGAAGCGATGGCCATTGCCGCTTATGAAGCGGGCATATGTATCAGCAACGCGTCCGTTACCCTCGTGCACGGCATGAGCCGCCCCTTCGGCGCGAAGTTCCATGTGCCGCACGGCCTGTCCAACGCGATGCTGCTGGCCCCCTGCCTTACCTTCGCGGCCGGGGGCGCGCCGGAACGTTTCGCAAAGCTTTCGCGGGCCGTGGGGCTGGCGGATAACACGAGCAGCTATACCCACGCTGCGAACGCCCTGCTGGAAAAGCTGGCCGAGATCACCCGAACGCTGGATATTCCCACGCTGGCCGCCTACGGTGTACCGCAGGCAGCGTTCCGGGAGGCTATCCCACAAATGGCACTTGAAGCCCTGCAAAGCGGCAGCCCCGGCAACACCCTGCGCGAAGTGACCGAACACGATATGGTCGCCCTGTACCAGAGCCTGTATTAACCGAAGCGAAACCCTTCTTAACCTCTCTTTTTCTCCCAATCTTCGCGAATTCAGATAAAACCGCATCCGCATTACAAAGGCGTAAGGCGTGAGGAACACCTTGCGCCTTTGCGTATTCCCATAACAGTAGAATCGGAGGGAACCGAATGCAACAAGCCAGGAAGCTGCCCGAAGCCTTCACAGGGGCGAGTGACGGCGTGGAGATCCGCATTCAGGAACTATCGGTACGTTTTCCGGACAAATCCGGTACCGCGGTGGACGCTTTAACCCATGTGAATCTGGAGATTCGTCAGGGGGAGTTTTTATCGCTGGTCGGGCCTTCCGGCTGCGGGAAAACGACGCTGCTCAGAGCGATCGCCGATTTGCAGCAGCCTACCGAGGGCAGTATTACCGTGCGCGGGCAAACGCCGAGGGAGATCCGGCTACAGAAAAAATTCGGCATCGTGTTCCAAAACCCGGTGCTGTACGACTGGCGCACCGCGCGGCGCAATGTGTGCATGCCCATGGAACTGATGGGTATCCCCAAAAAGCAGCGTACCGAAACGGTCAGTGAAATGCTGGATATGGTGAACCTGCTGGGCGCGGGGTATAAATATCCACATCAGATGTCCGGCGGGATGCAACAGCGCGTGGGTATTGCGCGGGCACTGGCGATCAAGCCCGAAATCCTGCTGATGGACGAACCGTTTTCCGCTCTGGACGAGTTTACCAAGGAAAAGCTCAACGAGGAGCTGCTTTCCATCTGGAGCCGGGCGAAGAAAACGATCGTATTTGTTACCCATAACATCTCGGAATCGGTGTTCCTCTCCGACCGCGTCGTGGTGCTTTCTCCGCATCCGGGCCGTATTTCCGCAGTGGTGGATATCCCCCTTCCCCGGCCCCGCCATCTGGCGATTAAGGACACGCCGGAGTTTGGCGCGCTGGTAGCCAAGGTGCGCAACAGTTTCGAGGGGGTGTAACCCGTTGAACCGACTGAACTGGAGAAAATTCTTCTCGTCGCCGAAATGGGTGACGGTCGTGTGGGTGCTGGGGCTGATCGTGGTGTGGGAAATCGGCGCGACCATTGTGGCAGGCGTTAAGCGCACGCCGGAAAACGTGCTTCCGCACCTGTACCAGATCATCGGCTCCGTGTTCAGCACCCAAAAGGTGAACGGCACGCAGACCGCCACGCAGATTGTGCTGTCCAACGCGTGGGTTACGCTGGAACGCGCGGGCATCGGTTTTGTACTGGGCGCAGCGGTGGGTTTTTTACTGGCGCTGCTGATGAGCCGCTTTACCGCGGTGGAGAAGATGGTTTTCCCGTACCTGATGATGATCCAGATGATCCCGATTCTCGGTATGGCCCCGATCGTGCTGGCGATTACCAAGGATATCGATAAAAGCCGTATTGTGATCGCCGCCATCCTTACGTTTTACCCGGTGGCAACCAATACGCTTTCCGGCTTTAAAGCAGTGGAAAGGGAGAAGCGGGAACTGATGTATTCGCTGGCGGCGAGCCGCTGGGATATCTACCGCAAGCTGCTGATCCCCTACTGCATCCCCTATCTGTTTACGGGGCTTAAAATCGCGGCCCCGATGGCGATTACCGCCTCCATTCTGGTGGATACGCTGCAGGGCGGAGGCGGCCTGGGCTGCATGATGAGCCAGAGCCTGAAACACGCCATGACGATCTACGTGTTCTGGCAAATCGTGTTCCTGAGCGCAATCATCGGCATCCTCAGCTACCAGTTGATGGTGTGGCTGGAAAAGCTTCTTTCGCCTTACCCCAAAGAACTGCGGGGAAATCAGGGTAAAAAGGAGTTGACCGCATGAAGACAGCCAAAATCCTGTGGGAGAGAATTTCCAGCTTTGTATATCCCGTAGCGTTTGGCGCGCTGATGCTGATCCTGTGGGAAACCGGCATACTCCATCAAATCCTGGGGGCGGACACCTTTACCTTGCCGATGCCGGGGCGGATCGCGACCATTATCGAGGAGAATTTTCCCGCGATCATGACAAACGTATGGGCCACCCTTATCGTGGCGCTGGGCGGCTTGACGCTGGGGTCGCTGCTGGGGTATCTGCTGGGCATGGCGGCGGCGATTTTTACAAAATGGGGCAAGGGGGGCCTTACACTGGCCTCGGCGTTTAACGCTATCCCCATCATTGCCATCGCTCCGATCCTGAACAACCTGACCAAGGATGTAAGCCCGGATGCGAACATTCGCAGTATGGTGGCGAAAATTCTGGTCGTCACCATCTTCACCACCGACGCGTTTGCCAAAGCCAACCCGAACACCGTGAAGGCGTTCGTGGCCGCTTCCGTGAAAGGCTGGGCTTATGCCTGCGCCAACCCCGAGGAGGCCGCGCAGATCGTGTACAAGTACGGTTCCTCCGTTTCCAGCGATCATCAGCTGTATATGGCGGGCGAGGTGAAAAAGCTGGTGGAAACCGACACCAAAGGCAGCCCCGTGACCGCCTACGGTAAGATTGACGACGCGGCTATGCAGCAGACGCTGGATCTGGCCAAGACTTATATCAAACTGACCGACTCGGTTGCCGCGGATAAACTGCAGACGTTGACGCTGGACGATATCCGTGATTCCAGCTACTTCGACGCCGCGACCGCCGAAGGCGCGGTGCTGGATGCGCCGGAGAAAACGGATGTGTCCATCCAGCTCAAATGGCTGCCGCAGGCGCAGTTTATGGGCTACTACGTGGCGCTGGACAAGGGTTATTACACCGACGCGGGTTTGAACGTGACCATCGTGCCCGGCGGCGGAGACATCAGCGAAACGACCGCCGTGTACACCGGACAGGTAGACTTCGGCGTGACCTGGGTTTCCAACCTGATCGCGGCCAACGCCGGCGGCATGGGGCTGATGGAAGTCGCGCAGATCTTCCAGCGTTCCGGCCTGGTGCTGGTGTACAAAATCAGCGACTGACAGACGCGTAACAACAACCTGAGCACCCGCGGGACGCCGGAATGCGCGTCCCGCGGGTCACCCCGTTAAAGGAGGGCTCCTGAATGGATTTGTTAATCAAAAACGGTACGATCGTAACGGAAACCGAAATGTTCCGGGGCGATATCGCGGTACAGGATGGGAAAATCGCGATGATCGGCACGGCGCTGGACGTGACTGCGGCAACGGTGGTGGACGCGAAAGGGAAGTATGTGCTGCCCGGCGCGATTGACGCGCACACCCATCTGGCGATGCCCTTCGGCGGCACCGTATCCGCGGACGGCTACCTGGCGGGCACCCGCGCGGCGGCCTGCGGCGGTGTCACCACGGTTTTTGACTATCCGATGCAGAAAAAAGGCATGGGTATTTTGGAGATTGTGGAAAAACGCCGCGCCATGTGCGATCCCGAAGCGTGCGTGGACTACGCATTTCACTGTATCGTAACCGACCTGAACGGCGGAAGCCTGCTGGACGAGTTTCAGGCGGCGGCGGATTATGGCATCACCAGCTTCAAGTGTTTCTTCGTGTATAAAAAAGAGGGCATGATGGTGGATGATGCCACGTTTATCAAAGTGCTTCTCAAAGCCCGCGAGGTGGGCGCGATCACCAACCTGCACGCGGAAAACCCCGACGTGATCGATATGAATATCGAGCAGTTCCGCAGGGAGGGCAAAACCTCCGCATGGTACCACTATCTGTCCCGTCCGGAATGGGTGGAGGCGGAGGCGGACAAGCGGGCCGTGCACTGGGCCAAGTCGGTCAACGCGCCGCTGTACATCGTGCACATGGCGGACAAGGAAGGGCTGGAGGCGGCAGTGGAGGCCAAGCGCGGCGGCGCGCCGATCTACATCGAAACCTGCCCGCAGTATCTGGAGTTTACCTGCGACGTGTACAAACGTCCGGATGGGCGTAACTTCGTATGTTCCCCGCCCATGAAGGGGGAAGAAAGCCGCGAGGCACTCTGGAAAGCGGTTGCAGATGGGAGCATCGACACCGTCGCCACCGACCACTGCCCCTTCCAGAGCTACGAGAAGGATTGGGGCAAGGACGACTTTACCAAAATCCCCAACGGTTGCGCGGGGGTCGAGAACCTGTATCCCTACATGCTTTCCGCCGCCAACGAAGGCAAAATCACGTTCCCGCGCGCGGTGCAGATGTGTGCCGCTAACCCGGCGAAAATCTTCGGATGCGCAAGCAAAGGTTCCCTCACGGTCGGCAAGGACGCGGACATCGTGCTGTACGACCCTGAAAAGACCTTTACCATATCGGTGAAAAACATGCACTCGGATTACGACCATACCATCTGGGGGGGGAAAACCCTGAAGGGTTACCCTGTGCAGACCTATGTGCGCGGCAAACTGGTGTACAAAGACGGCGAATTCACAGGCACGCCGGGTTATGGCCAGTTTGTGAAGCGCGAACCCAGAAAATAACCCGGGGGAGGGAAAGGGATGGATAATCGTTTTGATACCCTGATGCTCCGCGAAGAAGCAGGCGCCTGTTACCTGTGTGAAAACGCGCCCTGTTCGGCAGCTTGCCCCCGCGGGGTGGACGCGGCGCGCGCCATCCGCTCGGTTCGGCTGGATAACGAAGCGGGCGCCGCGCTGCACTTGCCGGATCCGCTGCCCTGCCTGACCTGCGAGGGGCGGTCCTGCCTGTCGGCCTGCTTGAAAGCGCGCGCCGGTCGGGGGGTGGCGGTAGACGCGGTGTTGCGCGCCGTAACGGCGGAGCGCCCCAAACCGTCGAAGGCTGACCTGTCGGTTACGTTCTGCGGGGTGCCCTGCGAGAATCCGTTTTTCCTTTCCTCCTCCATTGTCGCCAACGATTACGATCAGATCGCCCGCGCGTTTGAACAGGGTTGGGCGGGTGCGGCAATCAAAACCATTGGGCTGTTTACGCCTCAGGAAGTGTCGCCGCGTTTTGATGTTCTTCGTAAGGAAGGGATGCCTTTCCTGGGGTTTAAAAACATTGAGCAGATTTCCGAACGCCCGGTGGAAGAAAACATGGCGACAATCCGTCGATTGAAAGCCCGGTTTCCCCATAAGGTGATCATCGCATCCATTATGGGCCGCAATGAGGCAGAATGGAAAGAGTTGGCCGAGCTGGTGACCGCGGCGGGCGCGGACATCATCGAGTGTAACTTTTCCTGCCCGCACATGGCGGCAAACGGTCTGGGCGCGGACGTGGGCCAAAACCCGGAACTGGTGACCGCTTACACGTGCGCGACGCTGCGTGGCACCTGCCTGCCGGTGCTTGCCAAGATGACGCCGAATATCGGGCATATGGAAATCCCCGCCATCGCCGCGATGGAAGCGGGAGCGGCGGGCATCGCCGCCATCAACACGATTAAGAGCGTGATGAACGTTAACCTTGCCACCTTCTCCTCCGGCCCGGATGTGGCAGGGAAAACCAGCGTAGGCGGCTACTCCGGCAAAGCGGTCAAACCGATTGCCCTGCGGTTTATCCAAACCATGAAGCAGACGCCGAAGCTGGCGAACGCGCCGATCAGCGGTATGGGCGGCATCGAAACCTGGCGCGACGCGGCGGAGTTTATCGCCATGGGGTGCGCTACCGTGCAGGTGACCACCGCCGTGATGCAATACGGCTATCGCATCATCGACGACCTGATCGACGGGATGCGCCTGTACCTGCGCAGCCAGGGCATGAGAAACATAAGTGAACTGATCGGCCGTGCGCTGCCGAATATCCTGTCAGCTGAGGAACTGGACCGGGATACCGTCTGCTATCCGCGGTTCGACCGGGACCGCTGTGTGGGTTGCGGGCGCTGCCGCGTTGCCTGCGACGATGCGGGGCATCAGGCGCTGAAGCTGGATGGGAACCGCCTGCCGGTGCTGAACGCTCAGCGCTGCGTGGGCTGCCACCTTTGCCTTGTCGTATGTCCCACGGAAGCGATTGCGCAGGGGAAGCGCCTGAGCAGGCAGCGGGAAGCAAGAGCCGTGAACCTGTGACTGCCCGGAACCGCCAGCCGGTTCCCCGAAAATACAAGGGAGGTAAATCCAATGATTCATTGCAGTCTGGAACGAATGAAAGACAAAATCACCACGTTCAGCCACTTTGGCGATACGGGACACGGCGGCATCACCCGCTTCTCCCTCTCGCCCGAGGCCTTGGCCGCGCGCGCGGAGTTTACGAAGCGCATGGAGGCCATCGGCGCGACCGTGGTGACCGACGATATGGCCAACATGTACGCGACGCTGCCGGGAACCGAACCGTTAAAAGCGATTGTGTCTGGCTCCCATCTGGATTCCGTGCGGCAGGGAGGCAACTACGACGGCGTGCTGGGCGTGATGAGCGCCATGGAAGCGCTGGAAACCATCGCGACCGAGAAAATCCCGCACCGTCACCCGCTGACCGCGATGGTGTGGACCAACGAGGAGGGCGCGCGTTTTGAGCCTGCCATGATGTCGTCCGGCGTGATCTGCGGCAAATTTACCAAAGAAAAAATGCTGGCTTCCGTAGCCAAGGATCAGCCCGGCTACACCTTCGGCGAGGCGCTGGCGGCGAGCGGATATGTCGGCGACGAGGCGAATCGGCTGTCCCCGGCCAGACAGTGCGCGCTGATTGAGCTGCACATTGAGCAGGGGCCGGTGCTGGAGGCCGAAGGGTACGACATCGGCGTAGTGGACGGCGTATGCGGCATGATTAACTACGAGTTCACCTTTACCGGTCAGGCGGATCACGCGGGCACCACCCCCATGAAATACCGCAAAGACGCGCTATACGCCGCGGTGAAGGCCATCCAGTACCTGCACGACGAGCTGGACAAGCTGGATCCCGCGCTGGTTTATACCACCGGTAAAATTTCCGCGCACCCGAACATTCACACCATCATCCCGGATGAGGTGAAGTTTACTATCGACGTCCGGCATTACAACCCCGCCGTGATCGAGCAGGCGCTGGCGATTATCCGGAAGATGCCGGACGAAATCGTCGGCTGCAAAGTGAGCTACGCGGAAGCCTGGGCGCGCAAATCCGTTGCCTATGACCCGCTGCTGGTGGATACGGTGGAGGAAAGCGCGGTGACCTGTAACTACAGCCATATGCGCATCCACAGCGGTCCGGGGCACGACGCGCAGTACGTGGCGGATATTCTGCCCACGTCGATGATCTTCGTACCCAGCGTGGAGGGCCACAGCCACTGCGAGTTGGAGTATACGCCGGCGGAGGCCTGCGCCAAAGGCGTGGATGTGCTGATCCAGACGCTGCTGTCGCTGGACCGCAAACTGGACTGACGTATTCCGTGCGGCAATCATCGGTCGTATTCCAATTGTCAATCACTAAACGGGGGAGCAATCGCTCCTCCGTTTTTCATCCTTTTGGATCATACGTGATTCTTTTTACAGAAAAGGCTTGACAACATACTCAGCGCTGACTATACTGAAATAGTCAGCACTGAGTATTAAGGAGGAAGCATGGAATGATCCCCATCTATATTCTCGGCATCCTGCTGCGGTTTGGGCCCCAGCATGGCTATCAGATCCAGAAGACAATCGCGGATCACCTCGCGGACTTTACGAGGATTAAGCTGCCGACCATTTATTACCATCTGGAGGCGATGGCGCGCAAAGGGCTGCTGTCGGCCAACTGTGAAAGTGAGGGCGCGCGCCCGGAGAAAACCGTCTATACCGTAACCGATAAAGGCAGGGAAGCTTTTCAGAACGGATTATCGAAATTGCTGAACTTCCGATATGAACCGATTTTTGAGTCGGACACGGTCTTTTACTTCGGGGAATACCTTCCGGGCGGAGAGACTCTCGCAGCCTTACGCGCTTATGTAACTTCGCTGAAAAAGGCGCTGGAGGCCATTGAGAAGCACCGGCTGGAAACGGAACAGTGGATTCCGCCGGAAATGCGGCGTTACGCAGGCATTATCTTCGACCACCACCGGCGGCACTATCAGGCGGAATGGGAATGGGCGAAAAACGCCCTGCGGGAATTGGAGGAGAGAAAAGATGATTGCACGAGTGATTGAAACGAATGTGGGGATTCAGGGCGCGATGACGGTTGCGATGTTCGACGAATTTGCCAGAACCATGCGCGATAAGGGTTGGAACAATGTGGATGCTTTTCTGCGCGCGGGTATTAACCGGGGCAACGTGCTGGAGGTTGGACCCGGGCCGGATTATGTGGGGCTGGAATGGCTGAATAAGGCGGAAGGCGCGACGCTTACCGCATTGGAAATCAGCGCGGAAATGATTCTTGTGGCGAAAAAGAACGCGAAAGAGTATGGGATGACGGATCGCGTGCGGTACGTGCAGGGGAATGCGATGACGATGTCTTTTGAGAAAGACACATTCGACGGGGTGTTCTCCAACGGTTCGCTGCACGAGTGGGAAAAACCGCTGGCCGTGCTGAACGAAATCCACCGGGTGCTGAAGCCCGGCGGCGTGGTCTGCATTGCGGATTTGAGGCGGGACGCGAACCCGATCCTCAAACAAATGATCTATCACACCACCAAACCCGCGGCGATCCGGCCGGGGTTCTTAAGCTCGATTCATGCCGCGTATACGGAGGGGGAAATAACAGAGTTGCTGCGCAACTCGGACTTTCATGATTTTTCGGTTCACTGCTCACCCCTCAGCCTGTGCCTGTGTGGACGGAAAGAACCGGCCACGCCGAATGTTTAACGGAAAGTCCCGTGAAAAAACCTCCCGCAACGGGGAGGTTTTTGTTTGCGATACAGATTCGTCCTATTCTATGCAATCACATTGGGCTGCACGGTTCGCACCCTATCCGCCAGCGCTTCCACCTGCTTTTGGGTGTAGGGAGGCGCGTTAACCCGCTCCTCATCCTGCGGCAGGCAGGTTTCCGGCTTGCGGTAGCGATTCAGCACATAGCGGGAGAGGGGCGGAAGCTCGGCCGCCATGGTCAGCAGATCGGCTTCGGATAATTGCGGGAATATGGTGGTGCGCACCTCAAAGTCCGCGTTGGACTGTTGCAGCAGGCGGACGGTGGCAAGCGTTTTCTCCGCGTCCGCGTGATCGCCGCAGATTTCGGGATATTGGCAGGCGGGGGCTTTATAGTCCACGGCGTAGTAATCGCACAGGCCGCTCACAAGCACCTGTTGGACTACCTCCGGTCGGGAACCGTTGGTATCCAGCTTGGTGAGAAACCCCAGCGCCTTTACCTTGGCCAGAAACGGAATCAGATCGGGCTGCAGGGTAGGCTCTCCGCCGGTAATCACCACGCCGTCCAGCAGACCCACGCGCTTTTGCAGAAAGGCGAGTACTTCTTCCTCGGTTTTCACGGCGGGCGCGTCGTGGATCAGCGCCCGGTTGTGGCAGTAAAAACAGTTGTAATTACAACCGGGCACGAAAACCACGCAGGCGACGCGCGCGGGATAATCCACGAAGGAGTTTTTCACCATGCCCGCGATCTTCATCTTTATTCCCCGATCACGTACTTTTTCCGCTGGGAGTATTCCTCTTTTTTCCCTTTGTTAAAATTCTGCACCGGGCGCAGATAACCCACCACGCGGCTCCACACCTCGGTTTCGGCGCCGCACTCCGGGCAGGTGTAGTGCTCGCCCGAGATATATCCATGCGTGTTGCAGATGGAGAAGGTCGGGGTGATGGAAATGTAGGGCAGCTTGTAATTCTGGAATACTTTCTGGATCAGGTTCTTGGCGATGCGGATGTCTTTGATCTCCTCGCCCAGGTACAGGTGCAGCACCGTGCCGCCGGTGTAGAGGGATTGCAGCTCGTCCTGCAGGTCGAGCGTTTCAAAAATATCGTCCGTGTAGTTGACCGGCAACTGGGTGGAGTTGGTGTAATACGGCACATCTTCCCCGGCGGTGATGATGTCTGCGTAACGATCCTTATCCTTCTTGGCCAGCCGGTAGCTGGTGCCTTCCGCGGGGGTGGCCTCCAGATTGTAGCAGTGGCCGGTTTCATCCTGCAACTGCTGGATAAACTCCCGCATGTGGTTCAGCGTGCGGATCGCGAAGGCTTGCCCGTCCGGGCTGGTGATGTCGTGATCCGGGCCGAACAGGTTTAAGCACGCTTCGTTCATGCCGATCAAACCGATGGTGCTGAAGTGGTTGAACCAGTAGCTGCCGGTGCGATCCTTCACATCTTTCAGGTACGCGGCGGAATAGGGGTACAGCCCCTTGGCCGTCTGCTCCTCAATCACTTTACGCTTAATTTCCAGACTCTTGCTGGCGGTCTTCATCCGTTCGTCCAGAAGGCTGAAGAACTGCTGCTCGTTTTTAGCCAGATAGCCGATCCGCGGCAGATTGAGCGTCACCACGCCGATGGAGCCTGTGAGCGGGTTGGAACCGAACAGCCCGCCACCGCGTTTGCGAAGCTCGCTGGTGTTCAGCCGCAGACGGCAGCACATGGACAGCGCGTCTTCCGGGGACAGGTCGCTGTTGACGTAGTTGGAGAAATAGGGGATGCCGTACTTGCAGGTAACCTCCATGAACTTGTCGGTTACGGGGCTGTCCCACTTAAATTCTTTGGTGATGTTGATGGTGGGGATCGGGAAGGTGAAAACGCGGCCTTTGGCGTCGCCCTCCATCATCACGTCGCAGAAAGCGGTGTTGAGCAGGTCCATTTCCGGCTGGAAATCGCCGTAGGTTTCCGGCATCAGCTTGCCGCCGACAATCACGTTCTGATCTTTCAGCGTGCGTGGGGGCACGATGTCGAACGTGAGGTTGGAGAAGGGGCATTGGAACCCTACGCGGGTCGGCACGTTCAGGTTAAAGATAAATTCCTGCAGCGCCTGTTTGATCGTTTTATAATCCAAATGGTCATAACGGACAAACGGAGCGCAGTAGGTATCAAAGGAGGACCAGGCCTGCGCGCCCGCGGTTTCTCCCTGCGTGGTGAACGTGGAATTGACGATCTGCCCAAGAAACGTGCGCAGATGGCGCGGCGGTTTGGACTCCACTTTGCCGGGCACGCCGCCGAAGCCGCGTGTCAGGATCTGGCGCAGGTCCCAGCCGGCGCAATAGGGGCCGAAAAAGCCCAGATCGTGAATGTGCATTTCACCGGACATGTGTGCGCTGCGGATTTCCTCGGGATAAATCTCATGCAGCCAGTAGTTTTTGGTAAAGACCTCGCGGACATAGTTGTTCAGACCGTTGATGGACTTCTGCGTGTTCGCGTTCTCGTTGATGCGCCAGTCCTGATCGTTCAGGTACTCGGAAAACATGTTGATCGTGGCGCCGATCAGCGCGTTGGATTCGCGGGCGGAGCGGCGTTTTTCGCGGTACAGGATGTAGGCTTTCGCCGTTTTGGCGTGGCCCCTCTCAATCAACACTTTTTCTACGATGTCCTGTATGCCTTCCACATCGGCGATGCCATCCGGGTACCGTTCCTCTGCCATGGCGACCACTTCATTCGCCAGCCGTTCAGAGGTCTGGTAATCGTCGCCGCCTACAGCGTTGGCCGCCTTAAATATCGCCAGCGCGATCTTCTCTTTCTCAAAGGGTACATAGGTACGATCCCGCTTGATAATCAGATTCAGCATCCCGATCCCCGCTTTCCGTTTACTTGTCAAGGCCTTGCTGTGAATCAGGCCCGTGAAGCAGAAACACAATATATAGTTGGTTTGCTCTGTTCGATGCAATAGATATTGTAGTCTATGACTTTACAAATGTCAACGCTTTTAGTAAAAATTTTTACGTTTTGATTACAAAGGAAATGGAACCCAAATGGTACATCCTGTAGAAATGAAAACCCGGAGAAGCAGAACCGGCTTGAAGACCGAAAACAGTTCTGTTATACTGACAAAAGAATAACGTTTGGAAAGGAACGGCATGGATATGAATCATTACGAACAGGCAATGAAAGAACTCAACCGGTTGTTCGGGCAGGATTATCAGTTCGCTATGGCGACCACGGGTGAAGCTGGCCCTTCGATCCGTTTTGTGGATACGTATTACACCGACGGCGCGTTTTATATCGTGACCAACCGGCAGAGCCGCAAGGCGAGGGATACAGCGGGCGATCCACGTGCGTCGCTGTGCGGACGAAAACTGCATACCTTCACCGGTCGGGTGGAGAATATCGGGCATCCGCTGCAGGCGGAGAACGAGGTGATCCGCGCACGGCTGATCGAGGTTTTCGCCCCCTGGTATTTCCGCCACAACAACGAAGAAAATCCCGATATGTGCTACCTGCGCTTCACGCCGGAGACAGGTTTTTTTCAGGACGGCGGCAAGGGCTGGCATGTGGATTTCGCCACCCGGACTGCGGAGGAATTTCCGTTCACGTTTGATATTTCGTTTACGGAGGAATAACGGATGCCCAAAGCACTATGCGGTACGCTGATCAAAGAAAGCCTGATAGACGACAGGGTGTTGGACCTGCTGGCGATCAGGGAAGTGCAGATATGGAAAGCGGCAAACCATACCTCCCATCAACCTGCGTATTGGACCGCGATCACCTTTTCGACCGATATTGAAGGCTTCCTCGCGGCGCTGGCGGATTCGCTGAAACCGCAGTGGTATGTGGACCTGAGCAGCAGCCGGGAAAAGATCGTGGTGCTGCCGCACCGGGTGATCCGCTACCCCATTGGAGACGCGGAAGGAAGAAAAAGTGCGGTGGAAGCCTGCCGACTGGCAGGCATCCCGGAAACCCAGATTGACTGGAAGGAATAAACCCACGGATACAGGGGAAGGATTCCCCGTGCGGGTAAAAAAGCTCCGCGACGGCAGAAATGCCGCCGCGGAGCTTTTAACTATGAAGAGCGGCCAATGCAGCCCACTTCCGAATCGATGTTGCATGGAATAGCACACGTTGTTGCATGGAGGCGCGGGATCAGCAGATATCCGGCTGATCTTCGGGCTTATGCGCCGTTTCGCAGTACAGGCAACGATAGGTTCCTTTTTCCCGGTCGGCCAGAAAGAACACATGCTCTATTTCCTGCTCGATCTGGGTGATGCAGCGGGGATTTTTACAGCGGATCACATTCACCACGCGCTCCGGCAGAGACAGACGCTTTTTCTCTACCAGACTCTCATCCCGAATGATGTTCACCGTCACGTTGGGGTCGATATAGCCCAGAATATCAAGGTCGATGGGGATCAGCGAATCAATCTTGATGATGTCTTTGCGGCCCATCCGTTTTGATTTGGCGTTTTTGATGATGGCGACGCTGCAATCCAGCTTGTCCAGCTTCAGGTAGCGGTAAATCACCATCGCTTTTCCGGCCTGGATATGGTCGAGAACGTAGCCGTTCTGGATACCGTCGATGTTCATACCTTCGCCTCCAAAAGCTTCAATATCAACGCTTCACGCATGTACTTCCCGTACAGCACCTGCTTGAAGTAGCAGGCGCGGGGGTCATCGTCCACGGCGTGGCTGATCTCGTTCACGCGCGGCAGGGGATGCAGCACGCACAAGTCGGCGCGCGCGAGGCGCATCTTTTCGGGATCGAGAATGTAGCTGTCCTTCAGGCGCACGTAATCGGCTTCGTTAAAGAAACGCTCGCGCTGCACGCGGGTCATGTACAGAATATCCAGCGTGCCCATCACGTCTTCCAGTTTGCGTACCTCGGTAAAGGGCACGCCAGCTTTAACCATGTTCTCCCGCAGGTAACCGGGGATGCGCAGCTCTTCCGGGGAGATCAGCACGAAACGGGTATCCGGATAGCGGCTCATGGCGTTGATCAGGCTGTGCACGGTGCGGCCAAACTGCAGGTCGCCGCAAAGACCTACGGTCAGCCCGGACAGTTGCCCCTTCTCCCGACGGATGGTGAGCAGATCGGCCAGCGTCTGCGTGGGGTGGTTGTGCCCGCCGTCGCCCGCGTTGATGATGGGCACGGGGGAAAAGCGCGCAGCCACGGTGGGCGCGCCCTCGCGCGGGTGACGCATGGCGATGATATCCGCGTAGCAACCCACCACGCGCACCGTATCGCTGATGCTTTCCCCTTTGGAGGCGGAAGAGCTGCTGGCTTCCGCGAACCCAAGCACCGAGCCGCCCAGTTCCAGCATCGCCGCCTCAAAGCTTAACCGCGTACGGGTACTGGGTTCGTAAAACAGCGTCGCGATTTTTTTACGGCTCATGGCGGTTGCGTAATCGCCGGGGCGCGCGATGATATCGTCGGCTGTGTTCATCAGCCAGTCCAAATCCTCCATGCTGCAATCGGTAATATCCAGCAAATGGCGCATGCAAATCGTCCTCCCTGTGTTCAATCGGTTCAGCCGCGGGCCATCCAGCTTTCATCCGAAGGGTTATCACGGAAGCGCAGCAGCCCTTCCCGCTGCGCGGGGGTGATGTAGCCGGTGTCCACAGCAACCTCCGCAAGCACATCCAGATTGGACAGGCTCACGTTTTTCACATTGGCTTCGGTGAGCCTTTCCAGCCCCTTGCGCATCCCGTAGGTGAAGATGCTGGCGATGCCCAGCACTTCTGCCCCGGCCTGCCGCAACACATCCACCACTTCGATCACGCTGCCGCCGGTGGAAATCAGGTCCTCAATCACGACCACCTTTTGTCCGGCTTCCAGCTTCCCTTCGATCTGGTTGCCGCGTCCGTGATCTTTGGCGCCGGAGCGCACGTACCCCATGGGCAAATCCATCAGGTGGGCCACAATGGCCGCGTGCGCGATGCCCGCGGTGCTTGTGCCCATCAATACTTCGCAGGCGGGGTATTCCCGGCGAACAATTTCCATCAGCCCTTTTTCCACCTGAGTACGCACTTTGGGCGCGGTCAGGGTGAGGCGGTTATCGCAGTAGATCGGGCTTTGAATGCCGCTGGCCCAGGTGAAAGGCTCGTCCGGGCGCAGGAACACGGCGCGGATGGAGAGAAGCGCCTCGGCGATTTTACGTTGGGATTCGTTTTGCATGGTATGATCTCCCTTTCCTTACTGTAAAAATCCCTGTACACAGCGGCGGTAGGCGGCTACCGGGTCCGCAGCCTGCGTAACAGGGCGGCCGACTACGATAAAGTCGCTGCCGCCGAGCCTGGCTTTTTCCGGGGTGGTGATGCGGGCCTGATCGTCGGCGGCGGAATCGGCGAAGCGGATGCCCGGCGTAACGGTGAGAAATTCCCTACCGCAGGTTTCTTTGACTGCCGCGGCTTCCAGCGGGGAGCACACCACGCCGTCCAACCCGGCCAGCCGGGCGTTCTGCGCGTAGTGCATCACGGTTTGTGCCATCGGGGTACGAATCAGCAGTTCCCGGTACATCTGCTCCTCCCCGGTGGAGGTGAGTTGGGTAACGGCAATCAGCAAGGGGCGGGTGCCATCCGGCCGGGTCAGGCCCTCGCGCGCCGCTTACATCATTTCCACGGTGCCCGCCGCGTGACAATTGACCATATCCACATCCAAGGCGGAAAGCACGCGCATGGCGCGCTTGACGGTATTGGGGATGTCGTGCAGCTTCAGGTCGAGGAAGATTTTATGGCCGCGGGATTTGATCTGCCGGACAATTTCCGGGCCTTCGGCGTAGTATAGCTCCATACCGATCTTCACGAACGGTTTTTCCGCCGGAAACATCTCCAGAAAGTCACAGGTCTCTTTCCCCGTAGGAAAGTCCAGCGCCAGAATGACATCGCTTTTCGCCTGTTGGGTCATTTCCACGCACCTCCGATGATGTTTTGTAGGGAACGGATATGATATTTCTCCATCGCCTGCGGCAGCGCCTCGATGATTTCCTTACAGGCAAAGGGGTTCACCAGATTCTGCGCGCCCACCTGTACGGCGGTTGCGCCCGCATACATCATTTCCAGCACATCCTCGGCGCTGGCGATTCCGCCCATGCCGATCACGGGGATATGTACGGCCTGCGCAACCTGCCACACCATCCGAAGCGCCACTGGGAGAATCGCCGGGCCTGACAGCCCGCCGGTGCGGTTCGCCAGCAGGTGTTTGCCGGTTTTCAGGTCGATCCGCATACCCAGCAGGGTGTTAATCAGGCTGAGGCCGTCCGCGCCCGCGTCTTCGCAGGCCCGCGCAATGGATACGATGTCCGTCACGTTCGGACTCAGCTTGATATAGACTGGCTTTGCGGTCACCGCCTTCACCGCCCGGGTGACAGCCGCCGCGTTTTCCGCGCTGGTGCCGAAAGCCATGCCGCCGCCGTGCACGTTGGGGCAGCTCACGTTCACTTCCAGCCAGCCCACCTGAGGCTGCGTATCCAGCAGACGGGCAACTTCCACATATTCTTCAACCGAGAAGCCGCTGATGTTGGCCATGACCGGCTTGTGAAAAAAGGCGGCCAGTTCCGGCAGCTCGTGGTCGATCACATGCTGTACGCCCGGGTTTTGAAGGCCGACGGCGTTGAGCATCCCCGCTGTGCACTCCGCCACGCGGGGTGTGGGGTTACCGAAACGCGGTTCCAGCGTAGTGCCCTTGAAGGAAAACGTGCCCAGAATGTTGAGGTCGTAGTATTCCCGAAACTCCTTACCAAAGCCGAAAGTGCCGCTGGCGGGGATGACCGGGTTATCCAGCCGGATGCCGGAAAGGGTTACGCCTGTGTCTGCCATTCAATTTCCTCCCGGCCGAACACCGGCCCGTCCTTGCAAACGCGCTTCGGCCCGTTTCTGGTTTGGATGGTGCAGCCCATGCACGCGCCGAAACCGCAGGCCATGCGGCTTTCCAGGCTGAACTGCCCGCCGACTCCGTGTTTTTCGCAAAAGGCGTTCGCGGCTTTCAACATCGGCAGGGGGCCGCAGGCGTAGACGAAATCGAACCGCCCGGCGAAGGTTTCCGCCGCGTCGGTGGCGAAACCGCGCACGCAGGCGCTGCCGTCCGCAGTGGAAACGAGGGTGGGGATACCCAGCCCTTCAAACTCTTTTTGCAGGATGATGTCGCCCTCGCAGTTAAAACCCAACGCGGCCATGGGCGCTTGTCCGACGGCCAGCAATCGCTTTGCCAGCCCGTACAGCGGGGGTGTGCCCACGCCGCCGCCCAGCAGCAGGGGGGCTTTTCCACAGTTGGTATCAAAGCCGTTGCCAAGCCCGGTCAGCAGATCCAGCGACGTGCCCGCGAGCACCTGGCTTAACGCTTCGGTGCCGTGCCCCACGGTTTTATACACCAGCGTAACCCAGCCGCTTTCGGCGGCCTCCCAGTCATAGACGGACAGGGGGCGGCGCAGGTAGAAACCGGGAAGGCTGACCTGCGCGAACTGCCCGGGGCGGGTAAACGCGCGCGTGTCGCCCATCAGCGTGATCCGGTATACGCTCTGGGCAAGCGGCAGGTTCTCGGTTACGGTAAACTGCATAAGCCCTCACTTTTCCGCGTCGATGGTGGAGACGCACAGGGTGATTTCCTCCAGCACGTCCAGCAGCACGCGCACGGTATCCAGCGCGGTAAAAATGGTTACGTTATTTTCCACGGCGCAGCGGCGGATGACCGCGCCGTCGCTTTCGTGGCTGTCGCTGCCGGGGGTGCGGGTGTTAATGACGTAGTTGACGTGCCCCTGCCGCAGGGATTCCAGAATTTCCTCGCTGCCCTCGCTGATCTTGCGGCGTTCGCGGGTGCGGATGCCGTTCTTCTTCAGGTATTCCGCTGTGCCGTGCGTGGCCTCGATGTTGAAGCCGAGGTTGTAGAAGCGGCGAATCAGCGGCAGGGCCTCGGCCTTGTCCTGATCGGCGATGGTGACGAACAGGGTGCCGTAGTTGCTGACGTTCATTCCGCTGGAAAGCATGGCCTTGTACAGGGCACGGTTTAGGGTGTTGTCGTAGCCGATGGCCTCGCCGGTGGATTTCATTTCCGGGCTTAAATAGGCGTCCATGCCGCGCAGTTTGCTGAAACTGAAGGCCGGGGCCTTCACATACCAGCGTTTCCGTTCCGGGGCGATCACGTCCGTAATGCCCTGATCCCGCAGGGTCTGGCCCAGCATCACGCGGGTGCCGATGTCCGCCAGCGGCACGCCGGTCGCCTTGCTCAGGAACGGCACCGTGCGGCTGGAACGGGGATTGACCTCGATCACGTACACCTTATCGCCGGGGGCCACGATGAACTGGATGTTGTAAAGCCCGACGATGCCGATGCCCAGTCCCAGGCGAACCGTATAATCCGTGATGGTCTTTTTCGCCTGATCGCTTACGCTGAAGGTGGGGTATACGCTGATGCTGTCGCCGCTGTGGATGCCGGTGCGTTCCACGTGCTCCATAATGCCGGGGATATACACGTTCGTCCCGTCGCACACGGCGTCGGTTTCCAGCTCGCGGCCGACGATGTATTTATCCACCAGCACCGGCTCGCCCTCATCCAGCAGCACGGCGGTGTGCAGGTAGTGCCGCAACGCTTTTTCGTTGTTGACGATCTGCATGGCGCGACCGCCCAGCACGTAGCTAGGGCGTACCAGCACGGGGTAGCCGATGCGTTCGGCGGCCTTGACCCCCGCCTCGATATTGGTGACGGCCTCGCCCTGCGGCTGCGGGATTTGCAGCTGGTTCATGATTTTTTCGAAGGAATCCCGGTTTTCGGCGCGGTTGATGGCGAGCACGTCTGTGCCGATCATCTTCACGCCCATCTGGTGCAGGCGCTCCGCCAGGTTGATGGCTGTCTGCCCGCCAAGGCTTACGATGACCCCTTCCGGCTTCTCCAGCGCAAGGATGTTCATCACATCCTCCACCGTGAGAGGTTCGAAGTACAGCTTATCGCTGGTGGTGTAGTCGGTGGATACGGTTTCCGGGTTGTTGTTGATGATGATCGCCTCGTACCCGGCGGCGCGAATAGTCCAGATGGCGTGCACGGTGGAGTAGTCGAACTCCACCCCCTGCCCGATGCGGATGGGGCCGGAGCCCAGCACCACAATCTTTTTCCGGT
>DAOPZG010000035.1:0-20958 GCA_035353235.1 Candidatus Limiplasma sp.
CTCTCCTCGCGTAATAACGTTACCGCGTCAAAGTACTTTAGCCCGCTGCGTTCAGTCGCCGAACAAATTTGATAACGCAGCCCCTGCCCATCCGAAAAAACGATCGTGTTACGCCCGTATACTTCCAGCCCTTCCAACTGCGCAACGGGCAAGTGGAAAGTCCCACAGCAGAGCCCGCCTTTGCCGATGGACAGCGTTCCGAAAGCGACTTCTTCCGTATGGTAATCGGGATCAATTCTGATCATCCTCTGATTCTCGTCACTGAAAAGAGGTTCGTTTCCAGCCCTTCGTATCCGTTCCACCAGTTGTGTCCGCTGCCATTCCCCCCATGCTTTCAGCGTGTGAAACGGCAGATGGTTTCCTGTAAGCATCCCCATATCGGTGTACGCGGCCGAAAAGCCGCAGCCACATTCCACCCGATCGTCCCGACCGGTTATTGTGCCGAAAGCTTGACATTTCGGGCAAAGATAAAGCGCATTCCCGATTCCCTCTGCCAGTCGTTTCCCCCGGAACGCCACGGGAGATTCTTTTTGTCGCTCATAAGCATCTTCGTGAATATCCCGTGCAATCAGCCGGTTTATCTCCGAAACACTCATACCCGCAAGGGTTTTTGCCGGGTACTGAGCAACCAGATTTCCTTTCATACGGCCACGGCGTACGGTATGGCTCCATCTCGGGCTTGAAAAATAGCCGCCCTCCATTTTATACGTAACCAGCGTCACTCCGGCTGCCTTCACCAGCGATCCGGTCGCCGGATGCACCGGGCAGGTAACGCCATGGAAAGACTTGTTTCCTTCCGCAAACAACGCGATGTTGGCGCCTTTTCTCAGGCGGCGAATCATCTGCATGGCAGTGCTGACATCCGCGCCGCCTTTACGTTTGGGAATCGGGTCTAAAAAAAACACCAGCAGTCTGCGAAGCCACCCCTTGCGGAAGATATGCTCGCTGGCAACAAAATACATATGGTTTGGAAATGCGCTGCCCAGCAGAATGGAATCAAAATCCGTATTATGGTTCGACACAAGGATATACGGCCCCTTCAACGCCGGAATCGGCGCGGTTTGAAAATGGAGCCATTTTCGTACCGGATAACCGGCCATGTGCCGCAACAGTGAATACACCCAGACATGCCTGCGGTAACCCTGCATATCGCATAACCCTCTTGCCGTAAGCGTTTTTCCGCTTTTGCGCTCTCACGATACCACAGATATTCGTGTTTGACCAGCCTATTTAAACGTATTCTTCTGTAAAATCCACAGGAAATTCTGGGAAAACCGTTCGACTGGCTGGCATGCGTAAACAAAACGTGTTATCCTGATATTACAAAGACGTGCACGACCCACGCGTAATATTTTATGTGGAAAAAAGTGTGAGCAACCGTGCACGAGTCCCTCTATTCTCCCAATATCGGAGGTGCAGTTATGGAAATCGTCACTTCACGGTGTCTGATCCGTCCTTTTTCCGAATCAGACATTTCGGATTTTATGGCTTATCGAAACGATATGGATTGGATGCGTTTTCAGGGGTTCAAAGGTCTGACCCGCGAGGAATACCGAGAAGCTCTTATATCCGAGACCGACGAAACGCGCGGCGTTCAACTTGCCGTGATCCATCGGGAAACCGATCGCCTGATCGGCGATCTGTATTACCGCGTGGACGGCGACACCTGCTGGATCGGATATACGATCACGCCTGATTCCGCGCAACAGGGGTATGCGGCTGAGGCTACGCAGGCGCTTTTACAGCGCTGCGCATGCCGCGGGTTTCACCGCGCGCTGGCGGATGTGTCGCCAGGCAACGCCGCCTCCCTTGCGCTATTGCATAAACTGGGTTTTCGATATGTAGAGCGTACGGCGGACGACGACCTGCTTTTCGCATTACCCCTGATCGAGTCGTCAGAGAGGGTATAAATCCCATATTGACAGTCGTCGTTTACAAACCTATAATGAAGCAAACAATATCGCACCCGTGATTCGAGATTCGGGCGCGCGGAAGGGGACGGCTCATGAAAGCCATTATTCTGTATTATTCTTACAAGGGGCACACAAAAAAAGCCGCGGAAAAGCTGGCACGCGCCCAGGGTGCCGAGCTGGTTGAAATCCACACAAAAAAGCGGAAGAATATGCTGATGACGTTTCTGGTAGACTGTCCGCGTGCAAGAATGCGGAAAACCTCCGCCATTGAACCGATCACACAGGATTTGTCTTCGTATGAGCTGATTACGCTGGCGGCGCCGGTTTGGAACAGTTATCCCGCGCCCGCTTTCAACGCCATGGTTGGCTTGTTGCCTAAAGGGAAAAATATCGAAGTGATCATGGTATCCGCAGGGGGCGATACGAAAAAGGTGGAAGAGGGCACGCGGAAGCTGATCAAGAAACAGGGCTGCACCGTAGTTGCCTATAAAGATATCCGGGGACAGGCATAAAAGATCCGGGCGTGGGGAACCGCAGAACGGTTCCCCACGCTTTTTATGTGTCGTACTCCTCAGTCTCCTGTTTCAAACGGTAAAACCAGCGACAGACTGAGTACAGGATCGTTTAAACTTTATGGCATAAGGAGGTTGTTCTCATGGCGGAAATATATCTTGCGGGAGGCTGTTTCTGGGGAACGGAAAAGTATATTGCCTCGATACCCGGCACGCTCTCCATGCAGGTCGGTTATGCCAACGGAGATACTGATTGCCCAACCTACGATGAGGTCTGCCATCACAATACCGGGCATGCGGAAACTGTTAAAGTCGTTTATAACCCGGAACGGCTTCCATTGCCTTTCCTGTTGGAATTATACTACGAGGCGATCGACCCCACGTCGGTTAACCGTCAGGGTGGGGATCGCGGCACACAGTACCGGACGGGGATTTATTATACCGACCCGGCTGATCTTCCGGTAATCAAGCGTTCTCTGACAGCCCTTCAGTCGCGTCTGGACCAGCCCGTCGCAATCGAAGTGCTTCCGCTTGCAAACTTTTACCCCGCCGAAGAATACCATCAGAAGTATCTGGAGAAAAACCCCACCGGATACTGCCACATTCCAACCGAGCGCTTCCGGCGAGCCGCACAGGCATTGGTGAACCCAACTCTGTATAACCGTCCGGATACCGAAACCCTCCGCCGCACGTTAACGCCCCTCCAGTTTGAGGTGACACAGAACGCCGCTACGGAAGCCCCTTATCAGAACGAGTACGACCGTGTGTTTCGCCCCGGCCTGTATGTGGACGTCACAACGGGCGAACCGCTTTTTCTGTCCGGGGATAAGTTTGCCTCTGGCTGCGGATGGCCCAGTTTCAGCAAGCCCGTTGATCCGGGAACGGTTCAGGAACGCACGGATGCTTCTCACGGCATGCTCCGCACCGAAGTTCGCAGCCGCGTTGGCAATGCGCACCTTGGGCATGTTTTCCCGGACGGGCCGGAAGACGCTGGTGGCCTGCGTTATTGCATCAACAGCGCGTCGCTTCGGTTTATTCCGCTGGAGGATTTGGACAAGGAAGGATACGGTGAATGGACGGCTCGCGTAAGGGCGTCCGGTCAGGGTCAAAAGAATAAAGAAAGTGATAACCTGTAAAAAACCGAACATTCTGCATTTTTCCTGTATTATTCAGGAAAAGCGTTCTGTATCCAATTGACATCACACCTTAACACCCCTACAATATGAGCAAGGCAACGGAGCCGAGACTGATACAATGTGTACCGCTCGATCCATTGCCTTTTTGCGCACTTCCGGGGTTTTTCTTTGTACAAATCAACTGAAGGAGGTTCCAACCGCATGAAACGAACTCTATCTATTCTTACGGCGACGATTCTGGTACTGACTACCCTTCTGGTGCCCGCCATGGCCGAGACCGCGCCGGTGAAAATCGGCGTTATCGCACCCACCAGCGGCAGCCTCGCCACCTACGGTGAATCCGTTACCAACGGCATCAAACTGGCCTTCAGTGAAATCAACGCCGCGGGCGGCGTGCTGGGCGGCCGCCAGATTGAAGCCACCTACATGGACGATAAAGCGGACTCCACTGAAAGCGCTAACGCGTTCAACAAGCTGGTTGCCGACGGCAACAAGGCGGTTCTTGGTTCCGTCACTTCCGGCGTGACTGCCGGCCTCGCCGCGCTGGCCGATGCGGAAGGGATGCTGCTGCTCACCCCGACCGCAACCGCCGACACCATCACGGACGGCTACCCCACCGTATTCCGGGCCTGCTTCCGCGATTCCTTCCAGGGCGAAGTTGGCGCCAAGCTCGCCACCAAGCTGGGGGTTAAGAAAGTAGCGATTCTGTATGCTTCCGGTGATACCTACTCTTCCGGCCTTTATGAGGCGTTTAAAGCCGCCGCCGCTACCGAAGGTTTGGAGATCGTAGACACTGAAAGCTCCTCTACCACTTCGGACACCGATTATACCACGCAGCTGACCAACATCGTCGCCTCCGGCGCCGAGCTGATCTTCGCTCCGTACTATTACGATTCTATCGGCCCCTACATTGTTCCTCAGGCCCGCGCTGCCGGGTTTACCGGTTACTTTGTCGGCGCCGACGGCTGGGACGGCACCCAGAATACCATGGTGGAAGACAAGAGCCTTTACAACAAATGCTTCTACACCAATCACTACGCGCCGGATGATCCTTCCGATGTGGTGCAGAGCTTTGTGAAGAAGTACACCGAAACCTATGGCGCGGATAGCCTGACCGCACTGGCCGCGTTAGCCTACGACGCCGCCTATATGCTGAAGGATGCCATCGAAGCTGCCGGTTCGGATGACACCGCCGCCATTGTCAAAGCCATGACCGGCATGTCATTCTCCGGCGTTACCGGCACCTTCACGCTGGACGCCACCAACACCCCCGAAAAAGTCGCCCCTGTGATCGAGTATGTGGACGGCGTGGCTAAGTTCTACGCCTACATCTAAAGCGCATCCCTTCCGGCACCGAAACGCACGACGTTTCGATACGCCGGAGCGTGGGGCGGACGGTCGCCGTCCGCCCCAAATTTTCTTGTAATACACACCCTTCGCCTTGGCATTCGCATATATCTGCGCCCTGTGGCGCAGCGAACATAACGTTTGCGCCGGAACCCTGCAGGGAAGGGATCCGGCTGGAGACGGCAATCGGAAGGAAGTCGTCCGACATGGATGGATTGACGCTGTTTATTCAGCAAATTATCAACGGCTTGCGCGTCGGCAGCGTATATGCCCTGATCGCGCTCGGATATACCATGGTATACGGAATTATTCGACTGATCAATTTTGCGCATGGCGACTTCATTATGGTAGGTGCCTACGCGCTGTTCTTCACGGTTCCGCTGATGATTGCGGCGGGTATGCCCGCATGGATGTCCATTGTGTTTGCCGTCTTTGTATGCGCACTCACCGGTATTCTGGTGGAAAAACTGGCCTACAGCCCGGTACGCGCACGCGGCAACAACATGTCCGCACTGATTACCGCCATTGCAATGAGCCTGTTTTTGGAAAACTTCGCCCAAACCCTTTTTGGAGCCAATCCCAAACAGGTGGGCACGTTGTTTAACCTTCCGACGATTCTGGGGATCAGCGGCAACACCTTTCTGACCATCTTAATCGGCGTTGTCGTTATGGTGTCGCTGTCGCTCTTCGTTAAATATACCAAGAACGGGCAGGCCATGCTGGCTGTATCCGAGGACAAGGAAGCTTCCCTGCTGATGGGGGTGAACGTCAACCACACCATCACGCTTACCTTCGCGATCGGTTCTGGGTTGGCCGCGGTCGCTTCATTAATGTATATCGCGCAGTACAACCAGGTAACCAACATGATGGGTTCCATGCTCGGCTTGAAGGCATTTGTCGCGGCGGTGCTGGGCGGTATTGGCATCATCCCCGGTGCCATGCTGGGCGGGCTGGTGATCGGCATTGTCGAAAGCCTGTCCAAAGCATATATTTCTACCATTACAGGCGGCGTCATCACCTCCGCTTTCTCCGATGCTATCGTATTCAGCATCCTGATCATCGTTCTGCTGGTGAAGCCTACCGGAATCCTGGGCAAGAACACCGGCGAGAAAGTGTAGGTGCATGGATATGAGAATTCGAAAAGACCACACCCGCAGCCTGATCGTCTCCCTTGCAGGCGTTTGCCTGCTGGGGCTGATCATATTCCTGGCGGACACCCTGGGCCTGATGGACAGTTACATTCGCGGCATCTTTATCCAGTGCTGTTTTGCGGTCATCATGGCGGCCTCCCTTAACCTGGTCATGGGCTATCTCGGGCAGATTGCCCTGGGCCACGCTGGTTTTATGGCTGTCGGCGCCTATACCTCCGCGCTGGTTACCAAGGCAATCGGGCTGGCTATCAAGGCAGGAAGCATGCCTGCGCTGTCCAACGTAGCGCAATTCTTTATCGGCCTGCTCTGCGGTGCGATTGCCGCGGCGCTTTTCGGCCTGTTGGTCGGCATCCCTGCACTTCGTCTGCGCGGCGACTACCTCGCGATCATCACGCTTGGATTTGGAGAAATCATACGCGTCGTCATTCAGAACTTGCCTTTCGCGGGCGGTAAAGGTCTGGCGAACGGACAGGCAGGGCAGGCGTTGATCGGCATCATGCGGATGAACGATCTGTATATCATCTTTGCCGTAACCGTCGTATGCGTAGCGATTATGATTGCATTTGTTCGTTCCAAGTTTGGCCGCGCAATCATCGCCATCCGCGAGGATGATATTGCCTCCAGTGCCGCGGGGTTGAACACCACCCACTACAAGGTGCTTACCTTCGTGTTTTCCGCTTTCTTCGCGGGCGTTGCGGGCGCGATCTACGCTCATCGCGGTTTGGGCACACTCCAGTACAGCGATTTTACGTTCCTCAAATCCACGGACTTCGTGATCATGGTTGTGTTGGGCGGTATGGGCTCCATGACCGGTTCGGTTGTCACCGCTGTGCTCCTCTCGGTTCTGCCGGAAGTACTGCGCGCCTTCGCGGATTATCGGATGCTGCTCTATTCAATCATTCTGGTGTTGATGATGATCTTCCGTCCGACAGGGCTTTTCGGCACCTACGAGTTCTCATTGTACAGGCTTCTTTCCCGGTTGTTCCGTAAAAAGCCCGAAACCCTGTCGTCCGCAGCGAAGGGAGATGTGTGAACCATGGCCGAATCCGTTTTGAAAGCAACCAATCTTGGAATCTCCTTTGGCGGACTGCGCGCCGTTCACGATTTTGAAATCGACCTGAAGGAAGGCGAACTGGTCGGCTTGATCGGTCCTAATGGCGCCGGAAAAACCACGGTTTTCAACCTGTTTACCGGTGTTTACAAGCCCACGGAAGGTGCGTTTTATCTGGATGGCAAGCTGATGAACGGAAAAAAGACGCATGAAATTGTCGCCGCGGGGATCGCGCGCACCTTCCAGAATATCCGTCTTTTCAAAAAGATGACCGTGATGGAAAACGTACTGATCGCCTTTACGAAAGATATACAATATGGTTTGCCCGGCGCAGTTTTCCGCTCCGGTGGTTTCTGGCGAGAGGAAGCGGAGATTCGTGAAAAAGCGATGGAGTTGCTGACCGTTTTTAATCTGCAGGATAAAGCCGACTGGAACGCGGGCAACCTGCCCTATGGACAGCAGCGCAAATTGGAAATTGCCCGTGCGCTTGCTACAAAAGCCCGTATGCTTTTACTGGATGAACCCGCCGCAGGCATGAACCCAACCGAAACCGCGGAACTGTTGGCCTGCATCAATACCATTCGCCGCAAGTTTGCCATCACCATTCTGCTGATCGAACATGACATGAGTCTGGTCATGAATATCTGCGAGCGTATTGTCGTGATCGATTATGGTGAGATCATCGCGCAGGGGCTGCCGGAGGAAATATCCCACGATCCAAAGGTCATTGCGGCCTACTTGGGCGAATAGGAGGGGTTGCGATGCTGAAGATTAAAGACCTGCACGTGCATTACGGGGCCATTCACGCCATCAAAGGCGTTTCACTGGATGTACAGGATGGGGAAATCGTGTCGCTGATCGGTGCAAACGGAGCGGGAAAAACCACAATCCTCCATACCATATCCGGCTTGACCAAAGCGACCTCTGGGGAAATCACCTACAACGGTATCAACCTGCGCAACACTGCGCCGCAAAAAATCGTTAGCTTGGGCATGGCGCATGTGCCGGAGGGACGCCATGTTTTCAGCCGGATGACGGTGATGGAGAATCTGCGCATGGGCGCATTCTCCCTGAACGATAACGAGCTGGTGAAGCAGAATATCGAAATGGTGTTTAAAAGTTTCCCCCGCCTGAAGGAGCGCGCCCGGCAGGTAGCGGGAACGCTTTCCGGCGGCGAACAGCAAATGCTGGCCACCGGCCGCGCACTGATGGCGAATCCGAAGATTCTGCTGATGGATGAACCCTCCATGGGGCTTTCCCCCATTCTGGTGAAAGAAATATTCCACATCATCGCGACTTTACATGATAAAGGGATCACGATCCTGCTTGTAGAACAAAACGCAAAGGTGGCGCTTTCCATTTCCAGCCGCGCATATGTGCTGGAAACCGGCAGCATTGCCATGTCCGGCACCGCCGCCGACCTGATGGAAGACGATCGGGTTCGCAAAGCCTATCTGGGCGTGTGAAAGCCGCCTGATAAAGGGAGTCTTCAAACTGAAATTCCCAGGGCAGGGTGCCTTGCCGGAGAGTTTGTGCATGGCAGCAGAAATGAGCGTGTTTATGAATCCGGTATCTCTTGTGCAAAGCGCAATGATTGATTACTTCGCCGGGGATGTCAGGCGTATCAATCATTTTCTGAAGGTATACGGTTTCGCCAAAGCGATTGGCGAGCTGGAAGGGTTGGAAGCGCAATCGCAGTTCGTGCTTGAGATTTCGGCGCTTACCCACGATATCGGCATACGCAACAGCGAGCGGAAATTCAACAGCTCTTCCGGGGAACATCAGCAGGTTGAAGGACCCCCCGAAGCGAAAAAACTGCTGGAATCAATCGGCATCTCACCCAATACAATCGAAAGGGTCTGCTGGCTGATTGCCCATCACCATACCTATCAGGGCATCCTGGACACGGACTATCAGATCCTTGTGGAGGCGGATTTTCTGGTCAATATCGGGGAAGACGGAATATCGTTACCCGCTATAACACAGATTGAGGAACAGATTTTCAGAACACGGACGGGATTGCGGTTTCTGCATTGGCTTTATCCTCCCTCTGGGGGATCAGAGCTGACCGGATACTAGATCACACATTCTTTTTTGTTCAACCGGTTTACCTTATCGCTCCCCCCATCGCGTTCAGCATCCCTGAGCCATTTTCCCCCCTCCTGATCCGGAGGGGGTTGATTTATTTATATCGCCTTGCAGAAAAAAGTTCTGTTTGTATTATGTTCCCAGTTATGTTATAATTTTTCTTGGAAAAATATCCGCTGGCACCGTTCGACCGATACTGACAACTACACAGGAGGAATATCCATGAAAAAGCGTGCTATGGCAGCCCTGTTCGCGCTTGTGTTGATGGTTGGCCTCGTTCTGTCGCCGGGCGCATCCGCATCCACCACGATGTACGTTTACACAAGCAACGGTAAATCCCTGAACCTGCGGGATTATCCTTCCACCGACGGAAAGGTGATTACAACGATTCCCTACGGCGCAAAAGTAACCGTGGATACCGGGTTCGTAGGCAGTTCGTGGTCGAGTGTGCAGTATAAAGGGTATTCCGGTTACTGCATGAGCCGCTACCTGACCGATAACAAACCCAGCCCCGGGCCTACGCCGACTGCAGCACCTTCTTCCACAATGTATGATCACTTTAAAGACTGCTATTATACGGCTTCGGTACGCCCTTCTTCTCCGGGCGGATTCGTTCATCTGCGCTGGGCGCCCAGCAAGCAGCAACCCATACGGACGGATTATTATAACGGCAGTGAACTGCTTGTTATTGCGCAGGATGGCACCTGGTGTCAGGTTTACGACACCAGCACTAATGTCGCGGGGTTTATGATGGCTTCTTTCCTGGTTACTGTACGTTGACTATGACCGAGCACGACAGGGAGGTACATCTATGAAAAAGATACTCGCCATGGTACTTGCCTTGACTCTGATTGCTTTATCCGTCGCGGCGCTGGCGGAACCCGTAAAGTTAACGGAGAATGCCAGTGGATTTGACCTGACCATTGATCTGCCGGAAGGCGCCGCCGTGAAGGTGGAAACGAATGACGACGTTCCTTACACCTTCGTTACCTTTGCCGATGCTTCCATGCCCAAAGTATATATCAGCGTAGCGGCAACCGAAGAATACGACCCGGACGAAACATTGGCTTCGCTTTCCAAAGACGATCTGGACACGCTGTTTACCACAGTGAGCGAAGACTTCGACAAGCCATCGTATCAATTGAAAAAAACAACCGGTGGGAATGATTACATGCTCGTGGAAGACGATTCCGAGACGGATTCCGCCTTGCTGCTTATGTTGTACAAAGGGTACTTCATCCAGATGACGATCTGGAATGACGGTTACGCGGTATTGACCGACGTTCAGACGAAGGCTGCGGAATCGCTTCTTGACACCGTGAAAATCGTGGATGTTGCGACCTGATCTGCATAAGTTAGATAGAAAAAACCGGGATGCATAACAGCATCCTGGTTTTTCTATCCGCAACTTGATTCTTCAGGCAATAGCTTTCTGCGAAAACGATTGAACCAAAGTCAAAACGATTGCACGTTCCAGAAAAACCTTGCCATGTAGCTCAATACTGTATAAAATCTTTAAGGCTTTGCAGATCGCGAAGGATAATGTCTAAAAAAGTATAGAAATCACGCTTGAGAATCCTCCGTCGAAACGGGATTTACTTCGTACCCCTTCTTCTCGCTCTGACCGTCCTGACGGCGAAAATTCTCTCGATTTTTCCCCAGATAGACCTGATACAGGTCGTCGGCGTTCATTCCGGCTTCCAGACACATCCCGATTAAAAAGTGCAGCATATCACACAGTTCTTCGCGAATATTGCCATTATCCAGCGCATGGGGGTTTTTCCACCACTTAAAGTTGACTTCTTCCAGCAATTCCGCCAGTTCGCTGACCATAGCGAGGGTTTGCATCTGCAGCCATTTTTCCATGGGGATGCCTTCCAGCCCTCGCTCACGTTTGATCATTTCCTGAAAGCTGGCCTGCAGGCGGAATATTTCTTCAAGTTTGTCCATCGTCTTCGCTCCCAATACGGTCGATAAAGCGTCTGGCGTTCTTTCCTACCACTGCGGCGCTGGGTTGCGCGCTAAGCACATCCTTCGCAACACGCAGTACATCCTGCATAGTAACCGCCTCAATTTTCGCCAGCGTTTCCTCCGGCGGCGTCAGGCGATCCAGCAACAGCATCCCGCGGCCAAGGCTTTGCATACGCCCGGAGGAGCTTTCCATCCCCAGTACATAGCCGCCTTTCAGCTGAGCCTTCGCACTTAAGAATTCCTTGTCGGTAAAGCCACCATCCAAAGCTTTTTTCAGTTCAACCTCAATTTCCCGGATGACCGTATTCCCGTTTTCCGGCGAAGTGCCCGCATAAACGGTGAAGGTTCCGAAGCCGGGATAGCTGGTTGGAAATGTATACACCGAGTATGCCATTCCCAGTTCCTCGCGGATGCGTTGAAACAATCGGCTGCTCATACCTCCGCCGATAATGTTGTTGAACACGGCAAGCGGGTATATATCGTCTGTCCCGAGAGGAACACCCGGATATCCCAACGCGATTTGCAACTGTTCGGTTTCCTTTTCACGCGCAAGCCGTTCGCTTGTCAGCTGTTCCGGTTCCGTTACGCTTTCTTCCCCAAGGCCTTCGTTAGGAAAGTTATTAAAATAGCGGTCGATCAGCGAAAGGAATGCTTCCCAGTCGTAGTTACCAGCGATGGCCACCACCATGTTGCGAGGGTGGTAATGCCTTCGCCAGTAGCGCAGCAAATCCTCGCGCTGATATGCACGTATCTTTTCGGCAGGTCCCAGTATGGTGCGCTTGAGCGATCCGATAAACTGTGCTTCACACAGCACGTCGTTTACCAGATCCTCCGGCGTGTCTTCCACCATGGCGATCTCTTCCAGCACCACGCCGCGTTCCTTGCTTAGTTCTTTCTCATCAAAGCGGGGCCGAAGAGCAATATCGCTGAGTAAATCGACGGCCAGTTCCAAATCCTCATCAATCACCCGTGCGTAAAAACAGGTACAGTCTTTCCCTGTAAAGGCGTTCAGCTGCCCACCCACATCGTCCATTTCTTCGGCAATGTCGCGCGCGCTGCGCCCGGCTGTGCCTTTAAACACCATATGCTCAATAAAATGCGACAAGCCGTTTTCATCCGGCCGTTCGTTCATGGAGCCCACCTTGATCCAGCAACCTACGGTACAGCTGCGAACATGGGTCAGCTTTTCGCCAACAACCCGTAGGCCGCTTGGCAGCGTAATCTGGTCGAACATATTGTTTCTCCGTTATCCGTTATTTCAGTAAAAGAAAAAGCTGCCGCAGGCGCGGTATTGCGCTTGCGGCAGCCGTTCGCCCTGCCTTAATTGCGGTCGTTTCCGCCCATGGGGCGTCCGTCGCGGCGCGGCGGGCGGTGACGATCACCGGATGCGCTACTGCGGAAGCCGCCTTCCTGCGCGGCGGGATAAGTCATATCATTGCGTATCAGGTTGATACGACCCTGCGAGTCAATCTCGTTTACTTTCACTTCGATCTCATCACCGATGTTCATCACATCCTCGACCTTTTCCACACGATGATCGGCCATCTTGCTGATGTGCAGCATCCCGTCCTTACCGCCGGTCAGCTCGATGAACGCGCCAAAGTTCATGATGCGAACAACCTTGCCCATGTACACATCGCCGACTTCGATATCCTTGGCGATGCCTTCGATAATTTTCTTGGCTTTGGCAGCGGCAGCTTCGTCGGGCGTAGCGATGTATACGCGACCGTCGTCCTCGATGTCGATCTTTACTCCCGTCTCAGCGATGATCTTGTTGATCATCTTTCCGCCCGGTCCGATGACTTCGCGAATCTTCTCGGGGTTGATGGTGAAGCGGATGATCTTGGGCGCATACTTGCTGAGGTGTTCGCGCGGCTGGGCAATTGTGTTCAACATGATCTGCATGATGTGCAGACGGCCCAGACGAGCCTGCCCTAACGCTTTTTCCAGAATCACGCGGTCGATGCCCGCAATCTTGATATCCATCTGGATGGCGGTAATGCCCTTCACGGTACCCGCGACTTTAAAATCCATGTCGCCCAGGAAGTCTTCCAAGCCCTGAATATCGGTCAGAACCGCGATCTTATCGCTTTCCGTATCCTTAATCAGGCCCATCGCAACGCCCGCCACAGGTGCCTTAATCGGTACGCCCGCGTCCATCAGGCTCAGGGTGCTGCCGCATACCGACGCCATAGAGCTGGAACCGTTGCTTCCCAGAATTTCGCTTACAACGCGAAGCGCATACGGGAACTCATCCTCGCCGGGCACAACCGGCAGCAACGCACGCTCCGCCAGCGCGCCGTGGCCGACTTCGCGGCGGCCGGGGCTCTTCAGGCGGCCCGCTTCGCCGGTGGCGTACGGGGGCATGTTGTAGTGGTGAATGTAACGTTTGAAATCCTCGGTGCCCAGACCGTCCAGCATCTGCACGTCGCTCATGGAGCCAAGCGTGGTAACGGTCAAGGCCTGTGTTTCGCCGCGGGTAAAGATAGCGCTGCCGTGGGTGCGGGGCAGAACGCCAACTTCGCACCAGATGGGGCGTACGTCGGTCAGGCCACGCCCGTCTGCGCGGATACCCTGATCGAGGATTTTACGGCGCATGATCTCTTTGTTAAGGTAATACAGCGCGTCCGCCACTTCGTCCAGACGGCCCGCAAACTGCTCCGCAAAGTGCTCCAGGCAGTCCTTCTTGGTTGATTCCTCGCGCTCCTGGCGCTCGGCGCGCACGGTGGTTTCAAACGCCCAGACGCATTTGTCGTAAGCATACTCACGTACGGCCTTTTTCACATCGTCGCCGGTAGTGACCAGCGGCACGACGCTCTTTTCCTTGCCGATTTCCTTCTGAATCCCTTCGATGAAAGCGACGATCTTCTTGATTTCCTCATGGGCGAACAGAATGCCGTCCAGCATCTCCTGCTCGGAAACCTCGTTGGCACCCGCCTCCACCATCAGCACCGCGTCTTTGGTGCCGCTTACGGTGACATGCATGGTGCTCTTCTCGCGCTGCGCTTCGTCGGGGTTGATCACATACTTGCCATCCACGCAGCCGACCACAACAGTGCCCGTAGGGCCGCCCCAGGGGATATTACTTACTGCCAGTGCAGCGGATGAACCGATCATCGCGGGTACTTCCGGGGGGACGTCCTTCTCTACGGACAAAACGGTGGCGACCACCTGAACATCGTTACGCATTCCCTTGGGGAACAGCGGACGAAGCGGACGGTCGATGAGGCGGCAGGTCAACGTGGCCTTCTCGGTGGGACGCCCTTCCCGTTTAATGAAACCGCCGGGAATTTTCCCTACGGAATATTGTTTCTCTTCAAAGTCTACAGCCAGCGGGAAGAAATCCACACCCTCGCGGGGTGCGTCGCTCATGGTCGCGTTGACCATAACAACCGTGTCACCGTACCGCACGAACGCGGAGCCGGCAGCCTGCTGGCAATACTTGCCAAACTCAATGGTAAGCTGACGTCCCGCCAGCTCAGTGGAAAATGCCTTGTAGTCCATTTCTCTTCTCCTCTTCCTGCGAACGGACCTCGTTGCCCGCCGCAACACACCATGCGCCGCATCCTGCCCATTCGGCATTACGCGGAACGCAACTTACTGTGCGAAACAATCTCGCACTGTGCAAAACAGCCGCGCTTCGGCGGGGTCGGGAACCTTTCCCGCCGATGACGCGGTTGTGTGCTACCGAATTTACTTTCTCAGGTTCAACTGAGCGATCAGGGTACGATAGCTCTCAATGTCGGTCTTTTTCAGGTAGTCCAGCAGACCGCGGCGTTTACCAACCATCAGGAGCAGGCCGCGGCGGCTGTGGTGATCCTTCTTGTTCAGCTGCAGGTGCTCGTTCAAGTGGTTAATGCGCTCCGTCAGCAAAGCGATCTGCACTTCAGGGGAACCGGTATCGCCTTCATGACGAGCATAAGTTGAGATGATTTCAGACTTTTCCATTGGGAATGCCTCCTTCAAAGGTAGCGCGAAAGCGCCCCACAGTAATCGCCGTTCTCACAGTCCGCCGTTGGCCTTCGAGCGTCCGTGCGAGCGGTTCTACGGGTGCATACAAGCACATTGTTGATTGTACCACGGGAACCGGGTTTTGTAAACGGCTGACTATAAAAACTACCGGTTTGGCAGGCATCGGCTGATCTCCGAAATAAACTGAAGCGCTGTCGGGGAGCTTAACGCAGTACCGGCCGGTAATGTGCATGTGATTTGTCCGCTCTCGTGAACACACGTTAAGGTGGGATACTGACTTTTCCCATCGTTCAGCACACAGCGGTATCCCCCCGCGGGCAAATCCTGCTTGCCGTTGGCAATCAGTCGCAGCACGCATTGATCCTGCCCGCGTTCCATCACCTCTGTGACGCGCATATACGGCCGTCCCAGCAAACGTCGGGCTTGCCGGACACAGCCGTTTGCCAGCAGTGAACGGATTTCTGTCGCGCTGACCGGGCGATCACCCATCATAATCGCCGGAATAACAATTGTTTCAAAATGCAGCGCGTTTCCAAGTGCCCGGAGAATTGCAGGGGTTCCGGCACCATCCTTACCAAAGGAGTAATTAAACCCCACAACGACCACACTTGGTTTCCACCGGCTGACCAATCGCCCGACAAACTCTTCCGGAAGAGTATTACGCACTTTTTCGGTGAAGGGTTGAGCGCAGTAAATATCCACTCCAAATTTTTCCATCAACCGTATCCGTTCTTCCGGGGTGGTCAGCATTGGTGGGCAGTGGTCCGGATCCAGCAGTTGCAGCGGATGTTTCGCAAACGTCTGCACAACCAGAGGCACGTTTTCGCGGTCCGCTATCTTCCTCGCTTTTTCTAAAAGAACCCGGTGCCCCACATGCACGCCGTCAAACATTCCCAGCGCAATCACGGAAGCATCCGCGGTCGTCTGTCCATCCAAACATATTTTCATAGGTATTCCTCCGGTTTATCGTTTTCGCCCGTGAGGCGCTGCATACTGTGTTTTCTTGAGCAGTTCAATGATGGAACCAGACTTCCACCGGCTTTACGGATTCTGATCCGGAAACGTCAGCCGTCATCCTTGTCGCACTGTTACTCACCAAGCCAGGTTTTACACCGGATCAGGTCTCCATCCGTTACTCCGACAGAATAAAGCTGATGATCCAGATACAGCCGTACCGGTTGCCCATTTGCTAAATCCAACTCCGTAAGTTCCTTTCGGCTCAGCGGTACTCCGTTGAGGAACGGCTTGCGATGCTTTTCCGGTACTTTCAGCGCCGGAAGATGTTCCAGCGCCTCTTCCATCGGGATCAGCAGTTCTCTGAGTGTTCCTTCTTTCATGGCTTCTGCCAGTTCTTCCAGCGTATGGGCCGTATCCAGCGAGAAAATACCGGAACGGGTTCGCAGCAGAAAACGCATATGGGCGGGACATCCCAGTGCGGTTCCCAGATCACAGCAGAGAGTGCGTACATAAAACCCTTTGGAGCAGTGAACGGAAACAAGCACGCCGTGCCGTGGCGTTTGCTTAAGCAGGGTAAGCGAATAGACAGTCACCTGTCGGCCCGCCACCTCCACGGTTTCCCCTTTACGCGCCAGATCATACAACCGTCTGCCATCCCGTTTTAACGCGCTGAACATCGGCGGCGTTTGCATTTGTTCCCCAGCAAAACGTTCCAGCGCCGCTTCAATAACAGAGCTGTCAGGATAATTTTCGCCGTATGCAATCGGTTTTCCCTGTGCGTCTTGTGTGTCAGTCGCACAGCCGAAAGCGATTTCCGTGATATAAGCTTTTTCCTTGTCTTGTAAATAATCAAAAAGGCGGGCAGCTTTGCCGACCATGATCGGCAACACTCCTGAAGCTTCGGGATCCAGTGTACCCGCATGCCCTACTTTTTCTCCCCCCAACAATCGCCGTACCCTTCCAACTACCTGTGCGGAGCTGATTCCGGGGGGTTTAAGCACATTGAGAAAGCCGCAAAAGGCTTGCTTTTGCGGCAAAGAAGCGTCGGCTTCCGGTTGCCGGTTGTCCGTGCAGCTGTCCGTAACATTTTCGTCGGGAAATGCTCCCGGCCTTATTTCTCTGTATTGCTCAAAAGCCTTGGGAAGGCAACCCTCCGGACGCGGCAGGATGTTTCCCCCCGTCTTTTTATTTGGCTCATTCACGGCTGCATGCTCCCGCGATAGACTTTTTGCATGGCGGTTTCAATTTTTCGAATGGCTTGTCTCATGGGGCCTGGCAGTGTACAGCCAGCTGCCAATTGGTGGCCGCCACCTCCATACTGCTCCGCCACTCCGTCTACCCGATACGGCATAATCGCACGCAGGCTGAACTTAATCATACCGCTTTCCGTTTCTCTGGCGAAATAAGCCATTTTGACTCCGGCGACGTCAATCGCGTAATCCACCACGCCGTCAGCGTGCTCACTGGTTGCGCCTGCCGCGGCAATTTCCTTCAGTCCAAGTCGGATTCCGGCGATTTCTCCCCCGCAGAGGTAACGCATTGTCGGTAACGCTTTTCCCAGGAGTGCGATATGCTCCTTTTCCTTGCAGCGGAACAGAATCCGCGCGTAATGCGCAATCGGCAATTCCGCTTTCATCAACTGTTCCATGATCTGAAAAGCTTCCGCGTTTGTGTTCTGGTACACAAAATTACCTGTGTCGGTGGATAGCGCCGTATAAAGGCAAATCGCTTCCTCCCGCCGCAATGGCTGACCCAACTCCGTAAACAGACGGAAAACCAGCGCCGCCGTCGCGGACGCTTCCCCGTCAATCACATTGATCTGCGCAAAACCTGGGTTTGTAAAGTGATGATCGATTTGCGCGGTGATCCCCGCGCTGCGATAAAGCGCCAGCGCCCTCCCCATTCGATCCTCGCTGCTCACATCCACAGAAAGCGCGAGGGTATGCTCTGTTGGGTGAATTGCCGTCTGGGCTTCCTCATAAGCGCGAATGCAGTAAATGTCCGGCAGAAACGACAAAGAAGCTGGCGGCACATCGTCTAAAACAATCGTAACATGTTTTTTCAAACGTGTTAACAGCATTTTAACCGCCAGCGTACTGCCGATGGTGTCGCCATCCGGCGAAATGTGAGGAAACAGCAATACGCTGTCCGCCGATTGAATGGCGGACAGCAATTCACTCATCTGGTAGCGGTTGCTCATGTTCGTCATGAGTTTCCACCTCCTTGAGCAGGGTGGCGATATGTACGCCATACTCGATGTTGTGATCCAGCACGAAGAGTATCTCCGGAGCATAACGGATGATCATCCGTTTTCCCAGCTCATGCCGTACATATCCGGCGGCGCTTTTCAGCGCGGCCATCATTGGCATGCGATCATTCTCTTCCAGAATGCTTACGTAGATTTTCGCATAGCGCAGGTCGCGTGTCACGTCCGCGCGGGTCACGCTGTATGTGCCTCGGATACGCGGGTCGTGCAGCTGATCACGAATGATCGCGTCCACCTCGCGGCGGACTTCCTCGCTGATACGGTCGATGCGTTGATAACTCAAAGTAAACTCCTTATCGTGTCTTAAAACCTTTGCCGGGCGCGGAAGCGTATCCGTCGGGATCTCCTCCCGCGCCCGATCAGATAGCGTTACCGTTCGATTTCTTCCATGATGAAGCACTCGATGGTATCGCCTTCCTTGATATCGTTATACCCATCCAAACTTACGCCGCACTCAAAGCCCTGCGACACTTCTTTGGCATCGTCTTTGAAACGTTTCAGCGAAGAAAGCTTGCCCTCGAAGGAAACCACATTGTCCCGCAGCAGGCGTACCTGCGCGTTACGCTGCAGCTTTCCATCCACCACATAGCAACCGGCAACGGTGCCTGCGCCTGTGATGTGGAACACATTGCGAACTTCCGCATGGCCCAACAACGTTTCTTTAAATTCCGGAGCCAGCAGGCCCTTCATGGCTTTCTGAACATCCTCGATCGCCTGATAGATAATCCGGTACAGGCGAATATCCACGCCTTCTTTTTCGGCGGTATCGCGCGCACTGCTGTCCGGGCGGATGTTAAAGCCAATAATAATAGCGTTGAACGCTGCCGCAAGGTTGACGTCGTCCTTATTGATGGCGCCTACCGCGCTGTGTAGCACGCGAATCTTGACCTTCTCATCGGAGAGCTTCTCCAGTGCCTGTTTCACGGCTTCCACAGAGCCCTGTACATCGGCCTTGATGATCAGGTTCAGGGTTTCGACCTTGCCCTGATCAATCTGGCTGAACAGGTTATCCAGCGAGACCTTGGCGATGCTGGACGCCACACGCGCGACCTTGATCTTGTCACGGCGTTCCTGAACAACCTGACGGCCCAGATGATCATCCGTAACGGCCATGATGTCGTCGCCCGCGCTGGGTACTTCGGTAAAGCCGGCAACTTCCACCGGCACCGACGGACCCGCCTCGTCCACACGTTCACCCTTGTCGTTCACCATGGCGCGTACGCGGCCGCTGGCCAGACCCACAACGATATTGTCGCCCACATGCAGGGTGCCGTTTTGCACCAGTACGGTGGCGAGCGGGCCGCGGGACTTATCCAGTTTGGCTTCGATAATTACGCCCTTGGCCATACGGTTGGGATTGGCGCGCAATTGCAGCACGTCTGCCTGCAGCAGAATCATCTCCAGCAGGCTGTTTACCCCTTCGCCCGTAGTGGCGCTGACAGGCACCATAATGGTGTCGCCGCCCCATTCTTCGGGTACCAGGTTATACGCGGTCAGATCCTGCTTCACCCGCTCCGGGTTGGCGCCTTCTTTATCGATCTTGTTGATTGCCACCACGATCGGCACATTCGCCGCTTTGGCATGGTTAATGGACTCAATCGTCTGCGGCATCACACCGTCATCCGCAGCCACAACCAGCACCGCGATATCCGTTGCCTGTGTGCCACGGGCACGCATGGCAGTAAAAGCTTCATGGCCAGGAGTATCCAGGAAGGTAATGCTTTGTCCCTTCAGGTTGACTGTATACGCGCCGATATGCTGGGTGATGCCGCCTGCTTCTCCCGCGGTAACGTGAGTATGGCGGATATAGTCCAACAGCGATGTTTTACCATGGTCAACGTGGCCCATAATGGTGATGACCGGCGGACGGGGCTCCAATTCTTCTTCCGCGTCATCGACATCGGCTTCGGTCAGCGCGTCCTCAGCTGTCTTGGCAAGGTTCATTTCCAGTTCCACGCCAAATTCGCTGCACACCAGGCCGGCGGTATCAAAGTCCAGTTCGCTGTTGATGTTTGCCATCACGCCCAGCAGAAGCAGTTTCTTTAAAATATCTCCGGCAGGTTTGCCAATGCGTTCGGTAAGGTCTTTTACCGTAATCGTTTCCGCAGTCATCGCTGCCTTTTCGATCCGGATTGGCGCCATCATCATCTGCGCGCTGGGCTTCTTTGCGCGTGCGCGGCGACCGCCGCGTACAACATCGTCGTCAATCCCGTTAAAGGATTCGCGTGCCATCTGCTTGCGGTTTTTCGCTACACGCTCGGGGTCGTGCTGGCGGATATAGCTCTTCTTATTAGGATCGTAATTACTTACACGCTCTTTTTCCACTACCGGCATCAGTTCGGGGCCTTTTGCGGGCCTCGCTCCGCCTGCCCTGGGCGGTCCTCCTGCCGGACGGTTGAAGCCGCCTGCCGGACGTGCGCCCTGCGGAGCACCCGCGGGACGGCCATACGGGCCCTGCGGATTCGCCGGGCGGCCATAAGGGCCCTGCGGGTTCGCCGGGCGCGCAAATCCTCCCTGCGGAGCACCCGCGGGGCGGCCGTACGGGCCCTGCGGGTTCGCCGGGCGCGCAAATCCTCCCTGCGGAGCACCCGCGG
>DAOPZG010000036.1:0-20759 GCA_035353235.1 Candidatus Limiplasma sp.
CAACGCGCCGCCCAGCACATCCAGTTCCTTACCGATCAGGAAACCGGCCACAGCGGGATGCAGCAGGTGAGCGACACCCTCGGTGGAAGCGTGGGCGCGGTGCGCGGTGCCAAACGCGTCGTTTACATACACTTCGGCCAGCGAAGCCAACTGCTTGGCGAATTCGGGATCGTTCTTCTCTTCTTCCGGATGGAAGCGGACATTCTCAATCAGCATCACGCCGCCGTCTTTTAACTCATCGGCCAGTTTGTGCGCGTCGGGACCGATAACGTCCTTGGCAAGCGGCACTTCCACACCCAGCAGCTGGCTTAAACGTTCGGCTACAGGTTTGAGAGAATACTTCATGTCGAAGCCGCCCTTGGGCCGCCCGAGGTGGGAGCACAGAATGACGCGCGCGCCATGATCCATCAGATACTTAATGGTAGGCAGAGCGCCGCGAATGCGGTTTTCATCGGTAATGACCTTGTTTTCATCCAGCGGCACGTTAAAATCGCAACGCACAAGCACTTTTTTCCCTTTGACCTGGATGTCCTCAATGGTTTTCTTCGCCATACTGCACACTCCTTAGCGTATAGTCCTTTTTCACCCTATATTGCGAAGCCTTATGAATAAGGCCGGCAATCATTTTCCAGCGAGCATCGCTCTCGCTGCGCCTTCATCTGTTACCAGCATCGCCTGTGGGCGGCTCTTCATTACAGCGCGAATGGCTTCTGCCTTGCGCGCGCCCGCCGCCACGGCAATCATGGCACAGTTGGGTTTCAGCTTGCCCAGATCATGCGCCACCGTTGACGCACTGAATACCACGCTGCCTTCCCGGTCAAAATAGCAACCGTACGCCTCGGCAACCGCGCCCCTGCGCAGTACATCTGCAAGCATGTCCTGAGGCAGCTGGCGTTTGCGGCCCATATCGTCCGCGCGGCCAATGCCATATAATACTACGTCGGCGCGTTGCAACAACTCCAGCGTTTCGGTGATCTCGCTCAGTTTGCGCATTTCCGCCATGGCCAGTTCGTCCAGCTGATCGGGCAGATGCATCAATCTGTGATGTCCCCCCAACCTTTTCGCCATTTCAGAAGCGATGGTGTTAGCCTGCGTTTCCAGCGCTCGGCCAATCCCGCCACGTGCGGGCACCACCATCACGTTCATGGCCGCGCCGGGTATAAGCGCCTGCGCCACTTCGTGGATCGTCTGGCCTCCGGTTACCGCCAGCGTCGCGCCGCTTTGAAGAAAAGCCCGCAGCCTGCCTGCCGCGATGCGCCCCACTTCGCTGAGCACATGAGGGTCTTCGTCATAATCCCCTGCCGCCACATATACTTTGGGCACGTCCAGCAATTTGGACAGCGCGGTTTCCAGCTTGGTCAGGCCTCGCAGATCGCGGCTGAACCGTCTTGCAGCCGGCAGAATCGCATCGGCTTCCGGCGTAAGCGTCATGCCAGCCGCGTCCAGCTCCACCAACCCCTGCTCCCTCAAGAGGGTTGCCACGGTGCGCACTTCGCGCTCCGGCAGGTTCAGGCGGCTGGCCAGCAGACGCCTTCCCACAGGCTGCAGGGCGCCAATCCGCTCCAGAACCAGCGCGCGTCGTTCGATTTGCTCCGCAAGATCCGGCGCGATTCTCTGCATCAGTGAAAAGTATTCGTCCTGCATCGCACTCTCCTTGGTTCGGGACAAAATTTGACCCGCGTGGACGAATATCATCCCACCGAAAATTATACCTCATTTGGAATCGGTCCGCAATCCCCTTTTTGATAATTTCTTCACAATATCTTTACTTTAATCTAATATACGCTTCTTTAGTGCTGTCCATTCCCTGTACTTTACGGTATGAAAACCCGTTTCCAGACAGCCCAATCCGTATGCGCGGGATCACAACTGACCGAAAACGGGTCGCATTAAAGGCGGATATTTTATAATTCTACGATTTCCTCACCGGCCATTGCCTGCTCGATCAGTGCGTCGGTATCCAGCAGCGCTTCGCCTTCCAGAATGATCTCCATTTTCGGCTTTGTCGCCGGATGGCGGGGCGTGAATACGGTGCAGCAATCCTCGTACGGAAGCGAAGAGGTTTCAAAGGTGCCGATTGCAATGGCCCGGTCGATTATCTCCTGTTTATCAAATCCGATCAGGGGCCGGAACACCGGCAGCTCCGCCACGGCGTTGGTACATTGCAACGCATGCATGGTCTGGCTGGCCACCTGCCCGATGCTTTCCCCCGTTACCAGCGCCTGAGCGCGTTCGGCGTAGGCCACTTTATTCGCCAGACGCATCATATACCGTCGCATGATGATTGTTGTGTAGTCCGGATGGCATTTTTCATGAATCTGCATCTGGATATCCGTAAATGGCACCAGATGCACACGCAACCCACACATGCTTTCGCTCAGCAGGCTACCCAGTTTCAGCACTTTATCCTTTGCGCGCTCGCTGGTGTAGGGCGGCGACTGGAAATGCACCGCGCTCATGCTGACTCCCCGTTTGGCTACCATCCAGCCCGCTACGGGGCTGTCGATCCCGCCGGAGAGCAAAAAGGTAGCGCGTCCGTTGGTGCCTACCGGCATCCCGCCCACTGCCATAATCGGCTGCGTATACAGATAAGCCTGATCGCGGATTTCCACGCTCAGCAGGGTTTCCGGGTGATGGACATCCACTTTGCGCTCTGGCAGCTTTTCCAGCAGGTAATGGCCGAGTTCCGCGTTGATAGTCGGCGAATCCATCGGGAAACGCTTGTCGCTGCGGCGCGCTTCCACCTTAAAAGTACCCTGCGTATGGCGCATCAGTTCGACCGCCGCGTCTTCCACTGCCTGAAAGTCATCCTTGGGCAATTCAACAGCACGGCAGACACTATGCACGCCGAATACCTTCGTAAGGCGGCGAATGGCTTCCTCCACGTCGGTCGCGTCGCTGACGTAAATCCGGCTGTCCTTCAGCCATACATGACCGTTCACAGCCTTCATGGCGTCCTTTACGCGCTCCACCAGCATCCGCAGGAAATAGGGACGGTTCAGCCCCTTCAGATAAATCTCGGAAAAGCGCACCTGCAGCACATCACGCAAAGCACTCGTACTCCTTCATTTCTACCGGCGCGTAAAGCGCGCCAGCAGGCGATATTGCTCGATCATTTTCTGAACGGCGTAGCGGATTTCTTCCGGCGTATTCTGGACGGAGAAGCTCAGGCGTACCGCACTGTCGATAGCAGCCGGAGGAATGCGCATCGCCATAAGCGTTTCACTGCGGCGCCGCTTGTGGCTGGAGCAGGCTGAACCCGTGCCGACCAGAACCCCCTCGGCTTCCAGCGCGTGAACCATCGTCTCGGCGCGAACCGGCGGAAACGCCGCGTACAGGATATGCGGCGCGCTGTCCGCTTCTTCCGGATCGGGGCCCAGCACGCGAAAATCCGGGATCGCTTCTGACAGCGTATCCGCCGTATACCGTTTTAAAGCCGACAGTTGTTCCGCCGTCTTTTCAACAGGTGGATATGCCCGAACCGCCGCCGCGAAACCAAGCACCCCGGGAGTGTTCTCGGTACCGGAGCGTAAATCGTTCTGCTGTCCGCCGCCGTAAAGCTGAGGATAAAGCCGGTGTCCCCTGCGAATCACCAGCGCGCCGACCCCTTTGGGCCCGTGGATTTTATGGGCGCTGACCGCGTAGGATTGCACCCCGAGGTCCCGCATGGAGAATGGCACCCGCAGATACCCCTGCACCCCGTCCACATGGATGGCCGCATTCGGCGCCAGTCGGTCGCGCAGGGCAACCACCCGGGAAAGCGGCATGATGATCCCGGTTTCGTTGCATACCTGCATCACACAAATGAGGCGCGTATCCGATGTGATCTGTTTTTCCAGCGCGGCTAAATCCAGCGATCCACGCGAATCCAGCGGGATTTCTTCCGCGGTATGCCCGTAACGGGCCGCCGCTTCCCGGCAGGCGTTCTTGACCGCCGGATGCTCGGCCGCGCTGTACAGCACTTTGCCCTGATCACGAATACCGCGTAAATACCCCAGAATCGCCAGATTATCGCTTTCTGTTCCGCCGGAAGTAAAAACAACGTCCGCATCCCCGGCCTGCACGCTGTTTGCAATGGTTTCCCGTGCCTTTGCAAGCGCGCGCTCTGCTTCCACGGCCTTGCCGTACAGCGCGGAAGGATTATAGTAACCGTTGCGCATCGAGGTGGCCATCGCTTCTATAGCCTGCTCACAGGGCCGGGTGGTCGCGCTGTTATCCAGATATACTTCCATTTCCGCCTCAGGCACGGAACACGCCGTGCGGTAAATAGGTTTTTACCAGCTGCACCATGTCGTCCGAAGGCTCCATCACGATCATCGTGCGTTTGCCGTCTTTCTGGTAATAGAAATAATACAGGTTCGCACCCCGGTTAAGGAACCAGTTCTTGCGCGACATGCCGGGCATGTTGATCAGTTTGCGGAACCCTTCGCTGTCCACCGGGCCGAAAGCTTCCACATTCTTCACGCGCATGGTGCCCAGACTTTTCCGTTTCTGGTTGTTAAACACCTGTGCAAAATCCAGATCACCGTTTGTAAACGTATACTCATACTCGGTGCGCAGCCGGTCTTTGTACAAAAACAGAAGCGCCGCCGCACCGCAGAAAACAACGGTCACTATCAGCACGGGAATCGAGAAGCCCGAAAACAGGCTGGAGAGCATCCAGAACCCGATCAGCGCGAACAGCACCATGGTGATATTGGCAAGGTAAAACAGCATCTCCTGCGCGGCACGGTTTCGCCGTACGACAACCTCTTCCAGAAAGTGATCCATTGTTATGCCCTCCGTATCATAAGAGTCTCCAGAATTACCCGTTCCGCTTCCTTGATTGCGGATTAGCTCAGTAATCCAAAGGTAGATCAGCGACGTCGTAAGCCCGATCACAAATCCGCCCAGCACTTCAAACGGCGTATGCCCGACCAGTTCCTTCAGCTCTTCGTCGGAGATCCGTTTTCCGTTGATCAGCACATCCTTTAAAATCTGGTTAATCACCGTCGCCTGTGTCCCCGTCTCCCTGCGCACGCCCGTGGCGTCGTACATTACAATGGTCGCAAGCACCACGCAAACAGCGAACGCGACTGAATCGAAGCCCTGCAGCGCGCCCACCATCACCGCAAGCGAAACAACCATAGCCGTATGGGAACTCGGCATTCCACCTGATCCGATAAAGCGCCGCCAGTCCCAAACATGCTCCACCCGGTAGTACAATGGCACTTTCAGGGACTGCGCAACAAACCATGCGATCAGCGCACAGATCAACGCGTGGTTCACCAGAATACCGTTTAAAGATTGCAATGGGGTTCCTCCTTCACGGGGGTCGTTACCGCACACGCGTCAGTGTCTGTTGTGCCAGATTCCGCAAAAAATCCGCATTTTCCCCAAAGCCTGTCAATGCGTCAACCGCCTGTTGTACTGCTCTGCCAGCGTCCGCCCGGGAACGTTCCAGCCCGTATACGGCAGGCCAGGTCATCTTGCCCCGTTGTGCGTCCATACCGGTCTGTTTGCCCAGCATCGCAGTGTCGCCCTGTACATCCAGCAGATCGTCCACAATCTGGAACGCAATCCCGAGGTTCTGTCCATAAACCTCGCCCGCCTCGCACTGCGCCCTGTCCGCGCCGCCCAGCAGCAGACCGGCAACTACGGCGGCGGTAATGAGATCAGCGGTTTTATGCCGATGGATATAGGCGACTGTTTCCGGCAAGGGAGGCGTACCCTCCAGCGCAACATCCAGCGTCTGTCCGGCAATCATGCCGCGAACCCCTGCGCGGCGGGCGATTTCCTCCATCGCTGCGATTGCCGTATGCGCCGGCTTCCAGCACAGGGCCGCGTTCAGCATCGTTTCAAACGCCATCGAATATAGGCCGTCTCCCGCCAGAATTGCCATGTTCTCGCCAAACACCCTGTGATTGGTTGGCATGCCGCGCCGAAGATCGTCATCATCCAATGCCGGCAGATCATCGTGGATCAGGGAATAGGCGTGCACCATCTCCAGGGCGATGGCAAAGGGCATGGCGGCGTACCAGTCGGGCTTGATCAGCCGATAGCTGGCCAGCAGCAGTGTGGGGCGCAGGCGTTTCCCCGGCAGAGTAAGGCTGTAACGCATCGCGCTTCTCAGCGGCTCCGGCACTTCGCTGTCCGTATCTGGTTTGGTTGCTTTCGCCTGCATGCCCTGTGCCCCGGTCAGCAATGGCAACGTCAACAGCGCTTCGTTCACAGCGGCAACATATTCGGTCAGCGTTGGTTCCATAGGTTCTTCCTTCCCGGCGCAGAGGCTTATTGATCCTCGTCCTCATCAGCCTGCATTGCAATCTGACTTGGTCTCACATCAATCGTTCCGCTGCGATCCGCCTTCACCTCGTTCAGGCGCGCTTTGGCACGGTTGAGCTGATCCTGAAGTGCTCGGGTCAGTCTGGCGCCTTCTTCGCAGGCGTTCATCAGCTCGTTCAGCGGAAGCTCCCCCTGTTCCAGCTGATCCGCAAGCGCTTCGAGTTTTGCCAGATCCGCTTCAAATGTCGGTTCGGCGCTTTTCTTCTTCGCTGTCATGGCTGTCCCTCCCTGACTTTACCCTTCCCGGTTGGCTGTGCGTTGATCCATCCATCTCGCAGGATCACGGTGAACGAGTGTTCCAGATTCAGACTGTCGGTTTCAGACACGGTTTGTCCGTCTTGTCGAATCATGGCATATCCTCTTTGGAGGGTTTTCTCCGGTCCGGCAGCGCCGATACGGACACTGACGGCCGTAAGCTGGTTTTGCAGCGCAGTCAGACGGGCTTCGCCAAGTAATTCCATTCGGCCTTTTAACGACAGAACCCTTTCCGCAATGATACGCAATTGGCTTTCCGGCGTATGTTCTGCCAATCGCCGCTTCAGCTCTGCCAGCACGGCGTTTTGATCGGCCAAAGCCACCTCCGCCGCACGGCACAGGCGATCCCGACGCTTGGTAATCTCCATCTGCAGGGTTTCCCGCAGGGGGACGGCCAGCTCCGCCGCAGCCGACGGGGTAGGCGCGCGTACATCCGCTACAAAATCCGCAATGGTAAAATCCGTTTCGTGCCCGACAGCGCTGACAACCGGTTTATGGCATCTCGCAATGGCGCGCGCGACGGTTTCTTCGTTAAACGACCACAAGTCTTCGATGCTTCCTCCGCCACGCCCAACAAGAATCACATCCACCGCATCCAGCCGATCCATCACGGAAAGGGCAAAAGCGATTTGTTCGGCAGCCCCCGCCCCCTGAACCGCGACCGGATACAGGTACAACGGCATTCCGGGAAACCGCCGCCATGCTACGCGGGCGATATCGTGTATTACCGCGCCGGTACCGCTGGTAACGATACCGATTCCTCTCGGTAAAAGAGGGAGCGGCTTTTTCAGCGCCGGATCAAACAGCCCTTCCCGGGCCAGTTTGTTCTTCAGCGCTTCCATCCGTTGGTACAGTTCTCCGATGCCTTCCTGTTCCATCGCGTCGGCGTAAAACTGGTACGAACCCGTTTTAGGGTACAATCCTACGCTGCCGGTTAAAATAACCTGTTGCCCGTCCTGCGGCGTAAACGGCACGTTCACCGCGGCAGAACGGAACATGACACAATTAATCGAACTTTGCGGATCCTTCAGGGTAAAATACCAGTGTCCGGATACATGGCGTTTCAGGTTGCTCAGTTCGCCGCGCAGGCGCAAACCGTGCAGCATCGGGTCGCCCGCAAGGGTTTTGCGGACGTACTCGTTGAGCTGCTCCACCGTTAGCGTCAGCATATGCGCGGTCTCACTTTCTAAAGGCTTTCTCGGCCGCCTCCACCGTATTGCTCATCAGCATCGCGACGGTCATCCGGCCGACGCCGCCCGGAACTGGTGTGATATACGCCGCTTTCTCCTTCACAGCGTCAAAATCCACGTCACCGCAGAATTTGCCGTCCACCCGGTTCATCCCCACGTCAATCACGGTCGCGCCGTCCTTCACCATATCGGCTTTGATAAAGTGGGGTTTCCCGATCGCCGCCACCAGAATATCGGCCTGCCGTGTAAACTCCCCAAGGTTCTTTGTACGGCTGTGGCAGATGGTTACGGTTGCGTTCTCCCTTAGCAGAAGCATCGCCATCGGACGGCCCACGATACTGCTGCGTCCGACCACCACGGCATGTCTGCCTTCAATCGGTATATTTGCTGATTTAATCATATACAGCGCGCCTTTGGGCGTGCATGCGATCGGAGCCTCTTCGCCGCGCATCATGCGACCGGTATTGATGTCGTGCAATCCGTCCGCGTCCTTCTCCGGCAGGATCAGTGCCTGTGCGCGGGAGGCGTCCAAATGGGCAGGGAGCGGAAATTGTACCAGCAGGCCGTGTATGGTTGGGTCCGCATTGGCTTTGCGAATCTCGGCTTCCAGCTCTTCCTGCGTGGTTTCTGCCGGCATCCGTACGGTTCTGGAGAGCAGCCCGAGGCGACCGCAAGCCTTCTCCTTGTTGCCAACATACAGCTGGCTGGCCGGGTCTTCACCCACGAGGATTACACATAATCCGGGTTGATGTCCCCTTGAAAGCAACGCATCCACACGCACCTTCAGTTCCGCTTCCACCTGTGCCGAAAGCGCCTTTCCATCCAACAGCTGTGCCGCCATGGTGCCTCCCTCCCGGCGCAGTGCGCCGCATGAAAAAATGTCATTGTTGATTTTCCAGCCAGCGCCGCATGCCCAGCCAGGCGATTCCCGCCGCGTTGTCGCCGCTGTATTCCGGTCTGCCAAAGCAAAGGTCAATCTCGCAATTCTGGCGGGACAGTCTCTCCGCAAGAAGGCCGCGTAGCAACCCGGACGAAGCCACACCGCCCACGATAAGCGCCTGCGCCGTATCGGTTTCCCGGCACGCGGCCACAATCATCCGCGCGACAGTCCGAGCCAAAAAATCGAATACTTCCAGGGCAATCTGCGCTGTCGGAAGCGAATTCTCCGTAATCCATTGCTGGCATCGGGTTTCCGCGCCGGACAAATGGCAGGCGAGGTCCTCCCGTTCCAGACTGACCGGCAGGCTATGTTTTGCCGGTTCCTGACATTTCATCGCTAATTGTTCCAACGAGGGCCCTGCGGGAAATGGAAGTCCCATCGCTACCCCTACACGGTCAATCAGCTGCCCTGCATGTAAATCCAGCGAACCGCCCAACTGCCGAATCATACCGTTCTGAGAAAGCAGCAGGTCCGTTGTTCCGCCGCTCAGGTGCAGCGCCACAAAGCGCTCCTTCATCGGCCTACCCTCAAGCTGTCCCGCGGCAATATGCCCCTCTTGATGCGAAAATAAAAAGCACGGCAGGTTTTCAACGGCTGCCAGGGTACGCGCATATCCTGCCCCAACAGTGAAAACCGGCATATAGCTGCCCACTTCTGAACGCGGCGCATCCGACGCGGCAACCGCACGTAAACACAATCCCGAAAGGGAAGCCTGCGCCTGCTCCGCTACGAGCGGGATCTGCCGTACATGCGCAAAAACGGCCTCGCTTTGGCGAAGGCCGCACTGCCCGCTTTGCACCGGCAACAGCATTCTTTGGAAGGCTACCACATGCCCGCAGCTGTCTACCGCAGCGACAGATGTGGTATAGCAACTGGTGTCAAATCCCAGTGCAACGTCCATGACGATCAGTCCTTCCGCTTCTCGCGGGCAATCGCACCCAATACGCCGTTGATGTAGCGGCCACTCTTCGGCTCGCTGTATCGGCCCGCCAGTTCCATTGCCTCGCTCACAGACACATTCGCAGGTACATCCGCGCGATAGCACAATTCATAAACCGACAGTCGCAGGATGCTCAAATCCACACGCGGCAAGCGTTCCAGCGCCCAATCCCCGCTGCTGTGGGTTTCAATCAGGCTGTCCAGTTCGGTACGGTGCAGCGAAACCCCCGCCAGCACATCATCGATATAAGCCCGGTCATCCGTCGTGGGGCAGGTTTCGGCGCATAGATTGCCCGAAGCAAGTAATTCGTACGCCAGAGTCAGGGAATCGTCGTCGGCCATCCCCCCGGCCGTTTGCTCATAAAGCAGTTGCATCGCGGCCTGACGGGCCACTGATCGAGCCATTCATTACACTCCATTTCGTTATTCCACCGGGTTTGCCTTTACAGCAACATCCGGCCTCATTCGCCTTTCGGCGGAAAGAGCTTGTTAATCGTCCGTTTGATCAAGTTGATTTTTTCCGAGCTCGAACCCAGCCAGTATCCAGCACCGAACAGCGCGACAACCAGCAGGGTTTTGAAGAAACCGAGGAAGATCAGCATAAATGCGATCGCGACGCCCGCCAGGCCCATGAGCAGCCCACACTGTGCCGATCCGATTTTAAACCATCCGCCGTTCTGGTTTTCCATCGTGATACCTCCCTGTCATCCTTCACTCAACCTGTTTTGTTTCATTGGGTTCCACCGTGCCGGACTCCGTGGGTTTTTCCGTATCAGTGGCATTCTGCGTTTGGGTTTCCGCTGGCGTTTCTCGGTCGTGTTCCGGATGTTCCGCTTCCGTCCCGGGCACAGCGACCGGAGGCTGCGGAAGAGTCTGTGGCTTCTCTTCGTGGCGGAAAAGGCGCTGGTGAAGCGGTTTCTTTTCCGGTTTCGGTTCGGGAGGCATCTCTTTTGGCATGGCGTTCTGTGCCGCTTCATGCAGACTGCTTACCACTTCGCCCGCTTTGGAAGCTGCGTCCGCGTCCGCCGCCATGGTACCGTCCGGGGCAGGGCATACGTTGCCGCTGAACGCATTGTTCGTTTCCACCATGACACGAACTTCTTTCACATCCACGCCGGAACAGGACGTGATATACTGCTTAATCTGCTTTTGCAGCGCGCTTACCGTCAGAGGTATATTCACCCCATTGCCCAGTGAAATGCGGATACTCACAATAATGCCGTCGCGCGCATGCTGGATACGTGTGTTGCTTACTTTCAGCTCGTTATGGGAATCGACGCATTTCTTGACCATGTTTTCCATGGCGCTCATGGAAATGCTGAGATCCCCGTATTCGGTATGCTGGGCAATAAAACCGTGATCACGGCCATTGCGGAAAAGCATCGCAATTCCATGGATGCCCAGTATGCTCATCAGCAGCGCCGCGGCGACCATTACCGCCCGCTGCCACAACACGAACGGCTGGGTCAGGAACGAAAGATCCAGCTTGAAGGGGAAAATCCCCACACCGTACACCAGCAATCCCAACCCGATCAGCAGGATGATTAATCCGGACAGTGCCGCCAGAATTCGATCCGTCAGTTTCAACCTCACAACCGTCCCCCCTTGCCGATGTTAATTGAACAAAGCAAACCCCAAAAGACCCCATTCGGTCTTTCGGGGTATCCCTTAGGCCTGTGTTTCCGTTGCGCTTTCCGCCTTCGGTTCGTCAACATTATCGGCAGGAGCATCCGGTGGGGTTTCCACAGCAGGCTCTCCGGACTCGGCTGGCGCCGACGCGGTTTCATCCGCATTTGTCGTTCCCTCCGGTTCGGTTACCGGCTCGGCTTTCACTGTTTCTTTTGACTTTTTGCGATCTTTCGTGGTGTCCGGCTGGGGTTCCGTTGTCTCTTTGCCGTCGGTCACCTTCCCCAGTTCCACGCTTTCCAGGCTGGCTTGCGCTTCTTTCTTTTCCTTTTCGAAGCTAACGCCCTGTACATGCACATCCACCCGTACTACATGCAGCCCGGTCATGGTTTCAATCGCCTTGCGCACGTTTTCCTGTACGTTCAGCGCCGCCGTCTGGATAGGGGTGCCATACTCCACCATAACGTACAGATCCACGGAGGCTTCTTCCGAACCGATCTCAACTTTTACACCCTTGGTAATGTTACGGTTATGACCAAAAACGTCGGTGATACCGCCGCTGGTGCACATGCCCGCGATGCCTTCCACTTCGTTTGCGGCAACGCCTGCAATAATCGCGATCACCTCGTTGGCATAGGTGATAGTCCCGGTGGGATCGTCATCCCTGCGCAGGCTTAAAGGCAGGTTGTCCTTCTTCGCAGCCACGCTTCACACCTCCTGTGGTACATGTTACCTCTGCGTAGTATAACAGATTTTCCGCCGCTTGACAACTTGACGATTCGCAAATCGTACTTTCAGGGCACGCGCAGAACTTACTCTTCCACCTTGATCTTCAGGGTGCTCAGCTGCTGCGGCTGCACGGTCGACGGGGTGTCCATCATCAGACAAACTCCGTTTTGAATCTTCGGGAACGCCAGCACGTCACGCAGGCTGTCCGCCCCGGAAAGGATCATCACCATACGGTCGATGCCGAAGGCGAAACCGCCGTGAGGCGGCGTACCGTACTGGAACGCTTCCAGAAGGAAGCCGAATTTTTCCTTCGCTTCCTCCGGCGACAGGCCGATCAGGGCGAACATTTTCGCCTGAAGATCACTTTGATGGATACGGATGGACCCGCTTCCCATTTCGATGCCGTTCATCACCAAATCGTAAGATTTGGCCCGAACCGCGCTCGGGTCGGTCTCCATCAACGCTACGTCTTCCTCCATTACGGCAGTGAAGGGGTGATGCTCCGCTACAAAGCGGTTTTCTTCCTCGCTCCAGGAAACCAGCGGAAACTCCGTGATCCACAGCAGGTCGTAGCGGGAGCGGTCAATCAGGTTCAGTTCTTTACCCAACCGCAGTCGCAGTTGGCCCATCGCGGTCAGCGCGACCAGCTTCTGATCCGCAATCACAAACAGCGCGTCGCCCGGTTTGCAATCCATCCGATCCAGAAGGCGCTGCATGCTGTCGCCCTGCATGGCTTTTACAAAACTTCCGCGTACCGTACCGTCTTCGTGCGGCGTTGCCCAGGCAAGGCCTTTCACATGGTAGGTTTTCGCAAATTCGCCCAGCGCGTCAAACTCTTTGCGGCTTAGCGTTCCCGCACCCTTTGCGCATATGGCGCACACGGTCTGCCCTTCGGCCAGCGCGTTTTCAAACACGGTAAAACCGCATCCGCGAACCGTTTCGCCAACGTCGCTGATCTCCATGCCAAAGCGCGTATCCGGCTTATCGCTGCCATACCGGGCCATCGCGTCGCGCCAGGTCAGGCGGCGCAGCGGCAGGGTGATGGGAATCCCCATTACCTCCTGAAACACATGTTGGTAAGCGCCCTCCACAACCGACTGGATGTCCTCCGGTTCGATAAAACTCATTTCCATATCAAACTGGGTAAACTCCGGCTGGCGATCCGCGCGACCGTCCTCGTCCCGGAAGCAGCGGGCCACCTGATAATACCGGTCCAGCCCGGCCAGCATGAGGAGCTGTTTATAAATCTGCGGGCTTTGCGGCAACGCGTAAAACAGACCGGGTTTCATGCGGTACGGCACCAGATAGTCGCGCGCGCCTTCCGGCGTGGATTTGGACAGGATCGGGGTTTCCACCTCGATAAAGCCCTGCCCGTCGATATAATCCCGCAGACATTTGATCACTTTATGGCGGAACTGCAGCATCGCCTGCATGGAGGGACGACGAAGGTCCAGATAGCGGTATTTCAGGCGAAGCGCTTCCTGCTCGTTTGTGTCGTCGTCAATATAGATCGGCGGTGTTTTACTGGCATTCAGGATCAGCAAATCCGTCGCGGCAACTTCAACATCACCGGTTTTCATTTTTTCGTTTATAGCTTCCGGCGCGCGCTTGCGCACCGTACCGTGCACTTCGATCACGTATTCGCTGCGCAGGCTTTCCGCCGACGCGAAGAGCTGCGCGTCCAGTGTGGTGGAATCAAAAACAACCTGTACGATGCCGGTGCGGTCGCGAAGCCACACAAAAATCAACCCACCCAGATTGCGGGATTTCTGCACCCAACCTTTCAGAACGACCTGTTTGCCGATCTCGCCGGTCAGCACCTCGCCGCACATATGCGTGCGTTTCGTCATCGCCATGGGATTATTCCTCCTCGTTTCGATTGCGGATTAATTTCCGGAGCGCTTCCGGCGCATCCGCAAGAGAAACTTCATTTTCTTCCTTTGTACTCATGTTGCGAAGCTTCACCACGCCTTTGGCAATCTCGTCTCCGCCCAGCACGGCTACATAGGCTGCCGTCAGCTTGTCGGCATATTTGAATTGTGCCTTCAGGCTGCGCCCCGCATGGTCCATATCCGCTTTCAGACCCGCATGGCGGAAAGCCATGGTGAGTTCAAAAGCGTTCAACGCCAACTGGCGATCCAGACTGGCCACAAAAACATCCGGCGCGTTGCTGAGCGGCTGAAGCTTCTGTTCTTCCTGCGGCAGCAGGTCCAGAAGCAGCAGTACGCGTTCCATGCCCATGCCAAAGCCTACCGCAGGAATATCCGGGCCACCAATCTCCTCCACCAGCTTGTCATAACGGCCGCCACCGCAAGCGGTCATCGTACCGCTGGGGGTTTCTGCTGTCAGCTCAAACACAGTCTTGGTATAATAATCCAATCCGCGCACAATCCCGGTATCCACCACATAGGGCACATCCGCAGCCGTCAGATAGCGCTTCAATTCCTCAAAATGGTCGTGGCATTCGTCGCAAAGCGAGTCGATCATCCGGGGCGCATCCGTAATTTCCGCCTGACATTCCGGATTTTTACAGTCCAGTACGCGAAGCGGATTGATATCGATGCGTTCCTGGCAGTCCTTGCACAGTTTGTCCCTTCGCTCGTTTAAAAACGCGCGCAGCTTCTCCTGATAAGCCGGGCGGCACTTGGGGCATCCTATAGAATTGATACGAAGCGCTACCCCCTGCAGGCCAACACCGGTCAGAACATCCATCGCGGTTAATATCAGTTCTGCGTCCGCAGAAGCTTCTTTGGCCCCGAAGCATTCCATTCCAAACTGGTGATGCTCCCGGAGACGCCCTGATTGCGGTGCTTCGTAGCGGAAGTGCGGGGCATACAGATAATAAAGCTTTAGCGGCAACGCCTGCGCGTACAGGCCAGATTCGATAAACGCGCGCACCGCTCCTGCGGTCGTTTCCGGCTTCAGCGTTATGGAGCGCCCGCCCTTATCCAGAAAAGTATACATTTCTTTGCGTACCACATCGCTGGACGCACCAGCCGAACGGGTAAACAGCTCCGTATGTTCAAACACCGGGGTTCGGATTTCCTCGTATCCGGCAAGTCTGGCTTTCTCGCGCATCAGCGCTTCCATCGCCTGATACCGGGCGCTTTCCGGCGGCAGTACATCCTTGGTTCCCTTGGGGATTCTCGTTAACATCTCGTTCACCTCAAAGCAACGGTTATTGTGGATTATACACGCGCATTCTCGTAATTGTCAATCAATTCGGCAAGTTTCAGGCTTTTCGCTTCGTCCGATCCGGGATTGTCCAGCATCGGAAGAGAAAAGCCATGTGCAATCCACACATGGCTTTCTATACCGTCGCAATTCTCCTCTAGCGTAACAACATATCTTTCTTTTGCAGGTACTGTTCATAGGTCATCAGGATTTCGCGGGGCTTGCTTCCGGCGCTTTTGCTTACGATCCCCCGCGCCGCCATGTCGTCAATCAGCCTGCCAGCCCGTGCGTAACCGATCTTCATACGCCGTTGCAGCATACTGATGCTGGCTTGTCCGTCCGTAAGCACCATCTCGATCGCTTCCTGCAGACGCTCATCCAGTTCGCCATCCTCCGCGCCATCAGCGTCATCCGGCGCGTCCTCCGCCCCCTGGCTTTCCATGATTTCGTTGATGCTTTCGTCATAATCCGGCTCGGAGTTTTTACCGATGTAATCAGCCACATTGCTGATTTCCTGATCGCTTACAAAGCAGCCCTGTACGCGCATGGGTGCTTTCGCTCCCGTCGGATAGTAAAACATGTCGCCGCGCCCTAGCAGTTTCTCGGCCCCGTTCATGTCCAGAATCGTTCGGCTGTCGATACTGGAAGCAACCGCAAAAGCAATACGGGAAGGAATATTGGCTTTGATCAGGCCGGTGATCACATTCACTGTGGGTCGCTGGGTGGCAACCACCACGTGAATGCCGGCCGCGCGCGCCAACTGTGCCAGCCGGATAATGCTTTCCTCCACTTCCTTCTTGCAAGCGATCATCAGGTCGGACAATTCGTCGATAATAATCACGATTCGCGGCAGTTTTGGTTCGTCGCCCTTCACCTTGGCGTTATAGGCGGTGATTTCGCGCACGCCTTTGCTTTGCATTTTGTGGTAACGATCCAGCATTTCCTGCACGGCCCAGGCCAATGCGCCGGACGCTTTGTGCGGATCGCTCACCACAGGGATCAACAGGTGCGGTACGCGGTTATATCCCTGCAGTTCCACAACCTTGGGGTCAATCATAATCATGCGTACTTCGTCCGGAGTAGCCCGGTACAGAAGACTGTTGATGATGGAGTTGATGCAGACCGACTTGCCGCTTCCGGTTTGACCGGCAATCAGCAGGTGGGGCATCTTGGCCAGATCACAGATGATCGGGCGTCCCGCAATGTCCTTGCCAAGCGCGACGGACAGCGGAGATTTGGCATTGGTCATTTCCTGGCTGGTCAGCACTTCCGCCAGCGATACGCTGATGATTTCCTTGTTAGGCACTTCAACACCAAACAGGTTGGTGCCCGGAATCGGCACCTCAATACGCACGCCGCCGTTGGCCGCCATATCCAGCGCGATGTTATCCGCAATGTTCATGATGCGTTTTACGTTGATGCCGCTGGAGATCAAACCCAGTTCAAAACGTGTCACCGCGGGGCCGTGCGTAACGCGCTGCACCTGCGCTGGGATGCCAAAGCTCTCCAGCGTCTGTTCCAGTTTGGCCGCGTTGGCGCGATCCAGTTCCCGTGTGTCCGGCAATGTCTGCGTCTGGAGATTCAACAGTTCAATCATCGGATAGGGGTATGGTTTAGCTCTTCGATCCTCTGTTTTTTCAGGAGTATTTTGAGTTTTTTGCGGTATTTTCAGGTCTGGCGTGTCCAGCTTCTGACCACTCATAGGCAAAAACGAATCCTCTGCCTGCACAGGCTTTTTATAAGCAGCGTAAGGGTCCCGCGCCTTGGGTGTGTCCCGGGTTTCCGGTTGTGATTCCGGAGAGCGGTAAGCAGCCGTCTGGTTGGCATAAGCAATCTGTTCAGGCGAAAGAGTGCGGGGCGTTTGAGCGGTCTGAGGTTCTCCGGTACCCGGGAATTGATCACGTTCACCGATCTGAGGGCGCGCTTTTCTCGCTGCCGCCTTCAGGCGCGCCTCATCTACTGAATAAGCCGTATCGGTTTGTCCGCCGCTTTCAGCATCGTTGATCCGGCGATTCAGTTCCTCTTTCTGCTTTCTGTTCTCTTCCATCTTGCGCAATGCTCTGTCCATATCCCGATCCCCGGTGCGGGCAGGCTGCGCCGGTTTTGGCGCTGCCGGTTCTGCCTGGGAAGGCTCCGTTCTGGATGCGGGGGTATTCTTCAGTTTCCATTTGGGAGTGGTTGCCCCGTCCGGCATCTCCGGAATAATCATTTCGTCATATAGCGGCGCCGCAGGCGCAGTTGCCATGTTGGGAAACACCATCTGCTGACTGTTCACGGTCGGAACCCCTTGCGGCCAGGCCGGCATCCCCGCAAAAGCAGGATATCCCTGAGGCATGGAGACCTGCTGGCTGGGCTTTTGCGGCATATCCGGTATGGTAGTGCTTGCGGCCGCTGCTTGTTCGGGTTGATTTTCGATAGTTTCCCGAGCTTTTAATTGTTTCTCATAAGCCCGTTGTGCCCGTTTTTGTTCCCGCGCTTCCAGACGCTGATCCGAATTTTCCCGGTAATGTTTCAGCCAGCCGAGCACATCGAACTTGGAGAAGAAAAGTACACATACAAGACTGACTCCACTTAAGATCACTACACCGGGAACGACCCCTGTGAAGGTCCAAAGCGGCCATGCGGTAATCATTCCAAACGCACCGCCAAAAGCGCCGCTGGTGCTGCAAATTTGGTATCCCGCCGTAATAATCGGCCAATAACCCTTCGGGTCTGCTATCGGCGGCGTAATTTTCTGGTTGTAGGCAATTGTATATTCCATCATTGAGAAGGTGCCAACCTGACTGAGCAGGTTGAAAATGCCCATCACACAGAAAAACAACAGACTAAGCAGCACGTAAGCGCGCAGCGGCGCTTTGCGTCGTGCCGAAAAAGCCGCCAGCGCCCCTCCCCAGATAAGAAACAGCGGGATCCCGATGCATAAAGCGCCTCCCAGTCCCTGCATGACCTGCCTGACGATCGTAAACACAGCGCCTTTGATGCCACCTACGATCGCAATCAACGAAAGCGCGCCGATCGCAATTAATAGGATACCAAAAACGCTTCGGTACAGCAGGCTGTCCGAATCATAGGTTTTTGCCCGGCCTCTTTTCCCGCTTGCCATATTGCCTCCGCGCATTTTGTATTAATCAGTCAGATATCCGAACCGCGTATAAAATGTCGTTCTCATCGGCATACATCAGTAACTGATGGTTCCCGAGGGTATAATAATCCGCGGTACCAACCGGTAAGCTGTAATCGTATGCCAACGTCTCGTCAAATGAAACGGTGCTGTTCGGTTCGCCAAGCACTTCCCGCCAGCGTTTCTGAGTGGTCACTCCCGTTTGCAATCCGAAAAAGTTAACCCTTAAGCTGAGCAAACCTTCCGCTTTCGATTGATCATATCCGGCCGTTAAGGCATCGGACAATATAAGCATCTGACGAAATTGAGGCGCCTCCATCTGATAATATCGGCCTCCCGGATACTGGTCCGGCTGGCGGAGCAAACGGTAGCGTTGAACAAGATCAGTCATCGCATCGCCAATCTTGACCGGAAAATGAGGCAACATGCCGTTTTGCACTGCTTCTTCGATCTTTTTCTTTGTTTCCGCATCATTTAGCGGTTGGGGGAACGCACCGAGTCTGGCAGGCAGGCTATCCGCGGAGGAGATCAGGTCATCCGCCAGTTCCCAGTAGTCAAACTGCGCGGCTCCGCAGAATCCGCTGAGTAAGGAGAATTGATTCGCCGGGTAATAAAATGTGATCCCGTCTGCGTTGACGGAGAAGTTATCTCTTGGCAGGGGGGCAAGGGAAGCATTCACCAGATAAGCAGAGAGATCGTCCCCAATCGTATCCTGAAGAATGCTTTCCATATGGCTGGCTGCCGTATCCGGGTTGGTAAAGAAATCCGCGAATGTCAACGCTCTTCCGGTTGCCAGATCATAATTCAGCGTCGTGTACTCCTGCCCGTTCCGGCCGTTCTCCATAATCCCAAACGCGCTGATTACAGTGGAAAAAACCCCGTCCCCCACATAGGTCTCGTAGCGAACCTGCAACCCGCTCGAGCCGGATTTCAGTGTGGAGAGCGTAACCATCCGCTGAGCGATTTTCGCTTTCTCGACAATCGTATTATTGATCGCCTGCTGCATTTTTTCATCGGACAGGCCTTCCAGCTGCGGGTATCTTACAGCGTTGTCACCAATCACAGTCGAAACATCTTTCACGGTCGGTTGCACAGGTTCGGCAGTCGCGCAGAAAACGGACTGTGATATTATCAATGTCATGATGCAGAGCCATAAAAACACACGTTTCATTCGCTTCAAAACGGTCATCGCAACCCCTCCTCATTTAAATTATTATACCGCATCAACAAGTGTGTTGCAAGGTTGTTACGACTTATCGGCCATGTATTCAAAACTTCCTGCTTAATTGTCATAAGTTGCGATTTCTTTTCGCCACATCAATACTCCGCGCTCCTTGCGCGTATAAAACGCGGACTTCTGAATCGTTCCTCTTTTCACAAAGCGTTTCTCGGTGTAAAATAAGAATGACAATTGACAAGGGAGGTTCCATAATGAACTGTACTCGCCGCATCACGGATGATTTGCTGTATATCGGCGGAAGCGATCGCAGGCTTGCCAAGTTTGAGAATCAGTTTCCGCTTCCACGTGGGATTTCATACAACTCCTATCTGCTGCTGGATCAACAGACTGTATTACTGGATACCGTAGACCACGCGGTATCTGATATTTTCTTTGAGAACCTGTCCGAGGGGCTTTCGGGTCGGAAGCTGAATTATGTGATTGTTCAGCATATGGAGCCTGATCATGCCGCGACCCTGATGGATCTGATTCTTCGTTATCCGGGCACAACCATTATCTGTACCGCAATTGCCGCAAAGATGATCGGCCAATTTTTTGGGAAGCAGGAAACGCTAACCATACAAACCGTCAACGGCGGCGATACGCTGGATATTGGCACCCGGAAGCTGACGTTTATCACAGCGCCCATGGTTCACTGGCCGGAAGTAATGGTTACATATGATCCGCTGGAACGCACTCTGTTCTCCGCAGATGCCTTTGGCACATTTGGAGCGCTTGGCGGTAATCTTTATGCCGATGAGTTGAATTTTGAAACAGAGTGGTTGTCGGATGCGCGGCGTTATTACGCGAATATTATCGGTAAATATGGTCCTCAGGTACAAACTCTGCTAAAAAAAGCGGACGATCTGGACATTTCCAGAATCTGTTCTCTGCACGGTCCGATCTGGCGGAAAAATATCCCCTGGTATATCGATAAATATCGTCTTTGGAGCACGTATGAGCCCGAGGAGAAGGGTGTTCTGGTTTTATATGGTTCTATCTACGGGCACACACAGAACGCAGCGGAGGTTCTGGCCGCGAAACTTGCGGATCAGGGTGTGCGTGTCGCGCTTTTTGATGTGTCCGTTACAGATATTGGTGATCTTCTGTCGGAGACGTGGCGCTTCAGCCATATCGTATTGGCGTGTGCCACTTACAATGCCGGGATATTCCCGCCAATGGAACAATACCTGCTGGATATCCGCTCGCATAATTTGCAGAATCGAACATTTGCAATCCTGC
>DAOPZG010000037.1:0-10059 GCA_035353235.1 Candidatus Limiplasma sp.
GCTGCTTTTAACCAGCATCGCGCGTATCCCTTCCATCGTTACCTCCACCATCGTCGGCAGCGCACTGATCGCCCAGAACTACCAGACCGCCGCTATTATCTATGGGATCACAGGGCTGATCAGCCTTGCTGGAATTCTGATCTACCGCAAAGTATCTGGCTCCGGGAAAAAAGCCCAAACCAAAACGAATAAATCCTCTGCGCCCTCTGACCCGGGTTCCCCGGTTTCCTGAACCATCTGTTTACGCGCCTCCGTCCGGCCGCCCATTCTTTTTCCATATTTTACAGTTAATAATGTCACATTCGGACATACTATCGTCACCCTCAAACATTGGTTTGCAGGTTTTCGCATGCTACAATCAAACCAGATTCGAGGCCTCGTTACCCGAATAACCGTGACATAAGGAGGATTGTTATGCGTAACAAACTGGTCAGTCTGCTGCTCTGCGTATCCATGCTGCTCACCCTGTGCGTTGGCTTGGCAAGCGCCGAAGGGGAACCCGTTACCATCACGTACGCCGTATGGGACAGCAATCAGGCGGCGCTGCTGCAAACCGTCGCCGATGAGTTCCATCAGGCCAACCCGAACATCACCATCCAGATTCAGGTGAACGCATGGTCCGATTACTGGACGGCGCTGGAAGCAGCCGCAACCGGCGGTTCTCTGCCGGATACCTTCTGGATGCACTCCAACAACATCTACTACTACGGTTCCAACGATCAGCTGCTGGACCTGACCGATTATATCGCCAAGAGTGATCTGGTGGACCTGAAGAATTATCCCCAGGGTCTCGATGATATCTACAAAATCAACGGCAAACAGTACGCAATTCCCAAGGATTACGACACTATCGCCCTGTGGTACAACAAGACCCTGTTTGACGCGGCGGGCCTGAGCTACCCGGACGACACCTGGACATGGGATACCCTGCGCAGCGCCGCGAAAACGCTTACCAAAGCGGACGGCTCCCAGTATGGTTTCTGCGCTGGCCTGCACAACCAGGAAGGGTATTATAATTTCGTGTACCAGAACGGCGGCGAAATCCTCAACGCGGATGGTAAATCCGGCTACGACGAAGACGCTACCATCGGCGGCATCAAGGAATACTTCAGCTACGTGTGGGATGGTCTGTCTCCCGCCATCTACGATGACAGCGCCCGTGCCGAAGCGATTGAAAACGGTCTGTGCGCCATGGGGCTGTTTGGCTCCTGGAACCTTTCCGGCTTTGCCGCTAACGATTTTATGAAAGCCAACTTCAATTGCGCCGTGCTCCCGGCCGGCCCGGACGGCAAACGCGCCTCTATCTTCAACGGCTTGGGCAACGCCATCTCCGCCACCTGCAAGCATCCGGACGAAGCCTGGAAATGGGTCGAATATCTTAGCTCCGAAGCGGGCCAGAAGCGCCAGGCAGAACTTGGCATCGCGATTTCCGCCTTTAACGGCACCGCCGACGCATGGACGGCCGCTTACCCGGGCTTTAACGTGAAATGCTACATCGATATGGTCAGCTACGCGCAAATCCGCCCCTACACCAACCAGACCAGCGTGTGGGAAGATAAAGCCTACGAGCTGCTCAAGGGCGCTTACGCGGGTAGCGACGACCTTACCGCCGCCTGCAAGAACGTCGCCAGTATGATGAACGACGCGATCGCCGCGGAAAAATAACCGGGTTCTCCCTAAAAAATGACGCGGCGGCAGCTTCCAGACAAGCTGCCGCCGCGGTGCGAAAAAGGAGGCTGCACCGTGAGCCAGTTTCCCGCAGCCGAAAGAAAAGCACGGCCTACACAAAGGCAGTGGAATGAATGGCGCTGGGCATGGGGGTTGATCGCCCCCACAATGATCGGCCTGATCGTACTCAACATCATTCCCATTTTTCAAACCGTATACATGAGCTTCTTTAAAAGCGGCGCATTCGGGAAGGGCAACCTGTACGTCGGGCTGGAGAATTATCGCACGTTGCTGGCGGATACGCAGGTATGGAGCGCCACCCGCAACACGCTGGTTTATACCCTTTGCGTCGTCGGGATCGGCACCGTCCTCGCGCTGTTGCTGGCTGTCGCACTGAATGGCAGGCTGCGTGGTAAAGGTGTATACCGCACGCTTTATTTTATCCCGATGGTCGCGACCCCCGCAGCCGTAACCCTGATCTGGAAATGGCTGTACAATTATCGTTTTGGTCTGTTTAACCATCTGCTTTCCGTGTTTGGTATCGCGCCCGTCAACTGGATTGATGATCCGAACGTCGCGATGATTTCCATTGTCATTGTCGGAATCTGGAGCACACTTGGATATAGTATGGTGCTGTTAATCGCGGGCCTGCAGGAGATTCCGCGGGATTATTACGAGGCCGCGCAGATCGACGGCGCCAGCGCGCAAAAACAGTTCTTTCATATCACCGTGCCGCTGGTTTCCCCCACCCTGTTTTTCGTGCTGGTTACCAGTGTGATTACCGCCATGCAGGTTTTTGATATCGTCTATATGATGCTTGGGGTTACCAGCCCGTCCTATGACGCAACGGTATCCCTGGTGTATCTGTTCTATAATAACTCCTTCAAGTATTCCAACAAAGGGTACGGTTCCGCTGTGATTATGGTGCTGCTGGTGATTATTCTTCTGATCACGGCGCTGCAAAACCGCATGCAGAAAAAATGGGTTCATTATCAATAAAGGAGGCGCGTCGTATGGAAAAGTTATCGTTTTCTTTCCGCAAACGCCGCGCGCCCATCCTGCTGCACGCGGTACTGATTCTGATCTCCGTGATCATGGTGTTTCCCTTTGTGTGGATGGTGCTCACCTCCCTGAAAACAGTCACCGAGTCCACCCGTATGGCGCCGTTTTCTTTTCTGCCGGAATCGTTCCAGTGGGTGAACTACGCCACAGTATGGAAGCAAAACGACTTCTTCCAGATGTATTTGAACACCTTCGGGATGGTTGCGCTCCGGGTTCTGTGCGCGGTGGTTTTTTCCGCCATGGCCGCTTATGCCTTCGCGCGGCTCACCTTTCCGGGGAAACGGTTTCTTTTCGGGTTAGTCTTGTTCCAGATGATGGTGCCCACGCAGGTGTTTGTGATTCCGCAATACCTGATGGTGGACGCGATGGGGATGCGAAACACCCTCTTCGCGCTGGTTTTTCCGGGGCTGGTTTCCGCCTTTGGCACCTTCCTGCTTCGACAGTTTTTCATGGGCCTTCCCAAAGAGCTGGAAGAATCCGCCAGACTGGATGGCTGCAACATCGGGCAAACCTTTGTGTGGGTCATGCTTCCGCTGACTCATTCCGGGCTTGCGGCACTGGCAATCTTCACAGCGCTGTTTGCCTTTAAAGATCTGATGTGGCCGCTGGTCGTGAACACGGATATCGGGGCCGCCACGCTCTCCTCGGCGTTATCCAAAATCGGCAGTTCTTATTCGGTGGATTATCCCAACCTGATGGCCGCCTCGGTGCTCGCGGTCGTTCCCATGCTGTTGCTATACTCGGTTTTTCAGCGCCAGTTCATCGAAGGCATCGCAACCAGCGGTGGAAAACTGTAAAAGGAGTCATTTATGCCTGTTACGTACCACGCGGAAAGCCACGAGTTCCACCTGTACAACGAGTATTTCAGCTACATCATCCATTTGCTTGCGGACGGTACTCCCGTTAACCTGTACTGTGGTCCGCGTCTGCGCGACCGCAATGATTTTTCATTTTTACTGCGCGGCAGCTACCGGCCGCTGACAGTCTATCGCGACGGAGACACGCAAGGCTACTCCCTGCAGCATCTGCGCCCGGAGTACCCGGTTTTTGGCACGGGGGATTTTCGCCAGCCTGCGCTTACCGTGCTACAGGCGGATGGCAGCCGCGTGCTGTCGCCGGTTTACGAAAGCCATCGCATCTCTTCGGGGAAGCCAAAATTATCAGGTCTGCCCGCAACCTATACAGAGGACGAGGCGGAAGCGGACACGCTTGCGATCGTATTAGTAGATCGGCCGACAGGCTTGCAGTGCACGCTGTCGTACACCATTTTCAACACTCTAGCGGTGCTGGCCCGCAGTGTTTGCCTGTGTAACACAGGGGCGGATACGCTCACGCTGGAACGTGCACTCAGCTTCTCTCTCGATCTGGCGGATGATCGGTACGAGCTGGTTACGCTGTCCGGCGCGTGGAGCCGGGAGCGCGAACCTTTCACCCAACCCCTGCGCCCCGGTATTCAGGGGATCGGCAGTCTGGCAGGCGCCAGCAGCGCCGAACACAATCCGTTCCTGATGCTCAAACGTCCCGAAACTACCGAGGATGCCGGCGAAGCGCTTGGCTTCAGCCTGGTATACAGCGGTAACCATTACTGCGCCGTGCAGACGGATACGTTTCAGCATTCGCGCGTTCTGCTCGGCATTCACCCGGACACTTTTCAATGGCGGCTGGCTCCCGGCGAAAGCTTTCAAACCCCGGAGGCCGTAATGGTCTACTCCGGCAGCGGTATCGGTGGGATGAGCCGTACCTTCCACCGCCTGTATCGCACGCGCCTTGCGCGCGGCTACTGGCGGGACAGGACCCGGCCGTTGGTCATCAACAACTGGGAAGCCACCGGCCCTCTGTTTTCCGAAGAGCAGTTATTGCAGATTGCCCGTTCAGGCCGCGACCTGGGACTGGATCTGTTTGTGCTGGACGACGGCTGGTTTGGCAACCGGGACGACGATCATCGCGGTCTTGGGGACTGGTTCGTCCCGGCGGACAGCCATAAGCTGCCACACGGAATAGACGGGCTTTCCAAGCGGGTCAGTGCCCTTGGAATGCGCTTCGGGCTCTGGTTTGAACCGGAAATGGTCAACCGGGATTCCGACCTGTTCCGGGCGCACCCCGACTGGATTCTCTGCGCGCCCGGGCGTACACCCTCACAGGGTCGCAACCAGTATGTGCTGGATTTTTCTCGCGCTGAAGTGGTCGATTATCTTTACGAAAGCATGTACCGCCTGCTGGACGGCGGAAAGATCGACTATGTGAAATGGGACATGAACCGTTATATTACCGAATGCTATTCCGCCGCGCTGCCTCCGCAACAGCAGGGCGAAGTCTATCACCGGTATATTCTGGGCGTATACGCCCTGTACGATCGCCTGACCTCCGCCTTCCCGAAGGTGCTTTTCGAGTCCTGCGCCAGCGGCGGGGCACGCTTTGATCCCGGTCTGCTTTATTATGCGCCACAAACCTGGACCAGCGATGATACCGATGCGGCGGAGCGCATGAAAATTCAATATGGTACATCGCTTGTGTATCCGTTAAGCGCAATCAGCGCCCATGTGTCCGCCGTACCCAACCAGCAGGTAGGGCGTACCTGCCGCTTGGAAACCCGAGGCAACGTTGCTCTGTTTGGCGCATTTGGCTGTGAGTTGAATCCGGACGAGCTGACCGAAGAAGAAAAAGAGAGCCTGCGACATCAGATTGCGCTGGCGAAACGTTATGCTCCCCTGGTGCAGAAGGGGGATTTCTACAGGCTGTTAAACCCGTACTCGGGAAGCGAGTGTGCCTGGATGGTGGTATCCCCGGATCAGCGGAACGCGCTGGTCGGGTATTATCGGCTGATGGTGCGCGCGAACGAGCCGCTGCGCCGGCTGCCGCTGCGCGGGTTGAACGAATCGCTGGAATACGAAGTAAATGGGAACAGTATATATGGCGGAGATCTGCTGACCTATGCCGGTCTTGCGATTCAACCGGAAGAGATGGCAGGTCACGGGCTGGATTTCTCTTCGATACTGTATGAGTTAAAAGCGCTGTAACCATCGGCGGGCAGATCAGGAAAGGTCCGGTTTCTCCCCGTTTTCCCCCAGCAGCTTCCCACGATACTTTGCGGGTGACGTGCCGCAAACCCGTTTGAACGCCTTGGAGAACGCGAAGGAATCGCCATAACCCACCGCGTACGCGATATTGCGAATACACCAGTCCGTTTCGCATAGCAGTTTGCGCGCCATGCGTATCCGGTACTGGATCAGGTATTCCTGCGGAGAACGCCCCATCGCCGCTTTAAAGAGCCTTGTCATATAGCTGCGTTCCAGACCGCAGGACTCCGATAGAAACTCGACAGTAATCGCCTCGTTGTATTTCAGCCGGATCAAATCCAGAATGTGTTTCACATATTCCTGCTTGTTATCCAGCAGCAGCGGCACACGGGTATCCGCGTGATTGATCATAAACTCAAACATTTCGTACAGTTTGCCAATACAGTATAGCTCCCGTTCGTGGTTAAGACAGATGTCCTCCAACAGCGCTTCCATCGTATCGCTGCCTTCCGCGCAGTGAAGAATCGGTTGTTTCCGGTCAATCCCCGCTCGCCGCAGATATTCGGGTACCCGCTCACCATCTATGTGGATCCAGATATAATTCCAGGGATCATCCCGATCTGCCTGATAATAACACAGGGTATTGGGGGGCATCAAAAAAGCTTCCCGCGCATGCACGCTGTACTGGTTATGATCCAGATACAACGTGCCTGTGCCGTTCATCACATAATGCAGCACATAATGGCTTCGGATAATCGGGCCAAAGCTGTATCTGGGCGGGCATTTCTGCCGTCCAATCTCGTACAGGCTGATGTCGTCGCAGGCACTGTAATTTAAAAAGTAACACTCGTCATAAGTTTTATTATACTTCGCCAACGCAATCCCTCCCGCAGGCGTTTCCTGTTGCCGATATTACGACCGCGCATACCCCAATGGTCACCCTCCGATGGCAAAACGCGCCAACCCTGTGCAGGCGGCGCGTTTGATTATGTCAATCGTTCTGGCTTCGGTCTACAGGCATACCGTTGTCTGTGCCCACGAAAAAATCCGGTTGCGTCGTATGGAAAGCGCTGTCGCAATGATCTACGCTCAACCCGTTTCGGTTTTCAATACACCTGATGAACGCTTCTACTGCCTGTGGATCAAACTGTGTGCCGCTGCAACGCCGCAGTTCGATAATTGCCTGCTTGTAAGACTTGATCGGCTGATATGGCCGGAGCGAGGTCATGGCATCAAACGCGTCCACCACGGCAAGCAACCGGGCCAGATAATTGATGTTTTCCCCTTTCAGACCCAGCGGGTACCCTTTGCCGTCGTACCGTTCGTGATGCTGAAGCACGATCGGTTTAATTTCCTCCATGGATTCGTTGTTCTTGATGATATCCACCGCATACTGCGGATGATTCTTCAGAACGCCCCATTCTTCATCGGTCAGGGGCTCCGTTTTAATCAGAATTTCCTCCGAAATGTTGATTTTACCAATGTCATGCAGGTATGCCGCGTATACCAGGTTTCGTTTGTCCTGCTGGTTTAGTTGCATCATATCCGCCAGCAGATTGCAGTAGAAAACCACCCGTTCCACATGCCGGTAGGTGTATTTATCCTTCGCGTTGATCACCGCGATCAGCGTTTTGATCTGGGTAATCATTTCAGGCGAAAAATGGAACTCATCCAAAATGGAGAAATACGCTTCCACGCGATTCTTGCAAAGGAATTTAGCCCGATAACAGGCGTCGTCCGCGCTCTTGATCAGTTCCGCGTCGGTTTTCGCTTTGATGGGGAAGGTGGATACGCCAACGGAAACCGTCATGTTGGCACCCGGGAGATTCTCCTGCCCGTCGAAAGGATACTCCTGCACGGCACGGCGCAGTTTCTCCGCTTCCTCCACGGCCGCCTCCTCGCCGGTATCCCGCAAAACCACAGCAAATTCCTCGCCGCCGTAACGGGCGATAAACGTTTCTTTGGGGAAAGTAGCCTTCATGATCAGGGCGATGGCGCGCAGCACATCGTCACCCTTCTGATGCCCGTACAGATCGTTGTAGTACTTAAAATTATCAATGTCGATAAACAGCAGCGATACCGGCTGTTCGTCCCGGGCGGCATCCTGTATCTGCCCGGTCAGATATTCGTAAAAATACCGGTGATTATACAACTCCGTTAACCCGTCGATATTGGTGATCTCTTTCAGGTAGGCGATGTGTTTCTTACGGATGTCGTCATAATAACCGACAGTCCAGGCAATGATCAGGAACACGCAGGCCAATACAATGTCGCTTTCAAAATAGGTGTTCGGCCCCCCCGCCGGACAATACACCAGATCGACGCCAAGCACGATCGCCGCGGATAGACCGGCGACCGTCAGGCTGATCCGGTGGCTGCATTCAATGCTGGTGAATAAAATGACGAAAATAAACAGAAACTTATAACTGCTTTGGTACGAACCGGTCAGAATCACCGACGCCAGTGAAATGGACATGGAGATAATCGGGTCGATCAGCTTGCTGGTAACCGCTTTGTTGGCGATACGATTTTGAAGGAAAATCCACAGTGAATAAACCGCCAGAATCGCCAGCAGAATCGAAATCGTTAACACGCCGTGGGTGATATAGGATAAAAACCCCGGCATTTTTGAATAGTATTGTAGAAAAGCGATCGCGGGAAACGCGAGCGAAGAAATCTTTATGATGTTCAGAATTTGTTGAATCTGAACTTTATTGTCCTTATCCATCGGGTTCACTTCGCTTTCCGTTCATCGCGCAGGCAGGGGAGAGATGGGAGGCGACGAGTCGCCTCCCACTGCGTACTCCTTACTTGTTGCGGAGAGACGCGGGCTCCTCGGGCTGATAGAAGAACCAGTAGCAGGCAGAAGAGGCTACCAGCGCCGCGACGACGGTGCTGACTGCGGCGAGAACGCCATAGAACTTCTTCATGTGTGGGCCTCCTTTCTCAGAAATTTAGGTAGATCGTTCAACTTATTCAGCAGAACGGCACCTATCGGTGTAAGTGTGAGGGTCTGCCAGGCAACTCCCAGCAGAAGGCTGATTCCGTACCCCTGAAACAGTGGATTTCGTGTGCCCAGAAATACAAAAAGTAACTGCAAGGCCAGGTAGGCCGTCACAAGGAGAAAACTCCCTTTTCGCATTCTCTTGATCTTAAGGGGGTTCTTGATCGGCTTGTTGGGGGAATCCACCGGTACGTAACGATAAATTACCCAATAAGCGGTTGCGTAAAACATTATTACGGCGGCGAGCATGGCGGGGAGGCGGTAAAGCGGCGACAACCACCCGGAAGCGGCGGCTGCCAGTGTGCAGTAGGCAACGCTTACCACGGTGCAAAAGTCCGCATCATAGGCATGGGCGCCCCCACTGTATTTGCGAAAGAAACTGACGGAGAAACAAACGATTAACGCTTCCACAGGTGCGCCCACTGCGAAACCCAGCGCCAGCGCCAGTAAGGTGATCACCGTAATTTGCACCATCGCCAGCAAGCCGTACGCCACAACCGCTTCCCGCTCGGCGTCCAATCCCTGCGATCTGGCAATGTTACTCGCCAGTCGTCTCACTATTTTTTCCATTAGCCTGCTTCCCTTTATTGATCGCTTTTACAATGAAGTACCCGGCCAGCGTAATCAGGCCGAGAAACACGGTGGAAGGCATGGTATAAATCGCCTGGCTGAACTGGTTGGAGGAGGTCACCAGCTGGTTTGCCTGTTCGCTTCCGTATACCAGCGTAAGCAGCAGCACATTCAAAATTTCCGATGCGGCGGTCATCACCAGGATGATAATTGCGGCAATCATCGCCCGGATCATCTTGGACAGGTTCGCGTGATACACGATCTGATAGCTGAAGATCATCACGAAAAGAGAAAGCACCGTATTAATGCCCAGCGTAATTGGCAGAAAACGAATCAGATATGTAATTACGATGTATAAAAGGCTCAGCATCAGGTATGGCTTCCTTCGCACAGGGGTGTTTGTCAGAATATGCATACCCCACGCAACCAGAAAGCCTTCCGGAATTCCTTTCAAAAGAAACATCGCCGTGCTGACCGCAATTCCTTCCATAGCAGCTCTCCCCTATCTGTCACCGTTCGTACGGAGTGCATAACGCAGGTTCACCGCACGAATCAGCGAGTATAATAGAATACACACAAAAAGATGAATTAAAACATCGCCCGGACTTAATATACAGTAGCCAAAGTCGATGTAGTCCGTTAAAAACCTCAGATGTGTTTCCGGCCCGCCAAGCACATGCAGCGAGTCTCCGGTTTTCACAATCTCCGGCGTCACATATCCGGTCAGGTAAGAAAGCG
>DAOPZG010000037.1:10069-19557 GCA_035353235.1 Candidatus Limiplasma sp.
GCGAAGGGAACACGGGCATTTTCCCCGCGTTCTGCCCGATTGCCAGCCGGTTGAGCCCCGTGCCCGCCAAAATGCACGCGGTTCCCCATAGCGCCGGTTTATAAAGTTGAAAGGCGAATGCCGCGAACAGGAAAGAAAGAATCACCGCCATTTCGGTGTACGGCACAAGAGCAACAAAGAGAAACTGCCGTAAAAAGATACTGCCCTGGAACATCACCAGCACCAGCTGCATCAGCAAAATCGGATAAAACGTCCAGGTGCGGAAAAGGTATTTCAGTTTATATCGCCGGCATTTGGCAAGTATACATACCACGATAATCTCAACGACCATGGCATGGCCTCCAAATTTTGTTATATCAACAATCCTCTATACGATACCAAAAAATGTGATGAAAAACAACGTGCATTTCCGGTCGGATTCTTTGCCATAATGAATTTTTATTTATCACTAAAACTGCTTTCATTTTTGCCGGGCCGATATTCTGGCAGTCTTTTCTTGATGTTCCACATTTTGTCACATTGTGAACTTATCGTCTCAAGTCGTTACAATATATCGATTTTTTCTCTTCACCACACGGTTGATTCAGATGCCGAGCCGCGCTTTAACCTCCTTGCCCCGTGAATTGTTTATAAGCACAGAATGCATAATTATTAAAATATTTTCTATCATTGTTATGTTTTCGGCATAAATTTCCTTCTCCTGATTCTTTCCCGGGTTGTAATGCGTCCTCTTCCCCGTCGCCCGCTTCGTACCAACAAGGACTTAACTCAAAATACCATCGGGTCATTGACGGTTTCAGTCCTCGCGCCCTATAATAAAAAAGATAAGACAGAAAACAGGAACAGCCCGTTCTCCGACTCGCGATCAGCCGGAGTATTGCATATTCATTCCGCCTTTGTCTCCGGGGACGCGCGCTGGTGCGAAACCGCACATCGGCAGACGTATCCGGCACATACGACACAGCCTTGAATTGCAAATGAAAAAACTATACGTCAGGATGATGAAGCATGGCAACCGCAAGGAAACATTTGCATATTCACAGCGTATTCTACCGGCTTTTGCTGGTCTTTCTTCTGGTGCTGATTCCGATGTATACCACCAGCATCCTCATCTATCAGCTTTGGATGAAGAATATGGATGACAACCTTGCGCGAACCACGATAACGCAGATGCACGCCTATTTAAACCGGTTGGAAGATTCCATCACGCAAATGAGGCTGTTGCAGTTTGATTGTCTTAACGACGTTGACCTGAATAAGCTGGCGATCCGTTGGGAAATCATGGATACCTATTCCCGGGTGGTCAGCATGAACAATCTCCAGCAACGGTTGAACACCATCCGCACCAGCAGCCCCTATATCCGCGATGTTCGCGCCCATATCCTCGCCTTCGGGCGCACCATCTCCTCCCCGGAGGGTGTCGGCCCGTTGGATGAGGAGCATTTTCTGAACGTGCGCCTGCCCCGGGGCATCGGAGTCTCCCCCGTTGTAAAATACAACGATGATTATTGCCTGACCACTCTGCAGGAGGGCAGCCTGACGGGCCGCAACCCGCTGTATATGATCGAGATTCGGTTGAATACGGCGGCTTTGGGGGAATCGTTGGGAACCCTGAATATCTATGACGGAAGCCATACCATACTGATCTTCAACGAAGACGGTTTGATTTCGGATAACGAGGCCAGTGCCGCGCTTTTCCGCTCGGATACGGTCCCGTTGGTTGAGGAAGATCGCTTCGAGCAGATTACAGACAATAACGAGCGTTACTACCGCGCCGTCGCATCCTCTGATAAGCTTCATGCCCAAATGATCCGTTATGTGCCGATGCACTCCATCCTTACGGTCACCAACACTCCTTCCTTCTGGTTCTGGGCGGTTCTCGTATCAGCCCTCTGCGTTGCGCTCATCTATACGCTGTCCATGTATAAATACATGCACAGGCCCCTGTATAAGCTGGTTGACGCTTTCCGGGAGCTTGAAAATGGCAATATGGATGTGAAGCTTGCTCACAACAGCGGCGATGAGTTCGGATACCTGTTCGACCATTTCAACGAGATGGTCGGCAAGCTCAGCAGCCTGATTGATCAGCTGATCCGCCAGAAATTTCTGACGCAAAGAGCGGAATTGAAACAGCTGCAAACGCAGATCAATCCTCATTTTTTGTATAACAGCCTGTTCATCATCAACACTATGGCCAAGGTAGGCGACGATCACCTGATTGAATTCTCCAGACTTCTGGGGGAATACTACCAGTTTATCACGCGAAACGGCTCCGACATGGTTCCCCTTCGTGCGGATGTAAAGCACGCGCAGACTTATGCCGCCATACAGCAGATGCGCTTTTCCAAACGGTTAAGCGTCGATTTCCCGGATTGTCCCGAACCGTTCGCCGATCTGCCCGTACCCCGGCTGATCCTTCAGCCAATTCTGGAAAACGCTTTCGAGCACGGCGTAAGCAAACGAACGAAGGAAGGTAAAATTCGCGTCCGTTACTTCTGTGATAACGACATTCTTCAAATTCTGGTCGAAGATAACGGTCAGGATCTGACCGACGAGCAGATCACGCAATTGTCCGTAACGACAGCCGACAATTCGGACACGGCGGAAATCACTGGGATGATGAACATCCACCGCAGGCTGGTGCTTGTCTACGGCAGCGGAAGCGGGTTGCAGATCGGGCGAAGCGAAATGGGCGGTCTGTGCGTCACCCTGACGATTCACAGCCGGAAAGAAGAGGGCGTGTAAAATGTATCGTTTGCTGGTGGTGGACGACGAAGAGTTTATTACCAACGGCATGGCGGAGCTGCTGCAGGGTTGCCGGGACATGGACCTGGACGTGTATAAAGCGTACTGCGGAGAGGAAGCGATCGACTGGCTTCGCCGTACGCGTATGGACGTGGTGCTCTCCGATATCCACATGCCGGGAATGGATGGGCTGCAGCTGCTGGAGCAGATTCACCGTAACTGGCCAAATTGCAGCGTCATTTTTCTGACCGGATATAATGATTTCGATCTGGTGTATCAGGCCATCAAGTATCCCGGCACGAAATACATCCTGAAAAGCGAGCCGCATGACAAAGTGCTGGCGGCGGTACGGGATACGCTGGAGGAGATCAGGAGCCAGGCTGCGGACAAGGATTTAATGCGCCGCGTGCAGCAGGAGATGCACACGGCAAGAGAAGCATTCCAGAAGGAGTACTGCCTTCGCCTGCTGCATGGCTCCCCGGATAGCGCGACGGATGCGGAGCTTTTTCAGAAACTGGATATTCATCTGGACCGGCAGGCTCCCGTGTTTCTGTTGCTCGGAAGGTTGGATCACAACGCGGCGGCCGCGGACTATTCGCTGCTGATGCAGCTGCAACTGTCCCTGCACTGGATTATCAACATGTATCTGGGCGGCGCCTTCCTGACCCTGACGGTGTTCGACGAGGAAGGAAGGCTGGTTTCGCTGCTGCAGCCCAAACCGTCCGCGCAGGGAGAAGCACCCGCCGACGAACAGCGTTACCGCGAAGCCACCGTATTTTTAAAGGGAACGCTGGAGTTGGTGCAAAATGCCTGCAAGGCATCCGTCAACGATACGGTCAGCCTGATCTTTACCGAGCATGCGATTGCCTGGAAAAGAATCGCGCATCATTACGAAAAACTGTCCCGCCTGCTCAGCGTGCAGACGGGAAATGGGACCGAAATTCTACTGACGGATACGGAATTTAACAGTGCGCTTTTCGGCCACGGCTCCGCCTCCGTTCTCCTGCCCAATAATGAAGCCGACCTGCAAATAGAAGAACTGCTCAGCCAGCCGTTTGATGAGATTCTCAAAATCCAGCTGCATTCCGGCAGCGAGGAGAGCTGCCTGGACGTATGCAGACCCATCTCCGATTATCTGCGCCGGGAGCCCAGCCGTAACAGCGGTCTGGCAACGGAGGCATACCTGCGGGTTGCGTTAACGCTACTTTCCTATATTAACAGCCACCGCCTCACCGTAGAGCTGGCCTTCCACATCGGACAAAATCAGCTGACGCGGCCGGACAGTTTCCCCAGCTGGTCGGAAGCGGCGGAATACCTGCAAAATATGATTCATCTTCTTTTTACCCTCCGCAAAGAGACCGGAAAGCAGCGAACGGACACCGCTGTGGCCTATGTGCAGGAGTTTGTTTCAGCCCATCTGAACGAAGACCTGTCGCTGGTTCGGCTGGCAGAGCGCGTGTATCTGAACCCGTCCTATCTGTCGCGCCTCTTTAAGCAGGCAACGGGTGTGAACCTGTCCGACTACATTGAGCATATGCGCGCGAAGCGTGCGGGAGAACTGCTGGTAGGCGACAACGTGAAAATACAGGACATCGCGGTCGCTGTCGGGTATGACAACGCCGGTTCCTTCACGCGCTTTTTCCGAAAAGCGACCGGCATGGCGCCGCAGGAATTTCGTTCGGCCCACATACAAAAGCGGATTTCTCCCCACAAAGACGCTTCCAGGTAAAAATAGATCAACAATGTCAATTCCGGAGAAGCGTACTCCGTTTTCGTAATGAAAAGCGGTCGATATTAGAGCATCATCCAAAAAGGAACCGATTGAGAACGCCTCCTTTTTCCCCTATACTTTTTAGTAATGAGGGCGACCGAAAAGGCGCCGTTGAAAAAAAGAAGGAGGTTTCCCATGATGTACAAAAGCGCAGGGAAAAAATTCGTTGCCGTCGTGCTCACGCTTGCGCTGTTGAGCCTGCCGCTCCTTTCCGCCATTGGCGAAAGTGCGGATCCGCTTGGCAAGTACGACCCGGCCATCAACATCACGTTCGTTCGCGCGGTGGATAACGACTTAACGAGCAACGTGCTGCCCAAGACCCCGAATGAGACCATGGAATCCAACCGTTGGCTGGATCTTTACGCGGACGCGCTGGGGATCAACGTATCCTATGCGTGGACGGTTCAGGGCGGTTATACGGACGATGCGTACAAACAAAAGATCAACGTTACGCTGGCTTCCGGCGATCTCCCCGATGTGATTCCCGTAACGGCCTCCCAGCTGAAACAGCTGGCAGACGCGGACATGATCGAGGATATGACGCCGTACTTTGAACAGTATGCGTCCGACCTGACCCGCCAGTGCTACTCGGAAGAAGGTTCTTCCGTGCTGGACTCCGCCACCTTTGACGGCAAGCTGATGGCGATTCCCAACCTGGACGCCTCCATCGAGAGCGCGCAGTTCCTGTGGATTCGCAACGACTGGCTGAAAAAGCTGGGCCTGCAGGCTCCCACCACGATGCAGGAACTGCTGGCTGTGTCCAACGCGTTTGCCACGAAAGACCCGGATGGCAACGGGGTAAACGACACCTACGGCCTCGCGATTACCAAGGGGCTCTATGCAGGCTGCATGGGCGTGGAAGGTTTCTTTGCCGGTTATCATGCCTATCCCAACTACTGGATGAAGACCGCCGACGGCAAACTGGCCTATGGCAGCGTTCAGCCCGAAACCAAGGTCGCGCTCGCCGCGCTGGCAGAAATGTACAAAAACGGCGAAATCGACCAGGAATTCGGTGTTAAAGACGGTTCCAAAGTCGCTGAAACGATCGCCGCCGGAAAACTCGGCATTGACTTTGGCGAGCAGTGGAACCCGCTGTATCCGCTGAACCAGAACTACAACAACGATCCCACCGCGGACTGGATCAGCCTTGCGATCCCCAGCTGTGACGATACGCAGGTTTCCGTGCCCCTTCAGTTCCGCACCAGCCTGTATTTCGCCGTCCGCAAGGGCTACGAGCATCCCGAAGCGGTTGTGAAGATGGTGAACATGCACCTGGAGAAGAACTGGGGCGAGACCAATGATTTCTCCAAGTATTACATGCCCGCCGAAAACGGTAATACAAGCGTATGGAAGTTCTCTCCCGTAACGCCTTATCCGCCGTATAAGAACCTGAACGCCTTCCTGCAGATTGAAGCCGCCCGCAACACCAACACGCTGGACAAACTGGTTGGCGAGGCCGCCGTGATCGAATCCAACGTGGAAGCCTATCTGGCTGGCGACGGCTCCGTATGGGGCTGGGACAAGATTTACGGAGTAGACGGCGTGTATAACGTTCTGAAGGCTTACCGTGACAACGGCCAGCTGATGGTTGAATCGTTCACGGGCGCGCCGACGGAAACCATGGTGGAACGGCAGGCCACGCTGGAACAGATGGAAAAAGAAGCGTTTATCAAAATCATCATGGGCGCCGCGCCGATCGACGAGTTTGATACCTTCGTGAACAACTGGTACCAGCTTGGCGGACAGGATATCACCAACGAGGTGAATGACTGGTACGCCTCCCTGAGTTCCGCAAAATAAGCAATCCCTTGCCAGCGAAAGGGAAAGGTACCGTTTCGGTCGCCTTTCCCTTTCCTGTTCCAAATAACGCTGCCACAGGAAGTGTACGCAAATGCTGAAATTCAAGCGTGAGATTCCCCTGCATCTGATGATCCTGCCGGGCGTCATCCTGCTGCTGATGTTCCACTACATCCCGATGGCGGGTATCGTGATCGCGTTTCAGAAGTTTATCCCCGCCAAGGGACTTTTCGGGAACCAGAAGTGGATCGGGTTGGATAACTTCGATTATGTGTTCCATCTGCCCAATTTTCTTTCCGTCATCAATAACACGGTTGTGATCGCATCCTACAAAATTGTGCTGGGCCTGATTGTGCCCATTGTTTTCGCGATACTCATCAACGAAATGAAGAACAAGCGTTTTAAGAGTTTGATCCAAACCACGATCTATCTGCCGCACTTCCTCTCCTGGGTTGTGCTCGGGGGCATCCTGATTGATATGTTATCGCCTTCCGACGGGCTGGTGAATAAATTTATCAAATTAACGGGCGGAGACCCTGTGTTTTTTCTGGGGGATAACCACTGGTTTCGCTTTACGCTGATCTTTTCCGAAACATGGAAAGAGTTCGGCTATGGGACCATCGTATATCTGGCCGCCATCACAGGGATAGATCCTAACCTGTATGAAGCGGCGCAGATCGACGGGGCGAACCGCTGGAAGCAGACGCTGCACGTTACGCTGCCCGGCATGCGTATGGTGATTGTGCTGCTGATGGTGCTAAGCCTTGGCAATCTGCTGAACGCGGGTTTTGATCAGGTGTTTAACCTGTACAGCCCGACCGTATACGAATCGGGCGATATCATCGACACGTTTGTATACCGCATCGGCATGCTGGACGCGCAATTTGGGGTGGCGACCGCCGTTGGGCTTTTCAAGTCGGTCATCTCGTTCGTGTTCGTTTCGGTGGCCTACTTCTGCGCCTACCGGTTCGCCGATTACCGCATATTCTGAAGAGGTGAGTACGTTGCTTGCGAGGCTTCGCGTTAAACAATTCGACTGGTTCAACCTTATTAATATCATCATTTTGTCCCTGGCTGCGTTATCCTGCCTGATCCCGGTAATCCATATCGCGGCGCTCTCCCTCAGCTCCAGCACGGCCGCCGCCACGGGAGTTGTCACCTTCTGGCCGGTCGATTTTTCGCTCAACTCCTATGATTATGTTATTAAGCGTTCCCAGTTCTGGATGTCGATGCTCGTATCGGTGGAAAGAATCCTGCTGGGCGGCGGAATCAACCTGCTGCTGATTATCCTGTGCGCGTTTCCCCTGTCCAAAGAGAGAACAGAATTCCGAGCGCGGTCGTTTTATGCGTGGTTTTTCTTTATCACCATGCTGTTCAGCGGCGGCCTGATCCCCTGGTATATGGCGATCCGGCAGTACAAGATGCTGGACACGATCTGGGCGCTGGTGCTGCCTGGAGCGGTGCCTGTTTTCAGCGTGATCCTGATGCTCAACTTTTTCCGCGAGATTCCCAAAGAGCTTGCGGAGGCCGCCTGCATTGACGGCGCCGGGCAGTGGAGGATCCTGTGGGTGATTTACGTGCCTACCTCCATGGCGGCGATTGCCACCGTACTGCTGTTTTCTCTGGTGGGGCACTGGAACAGCTGGTTTGACGGCTTGATCCTGATGAACAACCCGGAGCATTACCCCCTGCAAAGCTACATCCAGACCATCGTCGTGCAGCGTGCCTACAGCATGCTCAGCCGTGAGGAAATCCAGCAGCTCGCAACCATTTCGGACCGCACGCTGCGCTCCGCGCAGATTTTTCTGGGGTCGTTGCCGATCATTCTGGTGTACCCGTTCCTGCAACGGTACTTCGTGAAAGGTATTGTGCTGGGTAGCGTGAAAGGGTAAGTAAACAGAAACATCGCAGGTTAGCAAGGAAAAACGCATTAAAATTGCGGTATTATATCGAACAGGGCAGAATCGGGTCTTTGATCGACTCTGCCTTGTTTGAATTTTCTGTCTTGCGCATAAGGGGCAGGGAAACGGTTCGCAATCTTATTAATGAATAAACACAAAGCGACGAATCAGGGGCAGTAGCCGACAGAAAACAACGATGCGGGCACGGTGCGAAGGGGGCGCGGCGTGAGATTGTTTGTATTGAGAAGCGACAGAGCAAGCAAAAAGTATTACTATATACTCTGCAATGTTGACATGCTGTTGTCAACATTTGCAGAGTAAAATAGAACCGTAACTCAATCAGTCTTCTTTCAGGAGGAAACACGATGCGGAATAAAGCCCTGGTGATCATAGACATCCAAAATGACATCACAAAGAATTACAAGGATATCATTGATAATATTAATAAAGCGATTCATTGGGCGGTTAATCATGATATCCATGTCATCTATGTCCGGCATGAAAACCTGTCGGATGGCACGAGAACATTTAAGCCGAATACACATGGAGCCGAACTGGCTTCTGATTTAATCATCGCATCCAAGAACATCTTCACAAAGACAAAGGGGAACGCATTAACCTGTGAAGAACTGGAAGCCTTCATTCAAGATCATGCCATATCCGATTTTTACATAACAGGAGCGGATGCCACTGCCTGTGTAAAATCTACCTGTTATAATTTGCGCAAAGAAAATTATAATGTCTTCGTCCTGTCCGACTGTATAACCAGTTATGATAAAAAGAAAATTGAAGGAATGCTGCGTTATTATGAAAGCAAAGGCAGCAAAATTATCCGGTTAAACGACTTGTTAACAGACCCTGCCTTTCAGGAATAGAAATGCTATTAAGTTCAACGGCGAAGAAAGCGAACGGTCAAATCAAGGGGGTAGATTAAAGCTCACATAATAAAAAACACATCCCGTGTCATCACGTTGATGCTGGCGGGATGCGTTACTTGTATGTCTAATAACGCTTGTCTAAATACGAATATACGTTCTCGTTTATAAACTGCAAATTATCTCAAGCGGCGCATCAGATAAGTACCTGTAAACGTTGCTAAATAAGGGTATTTCTGGTACTATTAACATAAGCACTTCGATAAAATCCACACCACGGTTTGCTTTCATAAGCATCCAGCGGCGAAAGGTGGCGGTTACATTGTTTGGGGAATCAGATGCCATGGGCATGTCAATCGCCATTAGTGAAGCACCCGATCTTGCTGAGCAGGAACGGAT
>DAOPZG010000038.1:0-19486 GCA_035353235.1 Candidatus Limiplasma sp.
ATCGGCGCGGATATGGACGTGCCCGCCGGGGACATCGGCACCGGCGCGCGGGAGATCGGCTATCTGTACGGCCAGTATAAACGCATCACCGGCCGGTACGAGGGCGTGCTTACCGGCAAAGGCTTAAGCTACGGCGGCAGCCTCGCCCGCAAGGAAGCGACCGGCTACGGGCTGTGCTACTTCGTCGATACGATGCTGGCCGCCAACGACAGCAGCTTTCAGGGACGAAATGTAGTTATCAGCGGCAGCGGCAACGTGGCCATCTACGCCTGCGAAAAGGCCACGGCACTGGGCGCGAAAGTAATCGCCATGAGCGATTCCAACGGATATATTTATGATCCGGCGGGCATCCGGCTGGATGTCGTGAAAGAAATTAAAGAAGTGCATCGTGAGCGCATTCGCCTGTATACGGCGCAGGTGTCGGGCGCGGAATACCACGAAGGCTGCCGCGGCATCTGGCAGGTGCCCTGCGATATCGCGCTGCCCTGTGCCACCCAGAACGAGCTGGACCTGGACGGCGCCAAAGCGCTGGTAGCCAACAGCTGCTTTGCCGTAGGCGAAGGGGCGAACATGCCCACCACGCTGGAAGCGACGGAATACCTGCTGGCAAACGGCGTGCTCTTCGCGCCCGCCAAAGCCGCCAACGCAGGCGGTGTAGCCACCAGTGCGCTGGAAATGTCGCAGAACAGCATGCGCCTCAGCTGGACATTCGCCGAGGTAGATACGAAGCTGAAGGGCATTATGACCGACATCTTCAAAAAGACAGCGGAAGCCGCCGTAACCTATACCAGCGACCCGAAAAACTACGTTGCGGGCGCGAACATCGCAGGCTTCCTGAAGGTAGCCGACGCGATGATGGCGCAGGGCATCTGCTGATTTCACGCTTCGCATTCTTCCGCTTATAAACGCATCGTCCGCTCCCCCTTCGCGGGGAACGGACGATTTTTGTATGCGGATTGAGGAACTAAGTCGTTAAAAGTTCAGGTCGCCGGGCCGGTAGCCGTCAGGAAGCGGCTCCTCCGTGAGGAAAGCAAAACGCTCGTCCCGCAGAATGGGCAAAAACGCCTCGTACGGAATGTGGTCGAACTCACAGGCGTAGCTGCTGGAGCCGAACCATCCGCCCTCTTTAGCGCGCAGGTTCAGGTCCCGGGCGAACTTCGTATCGTTGGAGCAGTCGTGCACCACGATGCCCCAGCGTTCTTCCGCCGCCGTTTTCATCAGCCGGAGCGTCAGTTCACGGCTCCACACGGGCGAAAGGTATCCCAGCCGGGAGAGATACATATTCTCTCCCGGATAGTTGCCGATATTATTGGCGTTCAGGTGCAGTTCCGCGCAGTTGATAAAATCCAGCCCCGTCGCCAGCACCGCTTCCTTCTTTGCGGCGAACGCGCGGGAAAACTCCGGGGTCATGGGCGTTTCCACACCAACCATGGGAATATGCTTTTTAGCGATTCGGATGTTCTCAATCACCCGGTCGTCGCAGTTGGTCGCACCGAGGTTGAAGCGGATTTCATCAAGCCCCGCTTCTCCCAGCGCCGCAAGGGAGGCTTCCGTCGCGAGTGTCCCGTTGGTGTACAGGTGCTGGTACACCTGCGCGTTATGGAACGTGCGAATCACCGGGTAATACTTCTCGATCTCCATAAAGGGTTCCAGATACACGTAGGAAATGCCGGTGGGCTTGCGCTGGATGGACAGCAGCAGTTCCAGATCCTTCTCGTAGAACTTCGTTCCGCCGATTTCCCACAGGCCCTCGCCCACGGGAGGCTGTTGGTCCAGTTCTCCATAGTCGTAGCAGAACTTACAGTTGAGGTTGCATTTGTTGGTTTTTCGCACCGCGCCAAGCCCCGTACCCAGCAGGCAGGAGCGGCAACCGCCGGGGAACCGGCTTTTATCGCCCACAAAATGCGTGCGTCCCTGTAACGTTTGCAGGCCGGGTATTCCAACCATCAACCGACGGTTGCGTTCGTCTACCGCAGCCTCAATCTGCGCGAAAACAGCGTATGTGATTTCCTGCTGAAAAGGCATCAGTTCCTCGTCCTCCGGCAGGGCGGCGAAAAAAGTAAACCACGTCAGCGCGTCCTTTTTCGATATCTTCAATCGGGTAGCTCCTTACCGTCGGTACGATTCAGCCATGCGAGGCTTTCCGGGCGCTGTACAGTATAAACGCAAGCGCGGCGGTTGGCAAGCGGCGCGCATTTCCGCCGCGCCCGGACCTTCCCTCGCCGAACCTGTTTGCCCCATTTTGCACGGTCAACTGCTGGCGCTCTGGTAATGCTTCAATCCCCGGTGAAACAGGGTGCTCGTCACGGCGAACCATAGAAACGGTCCCACGATACCCCATACCGCATAGATCAGGTCCATCTTTTTCAATAAAAACAGCGCCGGAAAGTTGGTAATCACGAAAATCGGCAGCACAAACACCCCGATTTGCTGGATCAACCGATTATAAATCCCCATGGGCAGGTTGTTGAAATCCCACGACGAATCCACCAGCCCGGCTAATGCGTCTGTCTTAACCAGTTTGAAGGCCAGCACCTGCGGCAGCAGAAACATCGAATACGCGATCAGCGAGCCGGTAGCCAGATACCCAAGGTATCCCAGCACATCCAGCACACCCACCGATACCGCCATCCGGGACAGCCCCACCACAACCGCGGCGATGCCAAGCACCGTATCCACCGTGAAAATGCCGAGGTCACTCCTCTTCAAAGTGAGCATAAACTGCAGGGATACGGGTTTCACCAGCAGCAAATCCAGCTCTCCGGTCTGCACCTGGCGGCCGATGCCGAACAGGTTCATCATATACAGCCCGGCATAGGGGCCGGTCGCCACCATATAGGTGCCGAAAAACACCAGCACCTCGTCCGGTGTAAGACCGTTGATGGGCACGTTGGTTTTGTAGATCACAATCATATACACAATCTTCGCGAGGAAATAACCCAACTCCATGGCGATGCCGGTGAAGAAGTTGACGCGGTATTCCAGTTGGCTCATCAGGCTGTTGCGGATCAGCATCCCCCACAGAATCAGGTGTTTGCGAATTTCTTTCATCCTCTCAGCCCCCCGCCGCCAGATACTTGTGCGCGCCCGCGTTCCACAGCGCACGGCAGCATAATGCCATCACGCCGATCCATCCCCACTGGCACAACAGCCCCGTAAACGCCGCCGGGCCGGTCACGGTGCCCAGCAGAACATCCACCGGAAAGCCCACCGCATAGGAGAACGGCAGCAGTTTGAGTACCCCGCCGACCGCGTCCCCGAACACCTCCAGCGGGAAAATCCCGCCGCTTAACACCACGATCACGATACGCACCGCCTCAAACAGGAACCCGATTTCGGACAGCCAGAACGCCCACATGCCCACGCAGAAGAAAATAAAAAAGTTAAGCGTCAGCGCCCCCAGCAACGCCGGGAGAAACAGCAGCACACCCCGCGCGCTCACCGGCGACGCGTGAAAATTAAGCCCCACCCCCGTCAGCGCCAGCGCGAGCACCGCCAGACCGCCCGCCAGAACCCCGGTCTTTTGCCCCAGAAAGCAGCTGAGCCGATACGGCAGGTACCCGATCGGGCGAACGACATACTTGCTCAGCCCGCCGTTTTTGACATCCTCGTTAATGTCGTACTCAAAACCCGTTTTCAGCAGCCGCCACAAAATCGCCGCAGCCACGGAGTATGCCAGCATCTGCCCGTAGCTGCGGCCAAACAGCTCTCCGCCGCCTGTGCCGCCGTACAGCGCCTGCCACATAAAAATCTGGATAAAAATCGGGAATACGGCGCTGAACAGGCCCAGCCAGAAATCCGCGCGGTAGGCCATGGTCTCCTTGATGCCAAGGCCCAGCGCGTAGAGGTATTTTTTCATTGCCCATTCCCCCCGGTATACAGTCGCGCGATGCCTTCCTCCACGGGAATATCCAGAATGTTAAAATCCGTAACCGGCAGGGTTTCCAGCATCCGTTGGGATACCTCCCGCACGTCCGCGCGCGGGATTTCCAGCACCACCTGCAGGCCCTCGCGGGCGCAAACCGCACCGAAACGGCTCAAGTCTCCCTGCGCCGCTTCCTCGGTTTCCAGCGTGACCTGTATGCGCTTGCGCTCGCCAAACAGGCTGTTGATTTTTTTAAGCTCCCCGTCATAGGCGATGGTTCCGTCGGCGATCACGATGGCGCGGCGGCACAAATCTTCGATGTCGCCGATGGAGTGGCTGGTCAGCAGTACGGTCGTCCGCATTTCCCGGTTGTAATTCCGCAGAAATTCACGAATCCGCTTTTGTGAGATAAAATCCAAACCGATCGTCGGCTCGTCCAGAAAGATCACCTCGGGCTTGTGCAGCAACGAGGCGATCAGTTCCATTTTCATCCGTTCGCCCAGCGACAGCCGCCGCACCTGCACGCCCATCAGGTCTTTCACATCCATTAGCTCGGTCAGTTCTCCCAGGGTTTTGCGGTACGCAGCCTCGTCAATCTCATAGATGCGTCGGTTCAGCGCGAAGGACTCCACCGCGGGCAAATCCCACCAAAGCTGGCTTTTCTGCCCCATCACAATGGCGAAGCGCATTTTAAAATCCTTTTTACGCTCCCAGGGCACATAGCCCATCACCGTCGCCTGCCCGCCTGTGGGAAACAGGATGCCGGACAGCATTTTGAGCGTTGTGGTTTTCCCCGCGCCGTTCGGGCCGAGGAAGCCGACCATCTCGCCTTTCTCCAGCGAAAAGTCAATGCCCTTCACAGCCTCTTTATACAGCTTCTCCCGATGGAACAGGCTGCGGAAGGAAGCCTTCATGCCTTCTTCCTTTTTTGTGTATTCAAATGTCTTTTGAAGGCCCGCCACTTCGATCAGCGCCATGGGGACACCGCCCTTTTCTTTTTTCTATTCACTGTCGGTGCCATTATAAACGAAAGCGTCAGGCTTTGTCGTGCACAAAATGTTCAGACGGGTCTCAAATATGGTATTATTACGTCAGAAAACATCGTGGGTCGTTGATTGCATACAACTGTCAGCTATGATTTCCGTTTCTATCACCAGTCGTTCACGAGTTGATCCATTTGCTGGATTATCCTGAAATCAGCATCAGGGAGGTGCACAGAATGAGGAAATTACTGAGTATTCTAACAGCATTGGTACTTTGTCTCGTATCTATATCTGCCATCGGGGAGACCCAACCGGACGGTACTCCGCCTGCAATGCCCGCAGGCCAGCAGAGCGGCGGGCCGGGGGGCGCGCCGGGGGGCCAAAGCAGCCAGCCCGAAAGCTATACCGCTGTAACCACTGTATCGGAAGATACCACGCTTACGGACAACGCTTATGACTCCACCGGTACAGACGAAAACGCCATTCTCGTAACAAACGGCACGCTGAACCTCAGCAACGCAACGCTCACCCGCACCTCCGCGGACAGTTCCGGCGGTGACAGTGCCAGCTTTTACGGGGTAGGCGCGGCGCTTCTGGTAACCGGCGGCACCGCGAACGTGACCAACTGCACCGTTACCACGGATGCGGCTGGCGGCGCAGGCATCTTTGCCTACGGCGACGGAGTGGCAAAAGTATCCGATACGACAATCACCACCCAAAAGGATACGTCCGGCGGCATCCACGTGGCGGGCGGCGGTACGCTGTATGCGAAAAACCTGACTGTGGAAACCAGCGGCGCGTCCGCCGCAGCCATCCGCTCCGACCGGGGCGGCGGTACGATGGTGGTGGACGGCGGTACCTATGTAAGCAACGGCACCGGCTCGCCGGCCCTGTACTGTACGGCCGACATCACCGTACACAACGCTTCGCTTACCGCCAACGGCTCCGAAGCGCTCTGCCTGGAGGGGCTGAACACTGTAAGGCTGTTCGACTGTACCCTGAGCGGCAACATGCCGGATCAGGATCAGAACGACACCACCTGGGCAGTGATCCTCTACCAGAGCATGTCCGGCGATTCCGAGGTGGGCGAAGGCCGGTTTGAAATGGAAGGCGGAACGCTGACCGCACAGAACGGCGGCGTGTTCTACACCACCAACACGGAAAGCGAATTCGTTCTGTCCGGGGTCACGGTCGCGTCCAACGCGGACAGCGAATATTTCCTGCGCTGCACAGGCAACAGCAACCAGCGCGGCTGGGGCACGACCGGGGCTAACGGCGCGGATTGCACGTTTACGGCCCTTTCGCAGGCAATGAACGGCAACATCCTGTGGGACAGCATTTCCCAGTTGGACCTGTACGCGCTTAACGGCAGCGTGCTCACCGGCGCTGTGCTGGATGACGAATCCTGCGCGGGCGATGGCGGAAACGGTTACTGCACCCTGTACGTCGACGCATCCTCCCAATGGGTCGTTACCGGCAACAGCACCCTGACCACCCTGAATAACGCCGGCAGCATCACCGATACGGACGGTAACCCCGTGACGATTGTGGGTACCGACGGCACCGTATATGTGCAGGGTACCAGCGCCTATACCGTAACGGTTTCCCAGTATTCAACCCAGTGTGACAACAGCGGCGCGGGCACCCTTTCCGACTGGAGCACTTACAGCGCCGCGGTTGCCTGATCCATATCAGCGTACCCAAAAGAACGCCCTCCGGCCCCGCGCAAGCGGAAAGCCGGAGGGTATTTACATTTTGGAAAGGGTAGTTCTCCCGAGTTAATCGGTGATGTTTGGCCCGTCCCGTCCCCGTTACGACAGGAATCCTTTTATAATTTTCTCTTCCGCTTCCTGCTCGGTCAAGCCGAGCGTGCGCAGCTTGAGGATCTGCTCTCCGGCAATTTTACCGATCGCGGCCTCGTGGATCAGCGCCGCGTCGTTGTGATGCGCGCACAGTTGGGGCGAAGCGTCCACAAACGCCTCGCCGTCGATAATCGCGTCACACTCGCTGTGGCCGGTGCAGGGCGCGTTGCCCACGATGGAGGAGATGTAATTCTGCCGGGATTTGCCCCGCGCCACCGAGCGGGACACGATGTCCACGCCGGAGTCTTCCCCGTTCAGATCCACTTTAAATTTGGTTTCCGCCGTCTGCTCCTTTTCGGTCAGCAGCCGTTCCCGGATCACCAGCCTTGCGCCCGCGTCCAGCGTAGCGCTGGTTTCGCGTACGGTTTTATCCACGCCGCCGATCTGGGATGTGTCCATCTCCATAAAGGCGTTCTTGCCCAAAAACACTTCCGTAACGGGGTCGATGCTGCGCAGACCCGCGCCATTTCCCGTGCCGATGTGTTTTTCCTCGTACTTCACCCGCGACCCCTCCGCCAGAAAGAACCGGTGGATGCCGTTGTGCCGCGCGGGCTCCCCGTTTTCGGTGTGCACGCCGCAGCCCGCCACAATCAGCACATCCGCGTTTTCGCCCACGAAAAAGTCATTGTATACCAGGTCGTCCACATCGCCGTGCGTTACGCAGGCGGGGATGGAGACCGTTTCGCCCTTCGTGCCGGGCAGAATCCGGATGTCCAGCCCGGGCTTGTCCTTCTTGGACTCGATCAGGATATGCTCGCTGGAACGCCGGCCCGCGCAACCGCCATCCTCGCGGATGTTATACGCGCCGGTGAATTCTCCCGTCCAGTCGGACACAATTTTAAGCAGTTTTTTCGTCGTCTCATTCATGGCAGACCGCCTCCTCTTTGCAGCAGGCCACGGTTGCCGCGCCGGTGGACAGAAGCTGCGTAAGCATTTCCCCGGCGGAACCCATGCCTTTGATCTGCCCGTCCGCCAGCAGCACGATTTCGTCCGCAATGCGCAGCAGCCGCTCCTGATGCGATACGATCACCAGACTGCCGGTAGTTTCCTGCCGGATTGTGTTAAAGGTCTTGATCAGCCCCGCGAAGCTCCACAGATCGATGCCCGCTTCCGGCTCGTCGAATACCGAGATACGGGCGTGCCGCGCCAGTACCGTGGCAATTTCGATCCGTTTCATTTCACCGCCGGACAGTGTGGCGTTCACATCGCGCTCCAGATAGTCGCGGGCGCACAGGCCCACGCTGCTTAAAATATCGCACAGCGACGTTTCTTCCAGCGTTTCGCCCGCCGCCGTCTCCACCAGCTGGCGCACCGTCATCCCCTTAAAACGCACCGGCTGTTGGAACGCGTACCCGATCCCCCGGCGCGCGCGCTGCGTAACATCCAGCTCCGTAATATCCTCGCCGTCCATCAGGATCCGGCCCTCGGTTGGTTTCTCGATCCCCGCAATCAGCCGGGCCAGCGTCGTTTTACCGCCACCGTTCGGCCCGGTAAGCGCCAGCAGCCTCCGGTCGTTCACCGTCAGGCTGATGTCTTTCAGCACTTCTTTCCCGTCGGGCGTGCTCCACGAAACATGTTCCAAAACCAGCATATAAACACCCCTTTGGCGTGAAATCGGATTTCCTTTTTCGCCGTCTTCAGCGGCGAAAAGAACAGGGGGTTACCTCCCCTACCGTTTCATTATACACCGGGTTTCGCTTTCCCGCGACCCCTTTGCCCGGTTTTCTGTTGGGGAATCCGGCGATCCAGGCGGCAACGAAAAAAGGAGCGCGGATCAGCGCCGCGCCCCCTTATGTTTACTTCTTGTTGAGGTGTTCAGCGCAATGGCCTCCGCAGTCGGAACAACCGCATCCACAGCCTCCGCCGGTCTTCCGGTCACGAATCAGTTTGCGTACGATCAGGCTGACCGCCAGCACCAGCACGATCAGGATTACCCATGTTGCCATCTCAAGCCCTCACTTTCACCGTCTGGGTCAGGTGTTCGTCACTGTACGGATTTTTACGCGCCAGCAGGTAGATGATTCCAACAAGCAGGATCAGCGCCACCGCCGTGCCCGCGCCAAAACCCGCGCCCGCCAGAAATTTGCCAATCTGAAACACGATCAGGGCTACGCCATAGGCAAACAGGCACTGGTACCCAATGGCGAAGGCCGTCCACCTGCCGCTGTTCATCTCTCGCCTGATCGCGCCCATCGCCGCGAAACACGGGGCGCAAAGCAGGTTAAAAATCAGGAAGCAGAACGCGCCCAGTTGGCCGTAGCCGCCGCTGGATTGATCAAACGCCCTCATAATCGGGGACAGTGCCTCTGCCTTTTCATCCGCCGAAAGTGCCTCGTCCTCCGCGATTTCCGCCGCGGCGTCTTCGCCATCGTCGTTCGTTACGCCATACAGCACCCCGAATACGCCCACAACCTCTTCCTTGGCCACCAGACCCATCACGGTTGCCACGGTGGACTGCCAGTTGCCGAATCCCAGCGGGTCAAACACCGGCGCCACAAAGGAACCGGCCTTGCCCAGCAGGCTCTCGTCCATATCCGGCACCGCGCCGAATACCAGCGCGTTATCCGCCGCAGACGCGTCCGCCTGAACTTCCGTGGAAACCGCCGACCCGGCGGCGGCTGTGTTCTGTGCCGGAGCCCATCCGTACCCGGACGTAAACCAGATCAGGATGCTCGCCACGACGATCACGGTGCCCGCGCGCTTCATAAAGCTCCAGCCGCGTTCCCACATGCTGTGCAGCACGTTCTTCCACGACGGGGAATGGTAAGCGGGCAGTTCCATCACGAAGGGAGCGGGATCGCCCGCGAACATTTTCGTTTTCTTCAGCATGATGCCGGATACGATGACCGCCGCTACGCCGATGAAATACGCCGCCGTGGTAATCCACGCCGAGTTGTGAAACAGCGCGCCCGCGATCAGCGCCACAATGGGGATTTTCGCTCCGCAGGGGATAAAGGTGGTCGTCATGATGGTCATCTTGCGGTCGCGGTCATTCTCAATCGTGCGGGAAGCCATAATACCCGGTACGCCGCAGCCGGAGCTGATCAGCATCGGGATAAAGCTTTTCCCCGACAGGCCGAACTTGCGGAAAATGCGGTCCATGATAAATGCCACACGGGACATGTAACCCACGTCCTCCAGAATGGCCAGAAAGAAGAACAGCACCAGAAGCTGCGGCACAAACCCGATCACCGCACCTACGCCGCCGATGATGCCGTTGCCGATCAACCCCACCAGCCAGTCCGCCGTGCCGATGCCGGTCAGCCAGTTCATCACCGGAGTCTGGATCCACTCGCCCACGAAAGTATCGTTGGTAAAATCGGTTACGATCGTGCCGATCGTGGTGACGGACACATAGTAGACCAGGAACATGATCGCCGCGAAAATCGGCAGCGCAAGCCAGCGGTTGGTGATCACCCGGTCGATGCGATCCGAAACGGTCAGCGCGCCTTTGGGCCGACCCTTCTTTACGCAGGCGGCGACCAGCCTGTTCACATACGCATACCGCTGGTTGGTGATGATGGATTCCGCGTCGTCGTCCATTTCCTTTTCGCAGGCCTGCACCGTCTGCTCGATCTGGTTTTTGATCCCTGTCGGCAGGTTGAGTTTCGCGAGCACCTTTTCGTCCCGTTCAAACAGTTTGATCGCGTACCAGCGCGACAGGTTCGCGTCCACAATATCGCCGGGGTGAACGCTTCCGTCCGCGTGGTGATGGTGCGCCGGTTCCTGCCCGTCGCGGTGAGTAATCAAATCCTCGATATGGGCCAGCGCGTGTTCCACGCTCCCCGCAAACACATGCGGTTCGTCGGTCCTTCTCCCTTTGCCCGCCAGCGCGGCGGCCTTCTTCGCCGCTTCCTGCGCGCCTTCTCCCCTGAGCGCGGAGGTTTCCGTCACTTCCACGCCCAGCGCCTCGCCCAGCTTACGTAAGTCGATTTTGTCGCCATTCTTGCGGGTTACGTCGATCATGTTCAGCGCGATCACCATCGGGATGCCCAATTCCGCAAGCTGAGTGGTTAAATACAGGTTGCGCTCAATGTTGGTCGCGTCCACAATGTTCAAAATCGCGTCCGGCTGATCGTTCACCAGATATTCGCGAGCCACCACCTCTTCCAGCGTGTACGGGGAAAGGCTGTAAATACCGGGCAGATCCTGAATTGTCACATCAGGCGAGCCTTTCAGACGGCCTTCCTTCTTCTCCACCGTAACGCCGGGCCAGTTTCCCACGTACTGGTTACTGCCGGTCAGGTTGTTAAACAGGGTGGTTTTCCCGCTGTTCGGGTTGCCTGCCAGGGCGATTTTGATTGCCATGTGCCGTATCCTCCTACAGAATGTTTCTTGCTCATTTGACGTTAGATGTATCTAACCTCAAAACATTGAAAAACGGTTCCAGGGAAGCCCCATCGCCGTATTCTTTCCTTTATACCGGGCGCTTTTCAGATTACCGCACCTCAATCAGTTCCGCGTCTCCCTTGCGCACCGACAGTTCGTATCCGCGCACCGTCAGCTCCAGCGGATCGCCCAGCGGCGCCACCTTGCGCACATATACCTCGGTGCCCTTCGTAAGCCCCATATCCATGATGCGGCGCTTCAGCGCGCCTTCGCCGTGCAGTTTCTCGATCACCGCGGTTTCGCCCACCTTAACGTTGCGAAGCGTTTTCATCGTTTTTCCCCCGTTCTTTATACCATCACACGCATGGCCATCGTTTGATCCAGCGCGATCCGGCTGTCTTTCACGGATAAAATCAGGTTGCCGCCCAGCATGCTTACCACGCGCACCTCTTCGCCCACCACGAAGCCCAGCTCCGCCAGGTGCTGGCGCACATCGTCACGACCCGTGATTTTCTTGATCGTGTTCACATCGCCTATGCCGGCCATACTTAAAGGCATCATCTGTTCCTCTCCTTTCCCCCTGTTTCCGGCAGGTTGCCGACCTGCGCGCCCCGTGGTTCCGCTGCCGCCCGGGAGTGCGCCCGGACGGGTGCCCGGCTGCAAACCACGTTGCGCGCGGAATCGGCAATCGCTCTCTCCCGGAAGCGGATCAGAGGTTTGTGTTCTCTAACCGAATATTAGTTTAACGCCTTTAACTGTTCCTGTCAACCCTGATTCTTCACTTTTCTGGAAAAACATAAACGCGGCGCATCTCCCCCTGCCAATCCCGGGTATAAACCACGGGCATCCGGCAGGCAGCAGGCGCCGCGTTCCAGGAAAAGCGTTTACATCTTTTTCGCGCGAATCTCCTTAAGATAGTTATAGACAGTAAAATTGCTGACCCCCAGACGCTCCGCCACATAATCCACCGCGTTGCGGATGGCGAAAATACCCTTTTCCTCCAGCCGGGAAACAATTCGGAGCTTATCTTCCTTCTGCATATAGGCAACCGGCTTCTGAAACAGGGACACCTCCGTATCCACAACCGACTCCATCACGACGCTGATGTCCTGCGCGAAGGTTTCCTTGGGCGGTTCCGTCCCCTGCAGGCCGAAAGATACATTCTCTTCGATCAGTTTTCTGGCTACCAGATAGTCGGTCAGGTCCTGATTAAAGCACAGAGACCCGATGATATGCCCTTCCTCATCACGCAGAAAAAGCGTGGAGGAGCGAAGCACCCGCCCATCCGGCAGTACGTTCTGATAGTTCACGCTGTTTTGCGCCCCGTCGCCGCCCTCCCGCAGCAGTCGCAGCAGATAATCCGTCGCGGGGCCGCCGATTTTGCGATGAGTAACGTCTCCCTCCAGCCGCACAATGGAGCTTTCCACATGGCTCAGGTCGTGCAGAATCACCTCAAACTTGGGCCCCAGCATCTGCCGCAGGCTCGGTATCAGTTGCGCAACCGCCTCAAGGTTGGGATGCACGTTCGTTTTCCCCGCTTTCCTGATCGGAATGGTTTCTTCTCATTATAGTACGGTGAATCCGCTTCGGATACGCAGTCTTATTTATTTCGATGTTTTACTTTTGTTTCCCTGCCCATTTTGAAAACCCTTGCAGGCTGCTAACCGCAGCTTGCTTAAAAAGGTTCAGATGCTAGGAAGCAAGGGTGGCAAGGGGTTGAGCTTACCGTTTGTAAGTGATGCCCCTTGCCATCCCGTAGCTGACAACGCAGATGCGCCTTTTTAAGCAAGCTGCCCCCTTTTCGCAGTTTTCGTGCGAAAAGGGGGCTGTGTTCAAGCAGTTTTCCGATTTTTTCTGCGGGTACTGTATGCAAACAGGATGCAGCTTAACGCCATGGGGATGGCGAACACCCCGAATGCCAGCCCGTAGTCGCCTCCGGACGAGTCCACCACCTGCCCCGCCAGCCAGGGCGATACGCCCTGCCCGATGTCCGAGCCGATATAGAACGTACTGGACGCGGCGCCGCGGCGATCCGGCGTTACGGTCTTGATGCACTCCGCCTGCAGCGCTGGCCGCACAATGCCCGATCCGACCGTTTTAATCACAGCGGATACTGCGAACATCCAGATCGCGGGCGGCCTCCACAGCAGCAGGAACCCAACGATCATCAGCCCCGTACCCAGATACATGGCCGTAGCCACACCCTGCCGGTCCGCCATTTTGCCGAAGGCCAGCCGGGATATGCACAGGGTAACCGCGCTCAGCGTAAAGTACCAGCCGATGTTTTCCACGCCCATCGCGGTTCCGTACAGCGCGATCAGGCTGTTTTCCACGCCGCTGGTGGCCGAGATGGCGATGTTGATGCCCGCGTACAGCAGGCTTTCGGTCGCGATAATATCCCCCCAGCGGATACCCCGTTTGCTGCCGATATTCACGGGACGATCGTTGCCCTGAAAATCCATCGTCAGCGCGATCACCCCGCCCACAGCGACAATCAGCGCCGAAACGGTAAAGTTGATCGGGAACCCGGCAGAGTCCGCCAGCGCCAATCCCAGCGAGGGTCCGACCACGATGGCAAGCGCCTGCCCAAGACCAAAATAGCTGACCGCTTCCCCTACCCGTTCTTTCGGGGAGAAGCCGGGGATCAGCGCCATATTCACGGTACTGCTGATGCCGAACGCCACGCCGTGCAGGATGCGAATCGCAAACAGCATTGTGGTATCGGAAACCAGCCCGTACAGAAAGGTGCATACGCCCATGGCAAAGGTGGAAACCACCAGCAGCATCTTCCGGTTCATCCGGTCGCTGACCAGCCCGCTAAAAGGCCGAATCACCATGGACGCGATGGAGAAAGCGCCCGTGATCGCCCCAGCCATCGCCACCGTTGTGCCGATGCTGTAGGCGTACTTGGTCATGGTGGTGGACACCATGGAGAAACTTACGGAAACAACCAGATTGATTATCGAAAACAGAACGTACTGACAATTCAGCAGTTTGGTCGGTCGTTTTTCTTCTACGGTCATTCCTCTTAATCCTTATCCTTTAATGGAGCCGATCATGATTCCCTTCACAAAGTATTTCTGCAGGAAGGGATAAATACAAAGGATCGGCACCGTGGCAACGATAATAATGCAGTACTTCACCAGTGTTTGCTGGGCAAGGGCCGAAGCTTTCACGCCTGCGTCCAGACTGCGCTGGGAGTTGTTAATCAGGATTTCACGCAGGAACAGCTGCAGCGGCCATTTGCTGCGGTCGGTCAGGTAGATGGATGCGGTAAACCAGCTGTTCCACAGCGCCACAGCCACAAACAGCGTAATGACCGCGATCGTCGCCTTGGAGACCGGAATAATGATGTGCCACAGTATCTGCATATCGTTTGCACCGTCCAGCCGGGCGGATTCCTCCAGCGCGTCCGGAATCTCCTTAAACGACGAGCGCATAATCACCAGGTTGAATACGTTAAAGGCGCTTGGCAGCACAATCGCCATGCGGCTGTCGATTAACCCCATTTTCACGATCAACAGGTAGTTGGGGATCATACCGCCGTTAAACAACATGGTAAACGCCATAAACAGCATAATCGTGTTGCCGGGTAAAAAGCGCTTCTGGGACAGCACATACGCGGCAACCGTGGTGAGCACCAGATTAAGCCCCACGCCCGCCGCAACGTAGAACAGCGTGTTGGCATAGCCAATCACAATGTTCTGGTAACTCAGCACCGTCTTGTAACCGTCAAAGGTGATCGGCGCAATCGGCCACAGGTGAAATCCCTGCACCCGCGCCAGCGTATACGGGTCCGATATGGAACAGCTCAGCACATGCAGCATCGGCGCCAGACACGCAAACCCCACCAGCCCCAGCAGGATTGCGTTCACAGCGAGAAAAACCCTTCGGCCCATGGATTCCTTAATTCTCATTTTTTACGCCTCCCCGCTTAGAACATACTGGTTTCGGTGTAAGTTTTGCTCAGCTTGTTGGCGCCCAGCACCAGCAACAGGCTGATCACCGAATTGAACAGGCCCACAGCCGTGCTGTAGCCAATTTTTTGCTTGATAATACCGATACGGTATACGTACGTCATGATCACATCGGAGGTTTCGTAAGTGGACGGCGTATACAGCAGTAAAACCTTTTCAAAGTTCAGGTTCATAATCGTGCCGACGCTAAGGATCAGCATTATGATGATCGTAGGCATCAGCCCCGGCAGCGTCACGCTCAGCATCTGGCGGAAACGCCCGGCTCCGTCGATCTTGGCGGCTTCGTACAATTCCTCGTTGATGCCGGACAGCGCAGCCAGATAAATAATACTGTTAAAACCGATGTTTTGCCAGATATCCGACACGATAAAGATGGATCGGAAATACTGTGGCAGAGCAATATAGCTGGTGGCTTTCCCGCCAAACGCCTTCACAATGGAGGCGATTACGCCGCTGGAATTGGTAAACTCAATGATCAACCCCGCAACCACGATCATGGAGATAAAATGCGGCATATAGCTCACGGTTTGCACCAGCCGTTTATAACGCACGTTCTTCACTTCGTTCAGCATCAGCGCCAGTATAATCGGCGCGGGAAAGCAGAACAGGAGGTTGAGCAGGCTCAGAACGATGGTATTTCTGAACGTGCGTCCAAAATACATGCTGTTGAAAAAGTCTACAAAGTTTTCAAACCCGATCCATTTGCTTCCGAAAATGCCTTTCGTAAGCGAATAATCCTGAAACGAAATGGATAGCCCGAGCATCGGGAGATAGCTGAAAATGATCACGAACAGCACGACCGGAAGGATCATCCAATACAGCAATCGGTTTGAGCGGTAGTTGGCGGCGAGCAATTTCCATTTCATGCTTTTCACTCCTCCGGTCTAATCCGCAGGACGATAGACCAGTTATTGATAAGGCCAGCCCAAACGCAAACCGGGCGCACCGGCAACCCGGTACGCCCGGCGCGGTTTACGTTACAGGGCTTACGAGAGTCGTTTTAGCGGCTCATATAGCGGTCGTACGCACCCTGATACGCTTTGATGATGTCCTGTACGCCCAGCGTATTCAGCTGATCCACGAATGCGCTGTAGTTATCCAGCGGTTCCAGACCCATGATGAACTTTACGGTCATCTCGTCCACGTAGGACTTGATTTCGGGGTAGAGATCGGAATACACTTCCTTCTCTTCCGAATTCAAAGTCGCATTGCTGGGGAAGGTGTAAGAATAATCGTCGTTGGTATCCCACACCTTGGCCATATCGGCGGAGGTGGATACGTCGTCGCGGCCGAGTACGGTTTCAAACGGCCACAGGATGGGGGCGGCATAGGCGCACAGCATATCGGTGATGGTGCCTTTGTCGTTCTTGGCGATCAGGTCGGTGTAGACCGGCAGACCATCCACCAGGTTGTAGGTCTTGCCTTCGGTGCCGTAGTTGCAAAGCATGAAGCCTTCGTCGGTGAAGAGCTGGTCGATAAACTTCACAGCCACTTCGGGGTTCTTGCACGTTTTGCTGATCGCGGCGATCTTGGTCAGGCCTGCGCCGCCTTTATAATAACCTACATGCAGTTGGTCGCCGGCGGTCTTTACCGGAGCGGGCACGGCCACGAAGTTGAAGTTCGGGTCCACCGCTGCGCCAAGGCCGTTTACGTAACCCAGCACGCCGCCGTGATCGCTGGAGGCGGAGCAGAGGTTGCTGCTCATCATGGCAACGCCGTCGTCAAAGGTGATCGTCGAGGTGAAGTCCGGGTCGATCAGGCCTTCGGAATACCACTGCGCCATCATGGTGATGTATTCTTTATAACCATCCGTCAGCGGGCCGTACATCACTTTGCCATCCACCTGATACACAGGCGTGAAGCAATCCGAGGGATTTTCCATTTCAAAGCCGAAAGCGGCGTTGTAAGCGTTGTACTTGCTGATGCCGGTGTTGGCCAGGCCCAGGCCGCGGGTCATGCCCAGCTCGTTTTTGCAGCGGGTAAGGTAGGTATGCCAGTCGTCAAAAGTAACGGGGGTAGCCATGCCCAGTTTGTCCAACAGATCCTTACGGATGATCGCGCCGCCGTAGGTAAGGCCCGGATCGTCCATGTAGGTCGGCTCGCAGAAATAAGGCATGTTGCCGGCGTCGGTCACGGTGCCGCGCTCGCGGTAGCTGGACGCGGTGATCGCAGCCTTGTAGTTGGGCGCATACTGATCCACCATATCTTTGAGGTTGTAGATGATTCCTTCGTCAATCGCAGCGTCGCCGCCCTGTTTATAGTAGGTATCAAAACCGATGATGATATCGGCGATATTGCCGGAAGCCATCATCAGCGAGAAGCTGGTGTCCGCCTCGCCAACGGGGGCAAGCTTCAGTTCGATATGCACGCCGGTCTTTTCTTCCAGCGTCTTGAGAATGTCCATGTTTTGCAGATCGCCGATAATATTGCTGACGTCGTGGGAAGAAACATCCATCCACATTGTCAGCGTTACAGGTTCATCCGTAACCTTCTGGATTTTAGTGCCAAGTTTCGCCTTCTCGGCGATCGTGGTTTCATTCACCCCGTTGGTGGTGGTTTCCGCCAGACCGATGGATACCGTCATGACGAGGGTCAGCGCGAGTAAAATCGACAACATCCGTTTGATCATGTTTGTGGCTCCTCTCCCTGTTTCAATTCATCCGGAGTCCCGTTGGCGCCTCGGGACTCGCGTTTCTGTTTTGACTATAAGTTCTGTTGTTCATTCTGTAAATGCTGAATATTTGCGAAGCCGATGATATAAATTCTGGTCTGTTTTTTACCATATGGTAGCGTTTTTACTCCGAATGCGCTATTTTTATCCCAAAACAAACAGCCGTTATTACAGGCCCTTTTCCGTTTGCCAGCCGAATAAAAAGCGGGGCATAAACGCATTGCCGCGTTCGCGCCCCGCCAGAATTTTGCCTGCCCCGCCCGCGCCGCTATTCCTCCGGATCCCCGTCGGCACCCTCGTCGTCGTCCTCAGCGTCGTCCCCGTCGGTTCTGCCGGTCTGGAACTGTCCGGGGGTCGTGCCCTCGTAGCGCTTAAAAATACGGATCAATGTCTGGCTGCTGTTGTACCCCACCCGGCCCGCGATTTCCGCCACGGTGGCTTTCTGGTCGCTCTCCATGATCTCCTTGGCCTTTTGCACACGGTAACTGTTAATATAGTACAGCAGGCCGATTCCCTTTTCCTTTTTGAAGATGCGGGACAGGTACGGAAGCGACAGGTTAAACGCGTCCGCCACCTGCTTTACCCCCAGGCCCACGTCAAAATAGTGAGCCGCTATGTAATGCTCGATCTGTGTAAGTTTTCCCTGAATGTCGGGCGTTTTGCTCTCCTGACGGCCCACAAGGCGGTCGATCACCTCAAAGATCACGTCTTCCAGCTCCTGCCGTGTTCGTGCGGACAGCAGCCGCGCCACCGGGTTGGTCTCTTCGTAGAAGCTGGTGCCAAGGTCCGGCTCCACCTCGTGCAGAACGTTCAGCATCATGTTCATCACGCCAAACATGCGGCAGCGCATCACATACAGCGACATTCCGTCGCGGCAGTTATAATAGGCCATGATTTCCCGGAGCATCTGCTCGCCCTGGCTGTAGTTTCCCTCCATCATCAGACTGGTAAACTGCCTTTCGGCATCCACGATGTCGTAATCCTGCCACGCGATATCGCTGGAGAACATCGTTTCATCGTAAAGAATCACGCGTTTTTCGGTTTCCGTAACGAACTCGGCGTATTCCCGGGCCTGCAGCGCGTTATGGTAGGACAGGTGCACGTTGTCGATTCCGTCTATCGCGTCTCCCACATAAATCGACAGCGTAGCCAGTTCGGGCTGTTCCACAGCGTGCTTCACCATCTGCTCGCAAATCTGCTGCACAGCAAACTGTGCGTCGTTGTGGGACACGCTATCGTCAAAGCAGAAGATCGCCGCGTAAGCGTCGTTGTTTGGCTGGATTTCACACTGGCAGATTTGCCCTGCGCATTCTGAGGCCAGCAGGTTCAGGGTGCCCAACATCGCTTTGCTGCCTTCCGGGGTAGCCTGAGCTTCCGACGTTTCCAGGTCCACCAGTGCCGCCACAAAAACATTGCCCGTAAAAATACCGTCCAGCTGTTTTCGGCGATTCTTCTCTAACGCATTCAGGTTGCCCGACAGCACGGAGGTAAACAGCTGCGTGTTCGCAACGCGGCTTAACTGTTCAATCTCGGTATGCATCTGGTCGTCGGCACTGAGCAATTCTCTCAGTTTGCTGCCGAGCGCGGTAAAATCGTCGCTGTCTTTATCGGGGATCTGCGCCGCCTGCTTCAGCTGTTGCAGCGGCTTGTAATTATGCTTTGCCAGCAGATAAGCCGCCATCAGCCCCAGCGCAAGCGTGCCGAAAGCGAAGTACAGAAAAGCCAGCTGCATATCCGTAATATCTTTCAGGAAGGTAACGGAAGGCACCGAAAGAACAAAGCGGAAAGGCGTTACGGAG
>DAOPZG010000039.1:0-19392 GCA_035353235.1 Candidatus Limiplasma sp.
GGAATGCCGCGAGCGGATCGACAGGCTTCGTGCCCTGCGCCGGGAAGCGCCGGACTGTAAGATTTATGTGTTTAACCTGATTATGCGCGCGCCGGCCTACAGCTCGTCCGAAGAAGAGCCGGATTATTACGCGACGTATGGCCGCATGCTTTATGAAATCGGCTATGCGACCGATAAGGCGGAACGGGATACGCTGAGCGATGAGGAAAAGGAGAAACTGGAGAGTGTCCGGCAGGCTTTGCCGCCGGAGGCGCTTGCCGACTTTACCGCGCGCCGCCAGGTGAACCGTCAGGCGAACGAAGCCATGGTGGACCTGGTGAAGGAAGGCATAGTAGACTTTCTGGTGATCCCGCTGGATGACTGCGCCCAGTATGGCTGGGCGGCTAGGGAGCAGCGGGAACTGCGTAAGAAGGTGATCCGCCTTGGGCTGAGCAACCGCGTTTATATGTATTCCGGCGCGGACGAAGTGGGCGGCGTGCTGCTGGCAAGGGCTGTCAACACCCTGCGCGGGCTAAACCCGGCCGTGTTCCTGCGCTACAGCGCCGTGAAAGGCGCGCTCGTGATCCCCAAGTACGAGGACAGACCGCTGGGCGAAAACCTGAAATGGCAGATTGCCGCGGCGGGCGGGCATGTGTGCGCCGGGATCGACAAAGCGGATTTTGTGCTGATGGTGAACGCGCCCACCGCAAGCGGCGAAGCGATGGGGGAGGCCAGCCAGGACAGCGCCAGCCTGGACGCGAGTTATTTTTCGGAACGCTGTCTGCCGGAGTTTGTGAACGAGATCAGCCATATCGACAAGCCGGTTGCACTGGCGGATGTGGCGCTGGCAAACGGCGCGGATAACGAGCTGATGGGGATGCTGCGCGAGAAGCGCCTGCTGGGAAAGCTTTCGTCCTATGCGGCGTGGAATACGGCGGCCAATTCCGCGGGCACCTGCATCGCGCATATGATGCTTCGACAGGGGGCGCCAAAGCGAAACGACACCTTTACGCAGCTCCGCCTGCTGGAGGATTGGGCCTATATGGCAAACGTGCGGGAACTCGCGATGGCTTGGGTGGTGCTGCGCGGCGGCGGTTTTTACGACATCAGCGGTTTTGAGAAACCGCTGGGGCAGTTTATCGCAGAGCATTTGCAGCGGTATGCGGATGAGTGGACTCCGTCAATTCGCGTTAAGACCATTACGTTTCCATGGCGGAGGCTGTTTGATATCGCTATTGAGCTGGACGTACAGGAGGCTGCAAACCAATGACCGGTCAGAAAACAGAAGTGCTGGAGCGGATCCAAGGCAGGCTGATTGTTTCCTGTCAGGCGTTGCCGGAAGAAGCGATGTTCAGCGCGGAATACCCCATTATGAAGCATTTCGCCCGCGCGGCGCAGCTGGGCGGCGCGGGAGGCATACGGGCCAACAGCGTGCGGGACATCACAGCCATCCGTGCGGAGGTGCCGCTTCCCGTGATCGGCATCATCAAGCGCAAGTACGGCGATTGCCCGGTCTGCATTACTCCGACGCTTCGGGAGGCGGAAGAGCTGGCGGAAACCGGTTGCGAGATCATCGCCATGGACGCCACCACGCGCCCTCGCCCGGATGATGAAAGGCTGGAAGCTGTCTTTGCCAAATGCCGGGAGCGGTGGCCGGATCGCCTCTGGATGGCGGACTGCGCCACAGAAGCGGAAGGACTGCGTGCCTGGGCGATGGGCTTTGACCTGATCGGGACAACGCTTGCGGGGTATACGGAGGATACGCGTGGCACGGCCTTGCCGGATTTCGGCTTGATGCGCAGCCTGACGGGCGCGGGCTGCCGCGTGATCGCGGAGGGGGGAATCTGGACGCCGGAGCAGCTGGCGCAGGCCATGGATTGCGGCGCTTTCGCTGCGGTGGTCGGCACTGCGATAACCAGGCCCATGGAAATCACCCGCCGGTTCGCCGGTGTGCTGCGGGATCACAGCCTATGAAGTACCTTACGCTGGATATCGGGGCGACCGCCATCAAGTCGGCGCTGTTTAATAGCGAAGGGCAAATCGAGCGGTCGGACGAATGCGCGTCCAACGGAAACCGGGGGGCACAGGCGCTTTTGCAGGCGGCTTTCGGCATAATCGAACAGTACCGGGACTACGACGGCGTCGGTATCGCCTGCACAGGGCAGGTAGATGCGCGCACCGGGCGGATCATATATGCCAACCGGAACGTGGAAGGTTTTACGGGCACGGAGCTTGGCAGCCTGATGGAGGCGCGGCTGAAAAGGCCCGTGACGGTGGATAACGATGTAAACGCCGCGGCTCTTGGCGAAGGGGCGTTCGGCGCGGCGCGCGGTCAGCGTGATTTTATCTGTGTTTCGTACGGTACGGGCATCGGAGGGGCCATCGTAATCGACGGCAGGGTATACGGCGGTCAAAGCGGCGTGGCGGGGGAGATCGGGCATATGATTACCCATCCCTGCGGACGGGAGTGCGCCTGCGGCGGCCACGGCTGCTATGAGCAGTACGCGTCCGCAACGGCTTTGCTTCGGGACGTGCGTCGGGACTTTCCGGAGATACAAACCGGCCGGGAATTGTTTGCCGCACTGGAAACACAGCCGGAGCTGCAACCGCTGGTGGATCGCTGGATTGACGAAATTGCCCTTGGGCTGGTAACGCTGACCCATATTTTGAACCCGTCCCTGTTCGTGCTCTGCGGCGGGGTGATGACCCAGCCCTGTGTGCTGGACAGGCTGGTACGGGTGTATGAACCTCAGATTATGCCAAGTTACCGGCCCGTACAGCTCAGGGCGGCCGAGCTTAGCAACCTTGCGGGCGCGTATGGTGCGTTTGTCCGCATCCGCGAAAAACTGACGGGGCAGGGCTGCCCGACGCTGTAACGCACCGTCGGAAGCGTCGAAGCCCGTGTCCGGCCAACACAGAGCCCCGAAAGGGGGCCTGTGCAAAGGGAAAGGAGAATGCGGCTTGGTATCGGCACAAAAAACCCGAAGAAAGAAAAACGGCCTGATTGCGCAGCTGGCGAAGAACCGAACGGTGTATATCTTCCTGATCATCTCACTGGTCTGGTACATCATTTTCTGTTACGGCCCCATGTACGGTTTGCTGCTGGCGTTTAAGGATTTTAACGCCCGCAAAGGGATTCTGGGCAGCGAGTTCGTCGGGCTTAAACACTACATAGAGCTGTTTGGCAATCAGGATTTCTATCAGGCGTTCCGCAATACGCTCATCATCAGCCTGGAACGCATCCTGTTTGAATTCCCGTTCCCTATCATTATCGCGCTGCTGCTGAACGAACTGCGCGCGGGCCGCTACAAGAAAACATTACAGACGGTGTTCACGTTTCCGTACTTCCTTTCCTGGGTGGTTGTGGGCAGCATCGTGCTTAATATGCTGGGCAGCGATGGGGTGGTCAATAACCTGATTGCGCTGGCAGGCGGCGACAAACAGCAGTTTTTGGCGAGCAAATCGTTCTTTCTGCCACTGATCTACATCTCCAGCATCTGGAAAACCGCCGGGTGGACCAGCATCATCTATCTGGCGTCCATCAACGGGGTATCGCCGGAGCTGTACGAAGCGGCGATGATCGACGGCGCGAACCGTTTTCAGCGGATGACGCACGTGACGCTGCCCTGTATCCGCTCCACGATTGTGATTCTGCTTCTGCTGGCCATCGGCAACACGATGAACGCCGGTTTCGACCAGATTTTCAACATGTATAATCCGACGGTTCAGTCCATCTCGGATATTCTGGACACCTACATTTACCGGATCACGTTCCAGACTTCCGGCGATTTCGGCTTCAGCACCGCGGTCGGTCTGTTCAAATCCGTGATCAACTTCGGGCTGCTGTACATGTTTGACCGCATCGCGAAGATGATGGGCGAAGAAGGACTGTTTTAGGAGGGGTGCCGGATGCTGGAATATAAAAAGAAGAAGCTGGACAAGGCGCAGATTGTGATCGGGATTGTGATGGGGATATGGGCGTTGCTGATCCTGTTCCCGTTCTACAACGCCATACTCGCCTCCATATCGACCCAGCGGGAGTTTTCCCGAAACCCACTGATGCTGTTTCCGCAGGAAGTCACCTTTTCGGCTTACAGCTATCTGATGAAGGCCACCAGTCTGATGACGGGCTACCGCAATACGCTGTTCTTCCTCGCGTTGGGCGTGCCGTTCAGTATGCTGATTACGGTCAGCACCGCGTACGTACTGTCCCGGCCCAGCTTTCCCGGGAAGAAAATCTACGTTTTTCTGGTGCTGTTCACCATGTATTTCAGCGGCGGTATGGTGCCGATTTACCTGCTGATGAAGGAGATGAAGCTGACCAACAGCCTGGTTGGCATCGTGCTTCTCTACGGCGGCAATACGTTTTACGCCATCCTGATCCGCAACTTTTTCCAGAGTATTCCGCATGAGATAGAGGAATCCGCCAAAATCGACGGCGCAAGCGAGATGCTGACGTTCTTCCGGATCATCCTGCCGCTGTCCGTGCCGATTCTGATGACGGTGATCCTGTTTCTGGCGGTGGATCGCTGGAACGAGTGGTTCAATGTGATGCTGATGGTGCGCGACTCCAACAAATGGACCCTTCAGGTGATTCTGCGCAATATCGTATACACGACGCTGGACGATATGGCGAGCCGTGTGGTATCGGTACAGAAAACCTACTATTCCCTCAGCCTTAAAATGGCTGCGATTGTGCTGACCATGGCGCCCGTAATGATATTTTACCCCTTCACGCAGCGGTTTTTCATCAAGGGCATCATGATCGGTTCCGTGAAAGGTTAACGGCTGAAAGCCGTTTCCCCAAAATAAACTAAATTTGGAGGGATCAACGTGAAAAGGACCAGTCGACTTGTGGCTATCCTGATGTGCCTGATGATGCTGCCGTTCGGCATCGCCACTGCGGAAAGCGCGCCCGCACAGTACTCTAACCGCATCAGTTTTTCCGCAACGTCCATCAACCTGCCGGACAACGTGAACTTTATGGATGACGCGATCTACAAAACGTTCGACAAGATGTTCAACTTCGAGTACCAGCTGACCAACATCACCTGGGAAACCTGGGATGAGCGCGACCGCCTGTGGATTACCTCGGGCGATATGCCGGATATGCTCTTCTGGAACTTCAACCTGAAGGACTATAAGAGCTATTCTTCGCAGGGGCTGGTTAAGGCGCTGCCCGACGACCTGGAAACGAAGTACCCCAACCTCGCGGCGGCCATGAAAAAGACCGGCGTGGCGGATTATCTGAAGGCGAATGACCCGGATCAGAAACTGTACATGATCCCCAACGTGATCTACCTCAAACCGCCTACGGAAACGACCGACCTGATCATTGACCCGAAAGTGCTGTACTATCGCAAAGACTGGGCCAAAGCGGTCGGCATCGAAGTGGGCGATACCATCACCGTCGACCAGATCGTAGCGCTGGCCAAAGCCTTTGCGGAGAAGGACCCCGGCGGAAACGGCGCTGGAAAGACAATCGGTTTCACCGCGCCTCCCGCCTATGTGGACAATGCCTTCGTACAGAGCAGCAACGCTTTCTACGATCAGTTCTATAAAGATGCGAATGGCAAGTACGTATGGGGCGGCTTCGACGACGCGACCCTTGCGGGCGTGAAGAAGCTGAAAGAATGCTTCGACACCGGCGTGATCGACCCCGACTACTATGCCTTCAAGGGCAAGGAACACTACGAGAAGTTCGACAGCGGTATCGCCGGTATGTTCGTGGATGGCGCTTCCGCCGCGAATGTGGACGAGCGGTTCAACTCCTTCAGCCGCTCCAACCCCAGCATCGATCCGGCTCAGGCCATCGGCCTTGCGACGGTCGTGGGCGACGACGGCGTATACCGCGGCGAGCAGAACGTGACCAACTTCTGGGCTGGCCTGCTGTTTAACCCCGACATCGACGACGAGAAACTGGACCGTATATTGAGCATCCTCGATTACGTGTGCACCGAGGAAGGCCAGCGCCTGATCCATTGCGGCATTGAGGGCGTGGACTATACGATGAACGGCGACCAGATTGAGATTACCCGCGCTAAGGACGAGAATGGTAACTTCATCAACATCGCCGACGAATACCCGTCCTACAACTTCTTCTTCACCAAGGCTGTTCTGCCGGATGACTGGTCGGCCCGCGATCCTTCGCTGCCCGAAGCGGTGCGCACCATGGCGGTCAACATGTTCCACGTAAAGGAAAAAGCCGCGCAGCTGGTGGCCCCGGATTATGCGCAGATTCTGTTTGACGGCGAAAAGAAGCTGAAGTTCCCCCTGAAGATCGACGACCTGATTACCGGCATGATCTTCTCCGGCAACGACATTGACGCCGAATGGACCAACTTCAAAACGACGAACCAGCAGACTGTGCAGGACGTTGTGGACGAACTGAACGCCGGGATTACCCAGTAAACTTCCCTTTCTGCCGGGACGGGGCTTGCGCCCCGCCCCGGTATCGCGTGACCGAAGGACAGCAGGAGGAATTGCGTGTTTACGAAGGAAACGTTAAAACAGATTTTATCCGCGGAACTGGATGAGCGTGCGCGCCAGGGGTATGAGGTGCAAAACCTGCAAAAGCAATTGGAAAGCGCCGTGGAGAGCTACGATTCGCTTTTTTCGATCGCACAGGAAATCCGGAAAGCGCCGATCCGCAAGGACTGGCCGTATCGCGAGCCGGACGGGCTTGCGGAGATTCTGGCGGAGTGCGACCCCAACCGCGCGCGGGGCGTGATCCGGGCGCTGCCGGAGAGCGAAGTGGAAAAGCGCGTGCACAGCGCGTTTCTCACCTCCGTTTGCGCCTGTATCCTTGGCAAGCCGTTGGAGGAGCCGCCCTACGGCACCTTGCAGGATATTCGCGACGCCGCGGAGAAAGCCGGAATGTGGCCGATCCGTGGGTATGTGAGCGATGCGATGCTGACCGCCTGGGGCCGCAGAAACCCAAGCTGGGTGGATACGACCGCCGGAAACGTGCGTTACGTTGCGCCGGACGACGATATTACCTATTCCTTAATGGGGATGCTGCTGTTGGAAAAGGGCGGCGCAAACTTTACCCACGAGGATATGCGCAGCCTCTGGATTGAGAATATGCCGATCTACCTGTGCTGGGGCCCGGAGCGTAACATTCTGCTTAAAGCGGGGCTGGCCTCCCTGACCCCCAACCTGCCTTTTGATATGGACGAGTGGGTGGAATGCCTGAACCCCGGGCAGGAGCTGTGCGGGGCCATGATCCGCGCCGACGCGTACGGCTATGCCTGCCCGGGCAACCCGGAAATGGCGGCGACGCTTGCCTGGAAGGACGCGTCCTTTACCCACCGCAAGACCGGCGTGTACAGCGCGATGTTTATCGCGGCGGCCATTGCGGCGGCCTTTGTGGCGAAAGACTGGCGCGAGATCGTGTTAACGGCGCTCCAATATATCCCGCAGCGCAGCCGTTTTTATGAGCAGGCAAGCGAAAGCTACCGCATTGTGGACGCGGCGAAGGACTTTACCGAAGGGTACAACGCGGTTCACGAACGCTTCGGGTCGTTTACCGCCGGGCAGATCGTACAGGAAATCGGTACGGTGATCAATACGCTTAAATTTGCCGGAGACGCGGAGGACGGAATTGCCTTGCAGGTAGCGCAGGGGAACGATTCGGACAGCTTCGCCTGCAGTTGCGGCTCCATTCTGGGGGCTTTCTTCGCCGAGGGCCTGCCTGCGAGCTGGATTGAACCTTTCCGCGACGAACTGCACACCACCATGAGCGGTTTCAGCGAGCGCAGTCTGGCTGTGGTGGCTGACCGAATGGCGGCGCTGCACCGCAGGGTTGGGCAAATGGAATAGGCCGACAAGCTGAGTGTTGCACGTCCGGGTAACGCCGTACCCTGCGCGGTGCAACAGGAAAATCTTTTCGATATCGCTGACCGGGAGGCGCGGACGCATGGAAAAACTGGCGATCGTGGGAAGCTATAATCAGGACATCACCTTTTGCACGCCCCGCATCCCCCTGCCGGGAGAAACGGTAAAAAGCACCGGGTTCTTCACGGGTAGCGGCGGGAAGGGCTCCAACCAGATCATCGCCGCTCATTTGCAGGGCGGCGCGCCTGCGGCGGTGATCAAGGTGGGCGACGACGAGGAAGGGCGCGCGATCCGTTCGCTGTATCAGAAGCTGGGCATTCCCACGGACGGCATGCTGACCGACCCGCAGGAGCATACCGGCGTCGCCGGGATTTTCATCGACGAGCAGGGACATAACTGCATCGTCGTGCACGGCGGCGCGAACGGAACGTTGTCCAGCAATGAAATCCTGAATGTTCTTCCGGATGATGTGACGCTGGCGGGCTTTCAGCTGGAGAACGATTGCGAGGAGACTTTCGCCGCTATCCGGGCGCTTTCTGCGCGCGGGGTAAAAATCATGCTCGACCCCGCGCCCGCAAGGCCGCTGCCGGACTGGCTGTTTCCCTGCCTGACCTTTCTTAAGCCCAACGAGTTTGAAGCTGCGACCCTGACCGGGATGCCCGTAACCAACCGGCAGGAAGCCGAACGCGCCGCGGATGCGCTGCTGGCCAGAGGAACGAAAAACGTGATCGTGACGCTGGGGGAAAAGGGATGCGTGATCCGCGGAACCGTGAATGCGTTCATTCCCGCCATTCGCATGAAGGCGGTGGATACGACCGGCGCGGGCGATATTTTTGCCGGTACGATGCTTGCACGGATCGCGGGCGGAGATACGCTGGAACGGGCTGTTCGGCTGGCTTCGGCGGCATCGGCCTTGTCCGTAACGAAGAAAGGCGTGTGGCAGTCCTGCCCGACAGAGCAGGAAACGCGCGCGTTTGAACAGCAACACCGATCGGATGCAGAGGAGCGCGTATAAAGACTGCGTGGATATGTTTTGCCCGCCCCGGAATCATATGAGAATTTCAACAAAAAGGCCTCCCGACAGTGCGGATTTGCACTCGGGAGGCTTTTGCCTGATCAAAAAATCGGATTATGTATACGGGGAGAACAGTTCGGATTCGGGCAAACGGATGGAAGGTTCCCGAAAAGGCTGTCAATCCGGCTTCAATTTGTCGGATGAAGGCTGAAAGGAATGGCTCGGAGCCTCCGCAATCTCGCGCAGCGGCAGCAGGATCGCCTGATAGCGAGGTTCGTTCTGGAGCTGCGCAATTTCGGGGTCCTTCAGCACGGTTTGAGCCAGCACCCTGCGGGTGAAGGATGGGTCGGCGGTTTCCGGCGGTTGCGGGTTCAGCAGGGGGTTGTCCGACGCGGCGCCGGTAAAATGAACGATTGCGTCCGCATACCGCTGCAGCGCGTCCAGCGCGGATTGCGTCTCCCCTGCCTGGATCAGCGAACAAAGCTGATCGCGGCGGGGCAACAGCCCCGGCAGACCAAACAGGGAGGCCATTTGAACCGACAGGTTTGCAAGCGCAAGCGCGGTGGCGGTGTCGTTGCTTTCCCGCGAGTAAGCGCCCAGCAGGGAAAGCCCCTGCTCCATCTGGGCAAGATCATTCAGCAGGCTTTTACGGGTCATCTTCAGGGCCTTTTCGTTGTCGCCGCGCAGTGCGTACAGGGAGGAACTGAGCACGGTAGGCCCTGCCTGCGGCTGCAGGCGGTTAAAAAGCGCCTCCGCTTTCTCCGTTTCTTTAAGCATGGTATAGCAACTGATCAGGATCATCGTGGCCCGGTACGTGTATTCGGGGGCGCAGCCCGCCAGCACTTCCTCATACAGGGCGGCGGTACTGATAAAATACGCCCTTGTTTCGTCAGGGGTCAGGTTCTCCTTGAGGATCAGGAAGGGTTGGAACAGGTACCCAAGGGAAAATTTAAGTGGCAGGCTGTTGGGATATTCCCGGTACAGGCTCTGGCAGTAAGCCCAGCCCGCGTCGAACCCCTGCGCCTCATAAACGGCGCGGGCTTTGGCAGTATAAATTTCGATTTCGGCGTTCTCAGGTTCGTTGCCAAAGCACAGCAGCTCGTCCACTGTGGCGCCCAGCGCGCGGGCCGTGGGCGCCAGCAAAGTGATGTCCGGGCAGGTGGAGCCGGTTTCCCATTTGCTTACGGCGGACGTGGTAACCCCCAGCTTTTCGGCCAGCTGTTCCTGCGTAAGGTTCTTCTCCCTGCGTTTGCGCGCGATGACTTCTCCGATCTTCATCCGGCGGCCTCCTTCGGTTTGATTCTGTGCTGATTGTATCTTTTCCGGGCCGGAAAAACAACGGAGACGTGCTGTGGGGGATGGCGCGTTACGGTTGCCTGACAGGAAAGAAAAGGGGACGGACAGGCAACCGATTCGAACGTTATGCGGCTTTGCCCGGCCTGCCGAATGAAAGCGGCGTACAAACCTAAAACAGAAACAAACGTTCGTCAATCGTTGCAAACCAATACCCGTTCTGGTATGATACTAAAGAAAGGTCAGGCCGGGGCAACAATCCGGCTGGACTGGAACGGAGAGGATGCGCAGGATGGTTGCGTGGCTTGCGGCGCTCGGCGTTTTTCTGCTGGATCGCCTGGCAAAATGGCTGGCGGTTGGCGGGTTGGCGGTGGGTTCCACCGTGCCGGTGCTCCCCGGGGTGCTGGAGTGGAGGTTGACCCATAACGCGGGGGTAGCGCTGGGGCTGCTCTCCGGCAATACGGTCGCCGTGCTGGTGTTGCCGATTGCACTGGTGCTGCTGGGGTGGGTGATTTTTCGCCGCTTTCGTACCACGCCGTTTACCCGCTTCGCGATGGCGCTGGCAGCGGGCGGTTTTGCCGGAAACCTGCTGGATCGGATTTTGCAGGGGTACGTGGTGGACATGATTTATTTCCCCTGGATGCCCTGGTATATTTGCAATCCGGCGGATATCGCCATTTGCCTGGGGGTTGCGCTGCTGGCGGTCAGCCTGATCTGGCGCCCGCAGGACTGGATGCGGAAATCGGAGGCGAAAACGCGTGAAACGGACCGAACTGATCGCGCCGATTGACGCGCGGCTGGACCTGCTGGTTGCGCAGGGCAGCGGCGCGACACGTTCGCAGGCGGCCAGATGGATTGCCGCCGGACTCTGCCGGGTGAATGGGCGCGTAACGTCGAAGGCCGGGGCGGCCGTGCGTGCGGGCGACCGGGTGGAGGCGGACATCCCCGACCCGGTGGAAGCGGCTGTGGAAAAAGAAGAAATCCCCATACAATTTCTCTATCAGGACGAGGATCTGGCGGTGGTCAACAAGCCCTGCGGCATGGTGGTGCATCCCGCGGCGGGTAACGAAACCGGCACGCTGGTGAACGCCCTGCTGTTCGCCATCCCCGACCTGTCCGGCATCGGCGGGGTGAAACGCCCCGGCATCGTGCACCGGCTGGACAAGGACACCAGCGGGGTGCTGCTGATCGCCAAAAACGACGCGGCGCACCTGTCGCTGAGCGCCCAGTTGAAGGAACGCTCCATGGAAAAGCACTATCTGGCTGTGGCGGAGGGAACCGTGAAGGACGATAGAGGAACCATTGACCGCCCGATTGCCCGCAGCCCAAAGGACCGTAAGAAAATGGCGATCGTGGAGGGTGGCAGGCCCGCGCAGACGGAGTGGCGGCTGCTGGAGGCGCTGCGCGGCGCGTCGCTGCTTGACGTGCATATCCTGACCGGCCGCACGCACCAGATCCGTGTGCATCTGCAAAGCGTCGGGCACCCGGTGGCAGGCGACCCGCTATACGGAATTAAACATGGCGTGGCGGCGCCCCGGCTGATGCTGCACGCTTACACGCTGGCTTTTACCCACCCGCGCACGGGGGAACGAATGCGCTTTACCGCCCCTCTGCCGGACGAATACCGGGAGGCGCTGCAAAAGCTGCGGATGGACTCCAAAGCCCCGCTGCCGCTGGAATAGGCGGCTGCCGGTATCGCGCGATGCGCTTCCTTTTACCCCTGCGGTATGCTATAATACGAACGTTGGAAACCAATGCACATAAGGAGCGCGAGAATGGTCAAAGTCGGCGTGGTATCGCTGGGATGCGCAAAAAACCGAGTGGATACGGAACTGATGCTGGGGATACTGGAACGCGCGGGGTACGAGCTGACCGCCAACGAAGCCGAGGCGGATGTGCTGATCGTGAACACCTGCGGCTTTATTGACCCGGCCAAGGAAGAATCCGTGGATACGCTGCTTTCCTGCGCACAATATAAAAAAACGGGCCGCCTCAAACTGCTGGTGGCCACCGGCTGCCTGGTGCAGCGTTATGAAAAGGAACTGGTTACGGATCTGCCGGAAGTGGACCTGCTGCTGGGCGTGAACCAGTACGAGCGGCTGCCGGAGGCGATCCGGGAGGCGCTACAGGGGAAACACGCCGTGTACTGCGAGGACGACCAACATATTTTATCCGGCGAGCGGGTGCTTACCACGCCGCCGTATATGGCATACGTGCGGATTGCGGACGGGTGCGACAACCGCTGTGCCTACTGCGCGATCCCGCTGATCCGGGGCGGGTTCCGTTCCCGCCCGATGGCGGATGTACTGGAGGAGATTCGCTCGCTGGCCGCGCGCGGCGTGAAGGAATTTGTGCTGGTGGCGCAGGATACCTCCCGGTTCGGTACGGATACGGAAGGGCGTTCGCTGCTGCCGCAGCTTTTGGAGCAGGCGGCGGCGATCCCGGGCGTGGAATGGCTGCGCGTGCTGTACTGCTACCCCGACGAGGTGAACGAAGAGCTGCTGACCGTGATGGCCGCGCACCCCAACATCTGCCGGTATATCGACCTGCCTTTGCAGCACGCCGACCCGGTGTTGTTGCGCCGCATGAATCGCCGCGGCGACATGGGCAAGGTGCGCGCGTTCCTGAAAAAAGCGCGGGAAATGGGCTTTACCCTGCGCACCACCCTGATCGTGGGTTTCCCGGGCGAAACGGAAGCGCAGTTTGATGCGTTGCTTGCCTTTGTCCGGGAGATGCGCTTTGACCGGCTGGGCGCTTTCGCCTATTCGGCGGAAGAGGACACTCCTGCCGCGACCATGGGCGATCAGGTGCCTGAAGAAGAAAAACAGCGTCGCCTGGACGCCGTGATGACCCTTCAGCAGGCCATCTCGCTGGAGCGTAACCGCCTGCGGGTAGGTGGTACGGAACGCGTGCTGGTGGAAAGCATCCGGGAAGACGGGGTGGCCGTGGCGCGCTCCGCCGCCGAAGCGCCCGATTCCGACGGGCTATTATACCTCACGGGCGCGGCGGGGCTTGCGCCGGGGGATTTCGCCAGGGCCTGCATCACCGATGCGCAGACCTATGACCTATCGGGAGTGATTTTATGAATTTGCCGAACCGGCTTACAATCACGCGCATCGCGCTGGTGCCGGTCGTGGTGATCCTTTTGCAGTTCTCCGACCCGGTGTGGCAGGCGCTTGCGCTGGTCGCGTTTGTCGCGGCGTCCTTTACGGACTGGCTGGACGGGTATCTGGCGCGCAAACACCAGACAGTCACCAATTTTGGCAAGTTTCTGGACCCGGTGGCGGATAAGCTGCTGGTGCTGTCCACCATGATCGCGCTGGCCGGGCTGGGCCGCTTCCCCGCGTGGGTCTGTATTGTGGTGCTGTTCCGGGAAATCGCCGTGGACGGGCTTCGGCTGGTGGCGGTGGAACAGGGCCGCGTGATCGCCGCCGGGAAACTGGGCAAGATCAAGACGACGCTGCAAATGCTGGCGATCGTGGCGGTAATGCTCGGCAACTGGCCGTTTGGTGCGTTCCCGATGGATCAGGTGCTGATGTACGCCGCTGTCGCGATGACGTTATGGTCCGGCGTGGATTACTTTATCCGCAACGGCGAGGTATTGATGCAGGGCGGCGGCGCAAAATGAGTGATTTGCGTGCGCTGGCGGCCGAAATGGTACGGCTCGCCACAGCAAAGGGCGTGACCGTTGGTACGGCGGAAAGCCTGACCGCGGGACTGATTGCCGCGACGATCGCGGACATCTCCGGCGCGTCCAAAGTGCTGATGGGCGGAATCGTGAGCTACGACCCGCGTGTGAAACATGAACTGCTCTGGGTTTCGCAGGAAGTGATCGACGGTGTGGGTGTGGTGAGCGAACCCTGTGCCCGCCAGATGGCGGACGGCGCGCGGAAAGCCCTGAAGGTGACGGTCGCGGTCAGCGCCACGGGGGTGGCTGGCCCGACGGGCGGCACCCCGGAAACCCCGGTCGGTACGGTGTATATCGGCTGCTCGTCACCAAGCAATACCCGCGTGGAGCGCTGCCTGTTCTCCGGCGACCGGCAGGCGGTGCGGGAGCAGACCGTGGCGCGTGCGCTTCAAATGATGATCGAATCCATTCAGGCTTAATACGAAAGGTGGTTGCGCAGCATGGCCCAGAAAAAGGACGGCCCCTCCAAAACAATCGGCACCGCAAACGTGGATAAGAACGACGCTGTGGCGCTGAAAGCGGAAAAAATGAAGGCGCTGGAAAGCGCATTGAACCAGCTGAATAAGAATTACGGCAAGGGAACCGTGATGAAGTTCAGCGACGCGGCAGCCATCCAGAACCTTCAGGTGATCCCCACGGGCAACCTGCAGCTGGACCTGGCGCTGGGGGTGGGCGGACTGCCCCGCGGGCGCGTGGTGGAGATTTTCGGGCCGGAAAGCAGCGGTAAAACCACCGTGGCGCTTCACTGTGTGGCGGAGGCCCAAAAAGCGGGCGGCGTGGCCGCGTTCATCGATGCGGAACACGCGCTGGACCCGACCTATGCCAAAAAGCTGGGCGTGGATATCGACAACCTTTATATCAGCCAGCCGGATACTGGGGAGCAGGCGCTGGAGATTTGCGAGGCGCTGGTACGCTCCGGCGCTGTGGATATCGTGGTCATCGACTCGGTGGCCGCGCTGGTGCCCAAAGCGGAAATCGAGGGGGAAATGGGCGACAGTTTCGTAGGCTTACAGGCCCGGTTAATGAGCCAGGCACTGCGCAAACTGACCGGCGTGATCAGCAAAACAAACGCGGTGGCGATCTTCATCAACCAGTTGCGTGAAAAAGTCGGCGTGATGTATGGCAACCCCGAAACCACGACCGGCGGCCGCGCGCTAAAGTTTTACGCCAGCATCCGGCTGGATGTGCGCCGCGGTGAACAGCTGAAGAACGGCACCGAGGTGATCGGCAACCGCACCAAGGTGAAGGTGGTCAAAAACAAGGTGGCGCCGCCTTTCCGCATTGCCGAGTTCGATATCATCTACGGCGAGGGGATCAGCGAAGCGGGCACACTGCTGGACATGGCGGTGGACCGCGATATTATCCACAAGAGCGGCGCATGGTTCAGCTACGAGGATCAGCGCATCGGTCAGGGCCGCGAGAACGCGCGCCAGTACCTGAAGGACAACCCCGACGTGGCCGACAAGATCGACAAGATCATCCGCACGGAAGCGCTTGCCGAGCTGGCGAACAAAGCGGCGGGTACCCCGGCCGCCGCGACCGCCACGGTAGAGGAAGAGCTGGCCGAGGCGGACAAGGAATTGGCGGAGGAAGACCCCGACCTCGCCCTGCTGGACGAATAAGTAACACAGAAAAGGCGCGTTCTGCTCCCGCAACCGGGAACGGAGCGCGCCTTTTCTTGATTTGTTATGCGTTTATACCGGATAAACTGGGTTCCCGCCCGGCCCTTCGCTGGTGCACATCAGGGTAGCCTGCCCGTCGAAGCGCACGCGGGAGCCGACGGTGACAAGGAAACTTTCTCCGATACCAAAGGGGACGCCGTCTGCCATGCCTGCGCCCTCCACGCAGGTCATCAGCGCATAACGGGGGAAGCGGAGGGCCTGCGGGCCGGAAAGCGCATAGCGTCGCACGCAGAAACTTTCGTTATCTACCCAGGTCGTCACGGTCAGGTTCTCCAGCTTTACGGAAGCGGGGGACGGATGCGCGTCTTTCTGGGACAGATCGTAATGCACGCACCGGATTGCCTGTTCCGGTTGCAGGGGGCGTTCGCGTCCCTGCGCGTCTTTACGGTGATAATCGTAAAACCGATAGGTTACGTCCGTCGCCTGTTGAATTTCATAGACGATGCTGCCTTTTTTCAGCGCGTGTACGATACCTGCCGGAAGGTAGACAAAGTCGCCTTTATGAACAGGCAGGTGCATCATCAGCGCGTTCCATTCGTCTTTGGCGATTCGCTCCCGAAGTTCGGTTTCATCTCTGGCGGTCTGCCCGTACACAATGCTCGCATTGTTTTCCGCATCCAGAAAATACCACGCTTCGTTCTTGCCGGTGGGATAGCCCGCTTCCTGCGCCATCCGGTCATCCGGATGGATTTGCAGGCTCAGATCGTCCATCGGCGCAACCAGCGATATGATCACGGGAAACCGTTTAAAAGAGCTTTTAAACAGCTCCGGCTGGTTCTGCCACAGCCAGATTAGCGTCTGCCCGCGATAGGGACCGCCCACGATGAGATTGCTCTGCCCCTCGCCCTCCTGGGCGCTGAAGGACCAGCTTTGGCCGATACCGTCCGGGAAATCCGGATAATGGAAGTATTCCCGGATCAGCATGCCGCCCCACAGCGCAGGGCGGGGGATCGGCTTCGTAAAAATGACCAAGCGTATTCATCCTTTCCATCACCGTACAGAAAACAGTTGGGAAAGCAACGTTCCCTGTTTCGGTCAGGTTCCGGAGGCGGCCTGCATGTCTTCCAGCGTCAGGAATGCCGCGCCTACCATGGGGGCGTTGCTGCCCAGCCCCGCCTGCAAAACGGTGAGGCTGTTCTTCCGTGTCCAGGAAGGGTATCCGTAGGTGAGAATCCGTTCCCGCAGCGGGTCGATCATCAGCTGCCTGTGGGCGCTCAATCCGCCGGAAATGATGATGGTGTCCACCGACAGGATATCCACCATGATGGCCAGACCGTAAGACAGTTTATCGGTGCATTCGTCCAGCAACACGCGCGCTTCCGGGTCGCCTTCTGCGATCAGCTTGAATACCGTTTCGGTACGCTGCTGGCGGCCGATGAGTTTTTGGGGGAAACGCTCCCGGGCCTGCGCCCAGATGGCACTGCCGCTTGCGTAGGCTTCCAGGCAGCCGCGCCGGCCGCAGCCGCAGGGGCGGCCCTGCCATACGACCGGGATATGCCCCAGTTCGCCTGCTGTGTGCATGGCCCCGGCATAAACTTTTCCGTTCAGGATTACGCCGCAACCGATACCTGTGCCGACGGTGACGCACAGCATGTCGCCGTGTCCGCGCCCCGCGCCGAAACGGTGTTCCGCCCACGCGCCCGCCCAGCTGTCCTGCACGATCAGCACGTCGCGGTGCAGACGGTCGCGCAGATAGCCGCCCAGCGGCACGTCGGTGCCAAACAGGTTACAGCTGTATTCCACCATCCCCTGCCGGGGGTTGGCCGTGCCGGGGATGCCCGCGCCGATATGGGATACCTGATCCAGCGTAAGACCGTTATGTTCCAGCAGTTCCCGCACGCTAGCGCAGACCCGGTCCGCGAAATCCGCGGTTTTGGTGGCTCCGGCGGAAGAAAAAACCCGGTTTTCCACGATGGAACCGTCTTCCCGTACCAACCCGGCGTTTACCTTGGTGCCCCCGATGTCGATTCCGATCCGATACTGTTCGCTCATGCCAGATCCTCCGACAGCAACGCTGCCTTCGGTTTCAGCAGCACAGTTTTTATTTCAAACGGGCGGAAATCAAGCGTTACGGCGTTGTCGCACACATCGAGCGGCGCGCGCTGTTCTTCCATCAGGTCGCACACGGCGGCGGCTTCAAGCGGGAAACCCGCCGTAAGAACGGCGTGCGCGTGCGTATTGCCCTGTTCGTGCATCCGAACGGCGATCCAACCGTCGCCGTCCTCGGCGACCTTCACCGCGTCAACGGTAATATCCGCCCCGGTCAGGGTCAGCAGGCAGCCCGATGCGGGTGTTTCCGCAGCTTGTACCGCATCCAGCGGATGGTTCAGGCGCGCGGCCATGTCGTTGGTGGATGCGCCGCACGCACCCGCGTGCGGGAACAGCGAGTAGGTAAAATCGTGTTCTCCCCGGTCCACCGACGGATCGGGGGCCATGCCCGCCTTCAGCAGTGTCAGCCGCAGGGTATGCCCCTGCGCGTCATACCCGTACTTGCAGTCGTTCAGTAGCGACACCCCGTAATCCCCTTCGGACAGATCGGCCCAGCGGTGGGCGCACACCTCGTAGCGCGCCGTGTCCCAGCTGGTGTTGCGGTGGGTGGGGCGGCGCACGCTACCGCACTGGATATCAAACGTGGCGAAATCCGCGTTGATTTCCACGGGAAAGGCCACTTTCAGCACCGTGGCGTTCTCGCGCCAGTCCACATGCGTGATGAAGTCGACACGCGGAATGGCATGATAACTGCGGATTTCCTGCCGGAAACGGGAACGGCCAAAGCGTTTTTCCACCGTGATCCCTTCGAAAACCGGGCCGGAAACCGGGGAGAACACCGTAACGTCGCCGTTTACGGGGTATTGCTGTTCTTCATAATACATGTCTATGTTCCAGGTATCCCAATGGTAGGGGCGGTCGTCGAACGCCTGCAGCACGTTGGCGCGTTCGCCCTGCGGCAGCACCTCGCGCCGGGCGCGCCGGTCGTATACGCGGGTCAGCTCGCCGTTTTCGTCGATCTCCAGCAGGAAGAACGGGGTTTCCAACCGCGCGGGATGCCCCGCCATGACCAGGAGGCCGGCGGCGGGTTCTTCCGGGGATACCGCGACCGTCGAAAGAGGCGCCCAACCCAGCCCGGGAACGGATTGTGTGACGCACAGGGTGCCGTTGGCTGTCGCCTGACAGGGGAGATTCTCAATGGCCTGCCCGTTGGGCAGCAACAGCAGGTCTTCGCGCGGGAATGCGCAGCCGTTCAGCGCGACCAGCTGCGTACCTGTACCCCACAGTGCTTGCGTGGCTTCGGCTCGGCAGGTGGACGTGGCGGCAAACAGGCTGTCGAACTGGTCTTTCGCGTCCTGGTAAACTTTACCGATGCAGGAACCGGGCAGGGTGTCGTGGAACTGGTTAAGTAACAGCGTTTCCCACGCTTCGTGCAGCCGCCCTGCGGCGTAGGGTGCGCCGCGCAACAGTGCCGCAGCCGTTTGCAGCCATTCCGCTGTGAACAGCTCGCGCTCGGCCGAACGGTTATTGCGCTTCATCGCCGCAGCGGAGGTGTACGCGCCCTGATGCAGTTCCAGGTACAGCTCGCCCACCCAGATGGGCAGGTACCTGGCTCCGTCCACCGTCTCGTGAAGGGCTTGGAAGAACGGGCGCACATGCCCCAGCTGTACTTGGGGGAACCCGGCAATGCCGCGCTGCAGGCGCTCGCCTTTTTCCAGCATCTCCTCGTCCGGGCCGCCGCCGCCGTCCCCGTAACCGTACGCCACCAGAATGCGGTGGTTCAGCTCCTTCTGCTGGTAACGCTTCCAGCCGCCCGCGATGGAGGCGGGGTGGAGTATTCCGTTGTAGGTGGTGCCGAAGCTGCCGTCCTCCTGCTTGGGGTCGGTGGTGGTGATAAAATACGTGAGCAC
>DAOPZG010000040.1:0-19227 GCA_035353235.1 Candidatus Limiplasma sp.
CCCTTAAGGTTGCCTGACGCGGCAGGGGGGGCGGCAATTCAACTTGCAATTCACACAGCCGTTCCCATCCGCCTCCCAATAGTGACAAAACTTTGTCTTCTATGCTATAATTCTATTTTGGGAGTATATCGTGAAGGGGGTTTGCCGGATGTCGCTGCGAAACACAAACGCCGGACCCGGCATCCCGCGCCGTGGTATGCGCCTGCTGGCGGCTTTATGCGCGCTGATGCTGCTGGCCGGAGTTCTGCCCCTGTACGCCATCTCGTTTTACAATCACCCCTACTATGATGATTTTACATTTTCCGGCACCACGCATGATACGTGGCTTGCCACCCGCAGCCTGACGCAAACCGTACAGGCCGCGCTGGCGGGCGCGAGGGCCGTGCGTGCCGACTGGCAGGGCACTTATACGGGCACGCTTTTAAGCAACCTTCAGCCCGGCGTGTTTGGCGAGAATTATTACTGGCTTACCACATTCCTGCTGCTTACGGTTTTCCTGCTGTGTTTCGGCTTCTTTTTCCATACCGTATTTCACGGGTTGCTCGGCGCGACGCGGGCCGAATCCCTATGTGTCGCCTGCCTTGCCCTGTTTTTAATGACGCAGTTTCTACCCGCCGCAAACGAGGCGTTTTTCTGGTTCAACGGCGGCATCGGCAATACGTTCATCTACTCGCTGCTGGCGTTGAGCCTCGCGCTGTGCGCACGGCTGGCGACCGCCCGGCGCGGCGCGCCGTGGCTGGCGGCGGCGTTGCTGATTCTGGTCACGCTGCTGGGCGGGGGCAGTTATGGCGGCGGGCTGTTCGGCCTTTTGCTTTTCGGCGCGACAAGCGTGTACGCGATGTCGAAAAAGCATAAATTTCGTTTCGTTTACGTTGCGCTTACGGTGTGGTTCGCCGCATGCTTCCTGTACAGCATAAGCGCCCCCGGCAACGCCGTGCGCGCCGCCATGATCGGCGCGCATCCTTCCGCTGTGGCGGCGATCGCGAAATCCCTGTATTATGGGGTGGCGCTGTTGGGGAATTACTGCACGCTGCCCGTGCTGGCTGTGGGGTTGGCGCTCGCGCCGCTGCTGTGGCGGCTGGCGAAAAACAGCCGTTTCCGTTTCCGTCACCCGGTTTGGGTGCTGCTTGCGGGAGGTTGCCTGTTCTGCGCACAGCTGACACCACCGCTGTACGGGGGCGTGTTTCTGGGCGGCGGCCGTATCACAGACACCTACTATTTCAGCTTCGTCACGCTGTTCTTTCTGTACGAAACCTATCTGCTGGGCTTTCTGGCCCGCCGCCGCGAACGGTTGAACAAACCGGATTTCGCCCCGGTTCCGGCACTGAAACGCGGTCTGCTGGCCGCCTCCGCCTGCCTGTTCCTGCTGGGTTGTCTGGGGATGAAACCCGCCGACGCCACGCTGTACGGCCCCATGAACATGGCGGGCGGCAGCGCGGCCTTAAGCATCGTGACCGGGGAAGCGGCCCGTTACGATCGGGAAATGACCGCGCGGGAAACACTGCTGAACGACGCGGATCAGTCCGTCGTAACCCTTGCGCCTCTTACGGCAACGCCCGCCGTGCTGATGGAGGATTTGCTCGCTCCCGGTTCGACATACGACGTTCGGCCCACCCTGTGCGCCTACTACCATAAGACCGCGGTGCTGGTGGAAGGGGGCGCGCAACCATGACCAAAACGATCTCGCGCCGCGTCGTCGCCTGGCTGAGCATCCTGCTGTTGCTGGCAAGCGTGCTGCCCCTGTACGCGCTGAGTTTTTACAACCACGCGTGCTATGACGATTTCGGGTTTTCGCTGCTCACTCACGCCGCGTGGCAGAATGGCGAGGGTCTGGCAGGTGTTTTACAGGCTGCGTGGCGCAACACCGCAGGCATCCGCCAGACATGGGAAGGCACCTATACCAGCTCTCTTATCAGCGCGCTCCAGCCCGCGATTTTCGGCGAATCCCTGTACTGGATCACCACGTTTCTGCTGCTGACAGCGTTCCTGCTGTCGCTGTGGTTTTTTCTGCGGCAGGCGCTGGGCGGCGTTCTCAAAGCGGACGGCCCCGTGATCACGGCGGCGGTCGGTTTGCTGGGGTTTGTGGCGGTACAGTTCGCCCCCAGCGTCGCGGAAGGGTTTTTCTGGTTCAACGGCGGAGTCGCCTACACGCTGATGGCCTCGCTGATGCTCTGCTGGGCGGGCGTATGGCTCTGTTTTGAGCGTGCGGGCGGCGCGCGCGCCGGATGGCTGTTTACGCTGCTGTTGCTCCTCACGGTCGCCATGGGCGGGGCCAAGTATTCCACCGTACTTTTCGCATTGCTGCTGGCTGTCGGCTTTACCGGCTGGGCGTTTGTGGCGAAACGCCCGAAACGCTGGGCCTTTCTGGCGCTTACGCTGCTGCTGATGGCCTGTTTCGCGTTCAGCGTCCGCGCACCCGGCAACGCCGTGCGCGCCCAAACCCTCTCCGGCGGCATGAGCGCCCCCAAAGCAGTGCTGGAAGCCGTGTATTTCGGCCTGGCGCTGATGGGCAACTTCTTCTCCCTGCCGTTTCTGGCGGCGATACTCGTAATCACGGCGCTGGCCCTGCCCGCGCTGCGTAAAAGTGACTTCCGCTTCGCCCACCCCGTGTGGGTTACGCTTATTGCCGCAGCCCTGTTCTGCGCGCAACTGGCCCCCACCCTGTACACAGGTAATTATCTGGGCGACGGCCGAACGGTAAACACCTACTGGTTTGTTTTCGTGCTGGCCGTCTGTCTGCTTGCGGTGTACTGGGCCGGTTTCCTGATCAAACGCTTCGGAAACGTCGCCGAATCCGCGAGCGACAACCGCAGGGTGCGGCTCGCGCCTGTGCTGGTCGCCGCCGTGCTGCTGGCTGTGGGCTGCGCCGGCTACCGCCCGGACGGCGCGCAAAGCTACGGGCCGCAGAACATGGCGGGCGGCAGCGCCCTGCGCGCAATAGCAACCGGAGAAGCCGCCGCCTACGACCGCGCCATGGACGCGCGGGACGCGCTGCTTAACGACCCCGCGCAATTGGAGGTGCCGCTCGTACCGGTTGCCGATACGCCTGCCTGCCTGATGGGCGACGCGCTGCTGGGCAACAACGTGGAGTATATGTTGAACCTGTACGCCGAATACTACCACAAATCGTCCGTTACCCTCGCGGGCGGGGAGGAATAGTATGCTGTTATCGGGAAAGAACGCATTGGTGACCGGCGCGGCTCGCGGCATCGGCGCGGCCATCGTGGAAACCTTCGCCGCAGAAGGCGCGAACGTGTGGGCGTTTGCCCGCACCCCAAACGAAGCGTTTGAGGCTCGCTGCCAGGCCCTTTCCACGCAATACGGCGTGTGGGTCAGGCCGCTGTACGCCGACCTGACCGACGAAGCCGCGGTATCCGCCGCTATTAAAACCGCCATGGCGGACAAGCTGCCACTGGACATCCTGGTGAACGACGCGGGTGTGATGGGGCCGGACAAGATGTTCCAGCTCACTCCGGTTTCCGAGATGCGCGCGCTGTTTGAAACCAACCTGTTCGGTACACTGTACCTCACCCAGTTAGCCACGCGCTGGATGGCGCGCAAGCGGCAGGGCGCGGTGGTGAATATCGCCTCCGTCGCCGGGCTGGACGGAGACAGCCGCCTGGATTACTCTGCCAGCAAAGCCGCCCTGATCGCCGCCACTAAAAAGCTGGCGCGCGAACTGGCCAATGTGGGCATCCGCGTGAACGCGGTCGCCCCCGGCTATACCGACACCGATATGACCCGCGCGCTGGGGGAACCCATCGCGCAGGCCGCGCTGGCCCACAACCTGATGGGCCGCAAAGGCAGGCCGGAGGAAATCGCCTCCGTGGCCGCATTCCTCGCCAGCGACAGCGCAAGCTACGTAACCGCGCAGGTCTGGCGCGTGGACGGCGGCATCCTGTAACCCCCGGTTCTCCATTTTCAGACGAATAGGAGCGATCAATCATGAGCAACCAGGAAAAGTACCTGAACGCCTTTGTGACGGCGCTGGAGGTGTCCCCTTCGGAAGCGCCCTCCCTTGTTTACGGGGAAAGCAAGGCATGGGACAGCGTAGGCCATATGTCGCTGGTAGCGGCGTTGGAAGACGCGTTTGACATCATGATGGAGATGGACGACATTATTGACATGAGCTCGTTTGAAAAGGGGAAGGAGATACTTCGGAAATATGCTGTGGAGATTTGACCGCAACCTGAAAAACACAGCCGTGGTGGATGAAAACGGCGCCAGCCTGACCTATGCGCAGCTGCGCGACGAAGGGCGGATGCTCTGCCAGCACGCGGACGGCCGCTGCCTGGTGTTTTGCCTTTGCCGCAACGTGATGGGCAGTTTTGTGGGATATGTGTCTTTCTTAAACGGCGGCGTGGTGCCCGCGATGTTCCCGGCGGATCTGGACAGGGAGCTTTTCAATACCCTGTACCAGACCTATCGGCCCAAATACATCTGGGCGCCTGTCGATTTTGAACTGGAGGACAGTTGCTGCCGCTATGAGCGGTTTGGGTACTGCCTGCTGCAAACCCCGTTTGGCGACGCGACCCGCCTTTCGCCGGAATTGGCGCTTTTACTTACCACCAGCGGCTCCACCGGCAGCCCAAAGCTGGTGCGGCAAAGCTACCGCAACATCCGCGCCAACACCGATTCCATCGTGGAATATCTGCATCTGCTGCCCGACGAGCGTCCCATTACGACGCTGCCCATGCAGTACACCTACGGCCTCAGCATTATCAACTCGCATCTGGATGTGGGCGCGACCATCCTGCTGACCGACAAGGGCGTGGCGCAGAAGGAGTTTTGGAATTTCTTCCGCCAACAGCAGGCCACCAGCTTCGGCGGGGTACCCTACACCTATGAGATGCTCGACCGGATGCGTTTTACGAGGATGAACCTCCCCTCCCTGCGTGTGATGACGCAGGCGGGTGGAAAGCTGTCCCCTGAGCTGCACCAGAAATACGCTGAGTGGTGCCGGGATACCGGGCGGGAGCTGATCGTGATGTACGGCCAGTGCGAGGCCACGGCGCGGATGGCCTATCTGCCGTGGAACCACAGTCTGGAAAAGATCGGCGCGATGGGCGTGGCCATTCCCGGCGGCTCGTTTGAGCTGATCGACGCGGACGGTAGCATCATCACCGAACCGGACACCGTCGGCGAACTGCGTTACCACGGCGACAACGTAACGCTTGGCTACGCCGAAGCCGCCGCCGACCTGGCAAAAGGCGACGAGCGCTGCGGCGTGCTGGATACCGGCGACATGGCCACCCGGGACGCGGACGGTTTTTACACCATCGCGGGCCGCAAGAAGCGTTTTTTAAAAATGTATGGCAACCGTGTAAATCTGGATGAGCTGGAGCGGATGCTGAAAACCGCCTTCCCCGCCGCCGAATGCGCCTGCGCCGGGCAGGACGACCGTCTGACCGTGTATTGTACCGATCCGGCGATGCTGCCGCAGATGCGCGCATGGCTTGCTGAGAAGACAGGGCTTAACGTTGCGGGCTTCTTCCCCGTGACGGTTCCCGAAATTCCCAAGAACGAAGCAGGAAAAACCCTGTACAAGGAGCTGGAAAAATACGATGCTTGACCCGGCGACTCTGCTTGCCCTGCCGCCTTACGGACTGGCGCGGGAAGAAAAACGCCGCTTCCTCACGGAGGAACTGACGTCGCTTTCCCGCCGCCACGCCGAAGGCTGTCCGGAATACGCAAAGATGCTGGCGGCGACGGGCACGGACCTTTCCACGGTTACGGGCTGGGAACAGATTCCCCCGCTGCCGGTTCGGCTTTTTAAAGAGTTTTCCTTAAAAAGCGTGCCGGACGAGGCGCTGTACCGCACCGTTACCAGCTCCGGCACCACGGGCCAGCAGGTGAGCCGTATCTATCTGGACCGGGAAACAGCAGCGCTGCAAAGCAAGGTGCTGGCGAAAATTATGGAAAGCACGCTGGGCGGCGCTCGCCTGCCGATGATCGTGGTGGATTCTCCCGCCGTGGTCAAAGATCGCGCTATGTTTTCCGCGCGCGGCGCGGGCATCCTCGGTTTCAGCCTTTTCGGGCGGGATACCGTATATGCGCTGGATGCGGAGATGAAGCTGGATTTGCCGGGCCTGCGGGCGTTTCTGGACAGGCATCAGGGCAAGCCGATCTTTCTTTTCGGGTTCACATTCATCGTGTGGCAGTATTTTTACGAGGAATTAAAACGCCTGGGTGAAACGCTGCCACTGCAAAACGGCGTGCTGGTGCACGGCGGCGGCTGGAAAAAGCTGGCCGACCGGGCGGTCAGCCCCGCGCGCTTCCGTGAGGCATTATGCGAGGTAAGCGGGTTGAATCGGGTGCTGGATTACTACGGCATGGCCGAGCAGACGGGTTCCATTTTTATGGAATGCGAGCACGGCCATCTGCACGCGCCCGTATGGGCGGATGTGGCGATCCGCCGCCCGGAGGATTTTTCGGAGGCGGCCGTGGGCGAAAAGGGCCTGATCGAGGTAGTCAGCGTTCTGCCCCGCAGTTATCCCGGCCATGTGCTGCTGACCGAGGACGAGGGTCGTCTGCTGGGCGAGGATACCTGCCCCTGCGGCCGTAAAGGCAGGTATTTCGAGGTGCTGGGCCGCGTGAAACGCGCCGAAACAAGGGGGTGCAGCGATACGTATGAACAGAAGTGAGCCGCTCCCCGTAACCGTGCTCTGCGGCCTTGCGGACCCCCGCGAAGCGGCTTCCGCCCCGGCGTTGCCGCCGTTTGATTCCCGCGTGCTCGCGTTTTTAAGCGACCTGTCCGCCGCGCTGCTGGCCGACCGCCGGGTAAAAGCCTTCCCGGACGTCACCACGTTCGCGTTCTTCTGCCGCCGCGCCAGTCTGGAAAACCTGCGCAAGCCCTACGGAACGCTCCCGGATCGGTTGGGTCGCGGGCTGGTTTTCCACATCGCGCCGGGCAACGTGCCCATGAATTTCGCCTATTCGCTCACCGCGGCACTGCTTGCGGGCAACGCAAGCATCGTGAAGGCCAGCAGCCGGGAATTTGAGCAGACCGGCCTTGTCTGCGCCCCGATCGAAAGCCTGCTCGCGGGCGCGCACGCTTCCCTGCGCCCGTATGTGAACGTGGTTTCCTATCCACGGGAACGGCAGGATGTTACCGAAGCGTTCAGCGCCCTGTGCGACGTACGCGTGATCTGGGGCGGCGACGAAACCATCCGCCGCGTGCGGCAGGCGGCGCTTCCGCCCCGCGCGTTCGACATCACCTTCGCCGACCGCTGGTCCGCGCTGGTCGCGGACGCACAGGCAGTGGCTGAGATGGACAGCCAGACGCTCCGGACCGCGGCGCAGGGTTTTTATAACGACACCTACCTGTTTGACCAGAACGCCTGCACCGCCCCGCGGCTGGTGTACTGGCTGGGCGAAGGTGTCTCCCTCGAGACTGCGCAGGAGCGTTTCTGGCGCGCGGTATGGGAGTACGCGCAGCCGCGCTACCCCATCGATCCCGTGGTGGCGGTGGACAAGCGTACGGCTCTGTATCGCGCGGCGCTCACCCTGCCGGGCGCGCGGCGCTCACCCATGCCGGACAACGTGGTGACCCGCATCCGTCTGGACGCGCTGCCCCCGGAAACGGCGGACTTTCGCTGCGGAGGCGGCTGTTTTCTGGAGTTTGCCTCCCCCACGCTGGACGCGCTGACCCCCCTGCTTACCCAAAAGGCGCAAACCATTTCCGTATTGGGGATATCGCCCTCCGCCCTGCGGGATTTTGCCCTGCGTGGCGGCGTGCGTGGCGCGGACCGCGTCACCCCCATCGGCCGCACGCTGGATTTTGCTCTGGTGTGGGACGGGTACGACCTGATTTATACGCTTTCCCGCCGGATCGCGGCGTAATGATCCATCCGATTTTTCAAAGAGGTGTGATATGGCTAAAGCCTTACTTTCCTTCGTGGTGCCCTGCTACCGCAGCGCCGAAACCATCGGCTCCGTCGTCGCGGAGATCGAAGAAACGGTCGCGACGCGCGCATCGGATTATGACCACGAAATCATCCTCGTCAACGACGGCAGCCCCGACAACGTCGCACGCGTGATTGGCGGGTTGTGTGAGCAATACCCGCAGATTGTGTTTGTCAATCTCAGCCGCAACTTTGGGCAACACAGCGCGCTGATGGCCGGGTTTGCCCGTGCACGCGGGGACATCATCATCAGCCTGGACGACGACGGCCAGACCCCGGCGAACGAATGCTTCAAACTGATCGACAAGGTGGCCGAAGGCTACGACATTGTGTACGCGGAGTATCCGCAGCGCAAGCAGAACGCCTTCCGCAACCTTGGAAGCCGTTTTAACGCCGCATGCAACCACTTCTTTTTTAGCCAGCCGAGCGATTTGAAGGCCAACAGTTATTTTGCCTGCCAGCGTTTCGTGGTGGAATCCGCCCTGCAGTACCCCAACCCCTTCCCTTTTATCACAGGGCTGCTGTTTCAAAGCGTGAGCACCTACTGCAACGTGCCCGTCAAGCATCGCCCGCGTCTGCGCGGCCACAGCGGATATACGCTTAAAAAGCTGATCTCGCTGTGGACCAACGGGGTGACGGCCTTTTCCATCAAGCCCCTGCGCTTCGCCAACTATCTGGGCTGGATCACCGCCGTGGCAGGCTTCATCTTCGCCATCGTCACCGTGGTTCGTAAAATCATGAACCCGGCCATTGAAGCGGGCTGGTCCTCCACCATCGCGGTCATGCTGGTGCTGGGCGGGGTGCTGATCGCCCTGATCGGCATCGTGGGCGAGTACATCGGCCGCATCTATCTCAGCATCAACCGCTGCCCGCAGTATGTGGTACGCAACGTGATTGACCGCCGCGAACCCACCGGGGGGAAGGACGACGCGCAATGAAAACCTTCCACGCGGCCTATGAAAAACGCAACCTCGGTGTGGATACCTACGAACTGCGCCCGGAACCCGGCGATACGCCGGAAACCCTGGCCGCTGAGGAAAAGCGGCTGGCAGCGGCGGGCGCGCAGTATCTGGTAATGAAAACGCCGGTGGATTCCCCCGAATGGCTGTTCAGCCTCCCCAAACTGGGTTATACCTTTGTGGAAACGGTATTTCATGTCGCCATCAAGGCGAAAGAGTACCATATGCCCGAGGAGATCGCCCGCTTCGATCGCGGCCTGACCGTGGCAGAACGCACGGAAGCGCCCGACCGGGAGCGTGTGTACGCGCTGATCCGCTCCGGCGTGTTTAAAAGCGACCGGGTCTCCGTCGATCCGGCGTTCACGCTGGCACAATCCGGCGCACGGTACGCCAACTGGCTGGCGCAGATGCTGGCAAAAGGCGGCAAGCTGTACGAAGTGCTGCAAAAAGATCGTCCCATTGGTTTTTTTGTGATTACCCGCGTGGACAAACGCACCGTGGACCCGGTGCTGATGGGCCTGTACGACGAGGCCCGTGACCGGGGCATGGGGGCGCTTCTGCACAAGAAAACGCTGGATACCTGTTTCACCTGGCCGTGCGACCGCCTCACCTCCACTATCGTCAGCAACAACGCCAAGGTGCTTCGCGTTTACGTAAACGCCGGCGCGACGATCGCCGATACCGAATACACCTACGTTAAGCACCTTGATTGATAAAGGAGCTGCCCGATGTCCCAGAACGCCAGTCCCCTGCGCGGCGACGAACAGCCCGCGCGCGTTCCCCCGAAAGATTTTCTGCTTTTGCACCTTACCCTGCTTTTATACGCCGTAGCCAGTGTGTTCGCCAAAGCCGCGGGCGGCAACCTCGCCGCTCGGGATTATTCCCCCACCATTATTTTTCTGGTGCTGGAAACCCTTACGCTGGGCGTTTACGCGGTGCTCTGGCAGCAGACGCTCAAACGGATGCCGTTAAGTTTTGCTTACAGCAACAAGGCCGTCTGCACGCTTTGGTCGTGTCTTTTTGGGTTGATTTTTTTCGGCGAAAGCCTTACATTGGGAAAGGCGCTCGGCATCGTGGTGGTGCTGGCGGGCGTATGGCTGGTGGTGAGCGAGCATGAATAGCGGCGCAATCATCTACCTGATCACGCCGCTGGTTTCGGCCATTTCGCAGCTGATGCTTAAAAAAGCAGCCGATAACCCGAAGTACACGGGCGTGCGCTTCTATTTTAATCCCCTGGTCATCTTCGCCTACGTGCTGTTCTTCGGCTGCATGGCGCTCAACATTGTCGCGCTGCAAACGCTGGACCTGTCGGTGGCGAGCGTGCTGGAAGCCAGCGGCTTTCTGTACGTGATGGTACTGGGCGCGCTTTTTCTCAAGGAAAAGATCACCGCGAAAAAGCTGATCGGCAACGCGCTGATCGTTGCCGGGATCGCGATTACACTGTTTGTGAAGTAAAGGAGACGTTCTATGCATCATATCGGCACACAGGTTCTATCCACGGAGCGCCTCACCCTGCGCCCCTTCACGCTTGCGGACGCGCCCGCGATGTTCCGCAACTGGGCCAGCGACCCGGAAGTTACCAAATACCTCACCTGGCCTGCGCACCCCAACGTGGAAACTTCCGAAAAAGTGCTGAAAGAATGGGTAGCGCTGTACCGCGAGCCGGATTTTTATCAGTGGGCCATCGTACCGAAAGACTACGGCGAGCCTATCGGCAGCATCGCGGCGGTACGCGTGGATAACAACGTGCAAAGCGTACACATCGGTTACTGCATCGGCAGGCGATGGTGGCGGCAGGGTTATACCAGCGAAGCGATGCAGGAAATGCTACGGTTCTTTTTTGAAGACGTCGGGGTGAACCGCATTGATTCCCGGCACGATCCGCGCAATCCCAACTCCGGCAGGGTCATGGTCCACTGCGGCATGCGCCGTGAAGGTACCGTGCGCCAGGGCGACCTCAACAATCAGGGGATTTGCGACTATGTCCTGTACGGCATTCTGGCGGAAGATTATTTTGCGGCAAAGGCCGAGCGGTAATACGGTTTCAATCGCATCATCCGTCCCGCCTCCGCGCGGGGCTTTCCGGGGCCGCTCCCCGGTATATTAAAGGAGGAACCCGTCATGCAAGCCCAACCCGTACCCGAACACAAACCGATCATCTTCTCCGGTATTCAGCCTTCCGGTCTGCTCACGCTCGGCAACTATATCGGCGCCCTGCGGAATTTTAAATTGCTGGAGGAGGATTACGACTGTATTTACTGCGTGGTCGACCTGCACACCCTGACCGTGCGGCAGGACCCGGCCCAGCTTCGCAAACGCTGCCTGGAAATCGCAGCCATCTACATGGCCGTCGGGCTTGATCCGGATAAAAGCCTGATCTTCTGCCAGAGCCACGTCAGCGCCCACGCGGAATTGTCGTGGATTTTGAGCAACTTCACATACGTTGGTGAGTTGCAGCGCATGACCCAGTACAAGGACAAATGCGCCAAGCACGCCGATAACATCAACGCGGGCCTGCTCACCTACCCGGTGCTGATGGCCGCGGATATCCTGCTGTACCAGACCCATCTGGTGCCCATCGGCGCGGACCAGAAGCAGCATCTGGAGATTACGCGCGACATCGCCCAGCGCTTTAACGGCCTGTACGGCGACGTGTTCACCATCCCGGATGCCTATATCGGCAAGGTAGGCAGCCGCGTGATGAGCCTGCAGGAGCCGACGCGCAAGATGAGCAAGTCCGACCCCGAGGAAACCTACATCGGCATCCTCGACAAGCCGGAGGATATCCGCCGCAAGATGAAACGCGCCGTTACGGACAGCGACGGAGAAATTCGCTTCGACCCCGAAACCAAACCCGGCGTAAGCAACCTGCTCAGCATCCTGTCCGCCCTGTCCGGCAATCCCGTGGATCAACTGGTAAACGACCTGTCCGGCAAAGGGTACGGGGAGCTGAAGAACCGCGTGACCGACTGTGTCATCGAAACCCTCGCCCCCATCCAGGCCGAGTACGACCGCATTATGGCCGATAAAACGACCCTCCAGGCCATACTGGATCGTAACGCGCTGGAAGCCTCGCGCCGCGCCAACCGGACACTGGACAAGGTAAAGCGCAAAGTAGGGCTTGCGCCGCACGGTAAAGCCTGACCCTCCCTACCCGACCGCCTGAAGGAGCATTTTTATGAACGAAAATCGCCAGTATGACGTTATCATTATCGGCGCAGGCCCCGCGGGAATCTTCACCGCGCTGGAAATGACCGAACGCAAACCCGGCAGCCGCGTGCTGATCGTGGATACGGGGCGGCAAATCAAGTACCGCGCGTGCCCCGCGCGCATCAACGGGCAGTGCGCCCACTGCGACCCCTGCGCTATCGTACACGGCTGGGCGGGCGCGGGCGCGTTCAGCGACGGCAAATTAAGCCTCTCCGACGAGGTCGGCGGCCAGATCAGCGAATATATGGGCCACAAACGCGCCATGGAATATATCAAGCGCGCGGACGATATTTACCTGCGCTTCGGAGCCAGCCCCGTAGTACACGGAAACGATGACCGCCGCGTGGAGGAAATCGCCTATCAGGCCAGCCGCCACAACATCCGCCTGATCCCCTGCCCGGTGCGCCATCTGGGCACGGAAAACGCCGGGCCGGTGCTGGGCGCGATGCACGACCATCTGGTGGAAAAGACCGAAACCACCTTTATGGAGTTAACGACCGCGCAGGAAATACTGGTGGAGAACGGCCACGTAACCGGCGTTCGCATCCAGCCCCGCAACGGCGAACCCTTCGTGGCCAACGCACCCTGTGTGGTGGCCGCCCCCGGCCGTGGTGGCGCGCAATGGCTGACCGAAACGGTCAACCGGTTGGGTCTGCGTACCAAGAACAACGAAGTGGATATCGGCGTGCGCGTGGAAGTGCCCAACTCCATTATGGACCCCCTGACCACTGACCTGTACGAGGCCAAGCTGGTCTACTACAGCGACACCTACGAAAACAAGGTGCGCACCTTCTGCATGAATCCCGGCGGAGAGGTGAGCCAGGAGCATTACGAGGGCGGCATCGCCGTGGTGAACGGCCACAGCTACGAGGACCCCGCCAAACGCACCGGCAACACCAACTTCGCACTGCTGGTGAGCACCTCGTTTACCGAGCCGTTCAACCAGCCCATCGAGTACGGCCGCTACATCGCACAGCTGGGCAACATGCTCACCGGCGGGCCGATTATGGTGCAGAGGCTGGGTGATCTGCTGAAAGGCCGCCGCACCGACGCGAGCCGCCTGCGTAAATCCACCACAATCCCCACGCTGTCCACCGCTGTGCCCGGCGATTTGAGCTTCGTGCTTCCCGCCCGGCACCTGACCAGCATCATCGAGGCGCTGCGCGCGTTCGACCATCTGGCCCCCGGCCTGTACAGCCAGAATACGCTGCTGTACGGCGTGGAAGTGAAATTCTATTCCAGCAAGGTGCTGGTGGGCAACAATTTTGAAACGGAAATCAAAGGCCTGTACGCCATTGGCGACGGCGCCGGCATCACCCGCGGGCTGATGCAGGCCAGCGTGACCGGCATGGCCGTAGCGGACGACATCGTAAGCCAAAGCTGACAACGAGTGCATAGTCAAAAAAGTGGACTTCGCCACTTTTTTGAGTTAGGGGTCTGTTTGCGGCAAAGCCTCAAACTCCCCGCCCGCCCGGCAAAGCCGGGCGATACGAATTGAATCAGAGGGCTTCGGCCCTCCGATACCACCGGAAAACGCAGGTTTTTTCGATAGCCTAAGCACCCCGTCGGATCAGCTTCCGGTGGGGTGTTTTGATTCTTCAAAATTATAATTACTGTAAAAATTGCGCGATCGCGTCCCGGTTACGGTCCAGATTGGGCACCAGCACATCCATCCCGGCGATGTTCTGGCTGCTGTAACCGTTGCTGACCGGCACAGTCAGGCTGTCCCAGTTTACGTCGCCAAGACTCAGCAGTACGGGCACCAGCGAGGCCGCGTCCGCCAGGGTCATATCCGTCCAGATTTGCGGGAGCACCTGCAGTACCAGATTGCCAAGCGTAAGCGCGTCCAGCTGGCGCAGGCGCGCGTACGCCGCTTCGATCACCTTGCGCTGTCGGTTAACCCGCTGAAAATCGCTGTCGATTTTTCGTATCCGGCTGTAGCACAGCGCCTGTTTGCCGGTCAGCGTCTGCTCCCCCGCGCTTTCCAGCAGCTGGTCGTTTTTCGGGTATCCATTCTGGGTGTTATAATATTTCAAAATCGAGTTCAGCTGTTTCCGTTCCGACGCGCTCACATCCACCGTGACCCCGCCGATCTGATCGATTACCTGTACCATCAGCGAGAAGTTCACCGCCACGGTGCGGTCAACCGTTACGCCGAAATTGTTGAGAAGCGTTTGCTTCAGCAGTTCGGCGCCACCAAAGACATACGCGGCGTTCAGCCGTGTTTTACCATGCCCGGGGATTTTCACATACAGATCGCGCAGGAAGGAAACCAGCCGGATCTGCCCCGTCTGTACGTTGATCTGGAACAGGAGCATGGTGTCGCTCCGTCCCCGTTGTTTTACCGTGTACGCATCCGTGCCAATCAGCAGTACCCGCAGGGTGGTGGAGTCGCCAAGACCCATCACGGCAGGCAATACGCTGGCCGTCTGCGTAGCATCCTGCCCGCCCGGAGGCGGAAGCACCGTTTCCGCAGCGCCGCTGGCAGCGTTCAGCTGATGATCATCCCCATTGTCCGCCGGTTCCGGCGTTGTTCCCGGGTGTGCCAGCCACGGCGCTTCGGTCACTGGCACCAGCACCGCATCGGAAGGGTCGGCCCCCTGTGCCATGGCATTGGGATATGCAATAAAAAGAAGCAGCGCCATCACAAGCATGGCCACGGCACGCCGCCAAAGAGAACGGCTTTGGTTTCTCATACGCTTGCCTCCCGCATTTCCCTGCCGGTCAGGAGAAATCGGTGTCAAACTGCACAACCACTTCGTACCGCGGGTCCAATCCATGGGCAAAAGCCGCCAGTTGCTCCCTCAGCCCTTCGATATCTTCATAGCCATCCGGCAGCAGGCAGTCAAAAATCAGGTTGATCTGCTTCTGCCCCGGCACCATCCGGAAATCGTGCAGGGTCAGCCGCTCGTCCGTATCCTTCAGGAACGCTTCCATACGTTTCCGGACCTCGTTCACCTGAGGGTCGTCGGTTACGGTTGGGTCCATGTGGATGCACACCACAATGCCCAAGTCCTTCTTCAGTTCCCGCTCCGCGCGGTCAATCACCTCGTGCACCGCCACAATATCGCCTGTCGCGCTTACCTCCGCATGTACCGACGCAATGCAGCGGCCCGGCCCGTAATCGTGCACCACCAGATCGTGCACGCCCCGGATACCGTCGTAAGAAAGCAATTTTACTTTAATCTCCTGAGTCAGCTCCGGGTTAGGCTTTTCACCCAACAGCCGGTCCACAGTGCCTTTACATACGGAAATCCCTGTTTTGAATACGAACAACGCCACAACCAGACCGATGTACCCGTCAATCTGCCATCCGAAAGCTTTTTCCAGAATCACACTGAGCAGTACCGCGCTCGTCGCGGCCACATCGCTGATGCTGTCTTTGGAAGCGGCGGCCAACGGTTCGCTGTCAATTTTACGCGCAATCGTCCGGTAATAGAAAAAAAGCCACAATTTTGCCAGAATAGACAATGCGAGCAGGACCATCACCAGCACGCCCGCCGAAAGCGCCGCGGGGTGCAGCACCGCGTTCAGCCCTTCGCCCAGCAGCTTTACCCCTGCTACCACAACCAGTACCCCAACGGCCAGCGCACCGATGTACTCCATGCGCCCATGTCCGAAGGGATGCTCCTTGTCATCCGGTTTTTCCGCCAGACGCACGGAGATGAAGGACATAATGCTTCCCGCCGCGTCGGACAGGTTGTTTACAGCGTCGGCGGTAATCGCCAGCGACCCGCTCAGCAGCCCCAGAGCGAATTTAGTTGCGGAAAGCAACACATTCACAAGGATCCCCGTCAGGGTTCCCAATGTGCCGTATGCCGCACGTACCTTTCGGTTCGCGGTATCCTGATAATTTTTCACAAAATACCGGATCAGCCAGTTTGTCAAGGTCGGCTCCTCCTTCAGGCAGCCCGGTCCCCGGCAGTAAACGGGTAAAAGAAAGGATGGCCGCGCCATCGTCTCCGCCGCCATTGCCCGCCTTTGACCAAATCGATAACCCGCAGGTTATTGGTGTATTATACTGCTTTTAGCACTTCACCGCAAGCAGAATTTGGAGATCGGTTCCTGTTCCGCAGAGAAAATTTCGCAAAACGAAAAAGAAATCGTTTTTTAAGCTTGACATAATACCGACAGATGAGTATTATATATAGTTGAGTATGCGGAACCCGCATCGTCAGGCGGAAGGGGAGCTACGCAGTGGACGGCTTGCTGAAGGGCGCGACAGTCTACCGGCAGGGTAAGCTCTGCAAATGCGATATCGCATTTTATCAGGGCGATATCGTCAATGAATCGTTCGCCAAGTCGAAGGGCGTTCCAGTTGTTCCTGTTGATTCCATTGGAAATTGCATCGTTTCACCCGGTTTCGTAGATGTTCACGTTCATCTGCGGGAACCGGGTTTTTCGTATAAAGAAACCATCGCCTCCGGTACACGCGCGGCGGCGCACGGCGGCTACACCACGGTATGCGCCATGCCCAACCTGAACCCGCCGCCCGACAGCCCGGCGCATCTGGAAGAAGAATTGCAGCTGATCCGCCGGGATGCCTGTGTGCAGGTCCTCTCCTACGGCTGCATCACCGTCGGCCAGCAGGGCGAAGAATGCGCGGAGTATCGCGCACTGCTGCCCCATGTAGCCGGTTTTTCGGACGACGGTCACGGCGTGCAGAACGACGGCGTAACCCGGCAGGCCATGCGGCGTATCGCCGAACTGGGCGGGCTGCTGGCCGCCCACTGCGAGCAGAACGATCTGCTTCACGGCGGCTACATCCACGACGGCGCCTACTGCCACGCGCACGGGCACCGGGGGATCAGCTCGGAAAGCGAATGGCGCGCGGTGGAACGCGACCTGCGATTGGCCAAGGAAACCGGCTGTCGCTACCACGTATGCCACGTCAGCTGTATGGAAAGCGTGGCGCTGATCCGACGAGCCAAGGCCGAAGGGGTGGACGTCACCTGTGAAACCGCGCCCCATTACCTGCTGCTGTGCGACGAGGATCTGCAGGAGGACGGACGGTTCAAGATGAACCCGCCGCTTCGGGGCCCGGCGGACCGGGACGCGGTACTGGCAGGGGCGCTGGACGGCACCATCGACATGATCGCCACCGACCACGCCCCACACAGCGCGGAGGAAAAGGCCCGCGGGCTGGAAAAAAGCCTGATGGGCGTAACCGGGCTGGAATGCGCGTTCGCCGTTCTTTACACGGGGCTGGTACGCACCGGTAAAATGCCGCTGGAACGGCTGCTGGAAATGATGACGGATGCGCCGCGAAAGCGATTTGGCCTGCCGCCGATGGATTTTACCCCCGGGCAGACCGCAAACCTGACCGTATGGGATTTATCGCGAAGCTGGAAGGTCAACCCGGAGGAATTTTACTCTCTGGGGCACTCCACTCCTTTCGCGGGCGCCACGGTCTACGGACAGAATCGACTCACTTTGGCAGGAGGCAACACCGTATGGCAACGCTGAACCGCAAACTGGTGATGGAAAACGGTTCCGAATTTTTAGGCACGGGTTTCGGCGCAAAAGCCGACGCCCTTTGCGAAATGGTTTTCAACACTTCCATGGTCGGCTATCAGGAGATTGTGACCGACCCCAGCTATACCGCGCAGATGGTGGTGATGACCTATCCCCTGATCGGCAACTACGGCGTGACCGACGAGGATTCCGAAACCCGCACGCCCAGCCTGGGCGCGCTGGTGGTGCGGGAATATAACGACCTGCCCAGCAATTTCCGCTACACCAAAACGCTGGGGGAACTGCTGGAGGAAAACGGCATCCCCGGCATTCAGGGCGTCGATACCCGTAAAATCAACCGGATGATCCGCAACGAGGGCAGCCAGCGCGCGCTGCTGTGCGACCCGAACGTCACACGCGAGGAGGCGCTGGAACGCATCCGCGCCTACGACTACCCGCACGACGTGGTCGCCCGCGTGAGCAGTAAAAAGAAATGGTACGCGCGCACCCCCAACGCGCGCTACAACGTGGTGTGCATCGACTGCGGCGTAAAGCTGAACATCATCCGCAAACTGCGGGAGCACAACTGCAACGTACTGGTGGTACCCTACGACACCCCCGCCGATACGATCATGAGCTTTATGCCGGACGGGCTTTTCCTCTCCAACGGCCCCGGCGACCCGGAGGACGTCACACCCGTGATCGACACGGTGCGCGCCCTGCGCGGGAAACTGCCCATCTTCGGCATCTGCCTCGGGCACCAGATGATCGCGCTGAGCTACGGGGCGAAAACTTTTAAAATGAAATTCGGCCATCGCGGCGGCAACCACCCGGTGATGGACCTGCGCACCGGCAAGATTGAGATTACCAGCCAGAACCACTCCTTCGCGGTGGATGTGGACAGCCTGGCCGGTACAGGGCTGACGCTAACGCACCAGAACCTGCTGGACCATACCGCCGAAGGGATGGAGTGCGTCGGGGACCGGCTGTTCTCCGTGCAGTACCACCCGGAAAGCGCGCCCGGCCCACAGGACAGCGCCTACCTGTTCGATCGCTTTATCGACCATATGGCCGCCGCAAAGGAGGAGAACCCCCATGCCTAAACGCACAGACCTCCACCGGATTCTCGTCATCGGGTCCGGACCCATCATCATCGGTCAGGCGGCGGAATTTGACTACGCGGGCACGCAGGCATGTCTGGCGCTTCGGGAGGAAGGGTACGAGGTGATCCTCGTCAACTCCAACCCCGCGACCATCATGACGGATACCCACATCGCCGATAAGGTGTATATGGAACCCCTGACGCTGGAATACGTCGCTAAGATTCTCCGCTACGAGCGCCCCGACGCCATCCTGCCGGGCACGGGCGGCCAGACCGGCCTGAACCTCGCCATGCAGCTCGCGCGCAAGGGCGTGCTGGACGAGTGCGACGTCGAAATCCTCGGCACGAGCTTCCCCTCCATCGAAATGGCGGAGGATCGTGAGAAGTTCAAGGAGCTTTGCCAGCGCCTCGGCGAGCCGGTGCTGCCCTCCAAAATCGCGACCACGATTGCGGAAGGCATTGCCGCCGCGCAGGAGATCGGCTACCCCGTGGTGCTTCGCCCCGCCTTTACGCTGGGCGGCACGGGCGGCGGCTTCGCCGACGACGAAACCGAGCTTACGCCCATGATGGAGCGCGCGCTGCAACTCTCCCCCGTGCA
>DAOPZG010000041.1:0-5233 GCA_035353235.1 Candidatus Limiplasma sp.
GCCCGGATAAGGCACGTACTCGTTGGCGGCCAGATAATGATCGCTGCCGATCAACCATTGTTTTTCGTTCGTGGGCATCCGACCTGTGTCGGAGATGAAACGTCCCTTCCGGATAAAGAAAGGCGCGCCGGTCGACGGGCCGCCGTACCAGGGGTATGTATTGCGTAAGAGGCTGGTTCCGTACCGTTCGTCCACCTGATTGACACACCAGGTAAGAAACTCGGCGCACCATGCGCAACGGCCTCCGCAGAACCATTCGCCATACTTGCTTTCATCGCTGAGAGGACCTTCAATATAACCAATTTCCTGCTGAGCGACTTTTAAAACCAGCAACTCCGGATAAGCATCCGCGTTTAAATCGTTGAGAAACGGAGGAACCCACTCCTCAGTTGACACAATCTCACGTTCATCTGCCAACGCACCCCCGCAAACGAGTATCAGCAGGAAACAGAGGGTTGTCCAAATCATACGCTTCATTTAAACACTCCTGTTCCAAGGTTGGGGGATCGATGACGAAGTTTGGCAGAGAACAGCACAACAGGCAGATTACTCTGCCTGCGTGAACTCAATGTGAATTTCCTGTGTGGTAACGGCGGAATTTTTTGTGAATTGGGCGAAGATCACTCAAATCGATCAACTACAACGCTGTTCAGCCCATAATACCGGGCGAAATAGACGTTGGGGAAATACTTCGGATCATCGGTCAGCTCGTGCAGCCCGTAAAATGCGTCGAAACGGCTTTTTCCTTTCACCCCGAAGGTGATGATATCAGTTTGTCCGGCATCCCTGTCGGCGCATACTTCGGTGATACGTGCCTGTGCCAGGCGCTGGCGATTGTAGGCTGAGGGCACGGCGCCGATCAGTTCCAGCGCCATCACCAGACCGAGCATACAAGCCAGTGAGGGTATCAGCGCTTTTTGCCACAGGCGCCCCTCGCACGCGCCCAGCACGACTGCGAAAGCAAGGATCACAAACAGAAGGCTGCCTGTATAAGCGCGCTCAGGATAATAACTCGACGCGGTCATGGCAAAATTACAGGCCAGAGAGCACAGGAATAATCCCACGGAAAAACCCAGTCGCGAACGATCCGCTTTCTGATCCGCAAGGGCGATAAAGAAAGCGATACCGTAGGCAACCGATGGCCATATGCCGTGCTGCACCCACATGGACAAAGCGGCCTGATAATTTGTCGCCAGTGCGTTTAGCCCGCCTGCGGCCCGGGATACATTCATCCGATTGGCGGGCGCAAGCATCAGTGCAAGCCAGCCGGAAAACGCGGCCATCGCAACCACAAGCATCCATGCGGGCGCTTTCCTGCGGTGAATCCACTGATTCAGTACGCATAACCCCATCATCAGTATGCCGGCTGCGGACACATTCTCACTCATGTTGCCCATCACCAGCGCACCTAAAGAAAGAAGCACAATGTTACCAACGCCAGTCAAGGATTTCCCTCGCAGGTAGAAATCCGCGAACGGAACCAGCAACCATACAAGCAACGTATCGCACCAGAGGTAATTCACCGAACCGGCCAGCCAGAGAAAACTTTGACCAAAAGCGGGAGGAAGCAAGAACACCGCGCCGTCCACAATCAGCAGTAACGGCCAGGGGAAACGCTCACTTTTACGGGCGGCCAGGCGGATGATTCCCAGCAGCAACGTGAGATATACAAATGAGTTCAATATGGCAAATATCCAGCGTGGAAGCATCACAAAAAGCTGTACAAAAAAGTGGGGTGTTAAGCGTCCGTTCATGCTTACCGCGTGGGCGGCCAGCGACGGAAATATATCGCCGACAGAGGCGATTCTTTCTCCTGTCGCGAAGCTGAAAGCATACAGATAGTCATCTGCCAGCAGCGGGGTGAACAGGTTCAACGCCAGAATACCGATAAAGGTCACCGCCAGAATCAACCTGAACCATAGCCGATCCCTGTTACGCACGGCGCCGACCCCTTTTCCAATCATCATTGCCACAGTATTTCCACATCGAAAGGCATTTTCCCTTTCACGCAACGGATCAGTTCTCTGTTTCAACAGCCAGCAGTTGTCTCGCACGTGACAACATAAAAGTACGTTCGTTAGGCAGTTCGCCCAGAACGACAGCCTGCCAGAGCGTGTCCAACACGCGGCCGATGGCGGAGGAAGGGGTATTCAGTTCGCGGCAGAGCGGCAGCAGATCGTTACCGTTGATTGCAAGCATTTTCAGGCTTTTAGGTACCGAGGTGGCGGAAAGCGCCTGTAACAGTTCCTGCGCGTCCTTGAACGCCGTTCCACAGGCTACGCCTGCTCCCTGTAACGCGGCCAGGGATGCAACGGTATGCGCGATGGGGGCGGTTCCAAAGCGAACCGCATCCATCAGGGTACATTGACCGTTTAAAATCGCTTGCGTTGCGGTAAGCGCCTGCCGGGCTGCATCGGTCTCGCGCACGGAATAACGCAGACGAACCATCATATCGGCAAGTTGTTGGGGCATTTCCTGATAAAACAGGGTGGCGAGCCGACCGGACACAAGGGGCATCCCAACCGGGGCGTGATATGTGTCCAATGCGGCTATACCAGCCTCGTCCGGCAATAGCGTACCGAAAAGTGCCTGCCATGCATGGACTGTGCGTACAGTCGTTAAACCTGAGGATACCGGCGGCTCAGTACGGGACAGTTTGGGGTATTTTGTGTCGGAAACAAGCAGGCGGGTCAGTTCATCCCGCAGGCGCTCGCAGGCGATGTCGGTCAGCAGAGGCGAAAATCTGGCGGCGGAAAGCAGTAGCGCCTCCGTGGGGCGCAGGCCAAGCTCGGCCTGAAACCGCGCTGCCCGCAGAATGCGTAAGCCATCGTCCTTGAAAACAAGGTCCGGGTTTTCGGTTACGGTATGTAAAATCCCCTGCCTGAGGTGCGTTAACCCGCTCGTGGGGTCCAGCACCGTAACGGGGGCATCGGGGTCCGGCAGCAATGGCCGGTAGAGCGCGTTTACGGAAAAATCCCGGCGAAGCGCGTCCACCGCCGGGCTGTCTGCGAAACGGACGGAACTGGGCTTGTGTCCGCAACGGTAACTGTCTACCCGGAAGGTGGTATACTCCGCCATGTGACGACCGGACGCATCCTCCGCGTGCAGCTCCACAGTGCCAAAGTGGGAAGCGCGCAGCACGGCACGCACTGGCGTTCCCTCGCACAGACGCGCCACCTGCTCGGGTTTCGCGGGGCCGCATACATCCACATCGCTGGCGGGTAAACCCATCAGCGCATTGCGCACAACGCCGCCGACCGCATACAGCGGCTGACCCGCTTCTGCAAACGCACGCGCCGTGGCAATCAACCACGGCGCGCGAAAAATCAGATCGTTCACTGCTTTCCTTTTTGGGCCGCAAGCGCCTCAAACTCGTCTATTTCGCCACGCAGTACATCCAGCGCGCTGCGCCAGTAGCCAATATCGTGCACGTCAATCCCCACAGATTTCGCCACATGGTATACGGTATCGCTGCCGCAACTTGCCAGCAGCGCGTCATAGGTCGGCAGGAAGGCCGCGCCCGCCTGCGCGTATTTCTGGTAAACGCCCAGGCCAAACAGCAGGCCGAACGCATACGGGAAGTTATAGTAGTGCAGGCCAACAGTGTAATAATGTCCCTTGTTGATCCACATATCCGGGTGACGGACCTCTTTGTCCAGTCCATCTCCGTAAGCTTCTTCCTGTGCGGAAAGCATCATGGCGCGCAACTCGTCCACGCTCGGGGTATGGGTTTTGCGGGCCTCAAACACAGCGCTTTCAAACAGAAAACGGCTGTAGATATCCACGCAACACTGAGTGGCTTCCATCAGACTGCCTTCCAGAATGCTGAAAGCACGTTCCGGTGTGGCGGTCATAAGCACTGTGTGAGACAGCAGGGTTTCGTTGAAGGTGGAGGCGGTTTCCGCAAGCGGCATGGGTGCCTGCGTCATCAATACCGGCAGGTTTTCCATGCAGTGGGCGTGCCAGGCATGCCCAAGCTCGTGTGCAAGGGTGCTTACATCGGAAAAGCTGCCCACAAAATTGGTGAGAATACGGGACAATTTCAATTCGTGGTTTTCGGAGCAGAAAGCGCCGCCTTCCTTGCCCTGGCGGGGATACAGGTCGATCCAGCGCTGATCGAAAGCGTTCATCATAAAGTCCGCCATTTTCGGGTGCGCTTTGCCAAAGGTATCCCGGAGCAGAGAACGCGCCTCGTCAATGGTATACGTCTGCACGTCGTTCCCGACCGGTGCGGAAAGATCGTAGAAAGGCAGACCGTCCGCATGCCCCAGCAGGCGGGCCTTTGCGCGCAGATAACGGCGAAAATCCGGCAACGCTTCGCGGATGGCAGCCCACATGGCGTCGAGCGTTTCATGATCCATGCGGCTTTCTTCCAACTGCTGGGTCAGCACATCCGGATAGCCTTTGGCTTCGCAAAGGGTAAGAGCTTCGCCCTTGATTCCGCCTAAGCAGAAAGCCATCGGCAGCGCGACCTTCGGATAGGAGGCCAGTTCGGCTTCGTAGGCCTTTTTCCGCACATCCGGATCAGGGTCGTAAGCCATACCGCGTACGGCGGGCAACGGAAGCTCCTTGCCGTCCAGATCGACGGTCAGCGTACCCATCAGCTGATCGCGCAATTTCTGGAAGGAGTCACCGCCGCTCAGGGACATACGAAGCATCCACTTTTCCATACTCTCCGGAAGCATATGCGCGGCTTCCCGCTGCGCTTCCCGTAAAATAAAGGCGTTGGCTTTCAACTTTTCGCTTTGGGCTATCACGCTATCCAAATCGGGTACCGTTCCCAGATAGCGCGTACAAGCGCTTTCGAATACCTGCGTATCCACGGAAAGAGCGCTCAACTCTTCCAGTGTGCGGAAAGCATCCCGGTTTTCGCTCTCCGCTGCCAGTGTCAGCTGGCAATACATAAAGGCGCGGGAAAGCTTATCGGTTAATATTTCCAGCTGCGAAACAATCTTTTCGATTTTCTCCGGCAGGGGCAGTTCAGCGGTTAACAGCGCATGCCCCTCTGCTGTCAGGTTTTTTGCCGCTTCTATGTCGGCGCGCAGAGCCGGATCGTCAAACCCCTGATAGAATACGCTTAAATCCCAGGTAGATTCCAATCGTATCGTCCCCTTATCGTATTGTGATTGATAAAACCGTTCCCGCCGCCCCTTGGGTGCGGCGGGAACGGCGGATCACTCCTGATTCTGCTGGTAATGAGATTCCTTAAGCGCCATCAGGCAGGTTTCTTTGC
>DAOPZG010000041.1:5243-18781 GCA_035353235.1 Candidatus Limiplasma sp.
TTGCTGCGCTCGATGTGCTTCTTCATCAGCTGAGTAAAATTCTCAAGGTCTTTTTGCTCTACGTATTCAATCAGTTTGTAATGCTCTTCATGGGCGGATTTTCGCCTTGTTTCCCGTGCGATGCTCATGGCGGAGAAGCGGCGGATATACTCGTCCTGGCTTTGAATTACGCGTAGAATGCGGTTCAGTCCGGAAATGGAGGTGAGCTGATCGTGAAAATTGCGGGCTAAGGGGGACAGACCATCAATGTCGTTTTTTGAAACAAAAACATCCATCTGATGAAGCTTTTCCCGCATGGATTGAATATCTTCCGGCGTGGCGTTCTCGATAATCGCGGGCAGGGTGATCATTTCCAGCGCATTACGAATGGTGTAAATCTCTTCAACATCCGCGATGGTAAAGGCGCGCACCACAACTCCGCGGCGCAGGATATATTCGACCAGCCCGTCTCGCTCCAGCTTGCGAAGTGCTTCGCGCAAAGGCGTACGGCTGATATGCAGCTTATCGGCATATTCTGTTTCCACAATGCGCGAACCGGCCGGTATCTGGCCGGTGATAATGGCATGCTTTAACGTTTCGTAGGCGATTTCCCGGATGGGTTTACTTTCGACCGATGGGGTGAAGCGCATAACGGACATCAGAACACCTCTTGTTCTTTCTTTGTATTTTGTATACTATCTTGAAAACAGAGGTTTGTCAAGTTCTTTGCCACAGTTTCCTTTGGAAAATAGAACAGAAAGCTCTTCGTTCTGGACATAAAACAGGCTGTGCAGAAAATTTTCTGCGCAGCCCCGGGGGACAGAGTCAATCAGCATGATCGAAAACAGAAGGGACGATCACCCGACTTAATGAGCCGATCATGAAAACGCCGTGATGATAAAGCCTATGGGTTCGGGCCGGGGAGTACCGTTTGACTATGTTTCCGTCTTCGCTTTAACCGCTTCAGCCCCATATCTGCCCAGGCGGTTACAACGGCGAACGCCAGTAAAATGCTGAGATAACGAAGCGCGATTTCCGCGGCATTGCTGGATTGCCCGGAACCATTGCCATTACCGTGAGGGCCTGAACCATCACGGGGCCCAATGCCCCCGTTTACCTGTGCGCCGGTTTCCGTTTCCGCTTCCGCGCTTTCCACCAGCGAGAGCGATGAACCGTGGCTGCCGTTATCTCCTTTTCCACCATCTTGTTGCGACTGTATGCTGTTGCCGGACAATACCGTTCCCAAACTACTTACCCAATTGAGACATGAGGAGGCGGTAAACTGATAACAACCAATGGCGAGCACTACCGCACTGAGTAATACGGCAAGCCCACGCCGGAGAAAAACGGGGAATTTCTTGAAAAACGCCATTCGCTGAGATATCCAGCCTATGTGCAAGCCGATGTGAACACCTGTAAGCATCAGTGCGAGCGCAGCCACACCGTAGTGAGCTGGTTTGATCCATCCGCCGCTGTTGCCGCCCGGGAAAACCACTTTACTGATCAGGATGCCGCTTACAAGGATAAACGTGAAGCTAGCAAACAGTAGAAGATCTAAAACCCAGTATACTTTCTGCCGTGCAGGGGTGTGGCGGGAAAACAATCCCGTTGAAACAGCTTTTATCCACGGCCAGTTCAACAGCTTGTGGATGATGAACAGTCCGCACAGCGCCAGGCCGCCGATTTCGTGAAAAGCCAGGCCAAAAGTGTGTTTGCTGTACATCAGCGCGAGGAGTGCCATCATCATCAAATCCAGTGCGAACTTCCAACCGTTCCTTCGTAATCGCTTCATAAGCTGCCCCCCGTATGTTTGGTACAAGGGGATCATACCGGTTCAAAATGAAGACGGCGTGATGAACACTGGAAAAAAACAGGAAGATTAGGTGTACGGAACCATCGTGAACAACGGGCGGGGATCGCCTATGCGATAGCATAATATGAAAAAGGCTATGCAGAAAAAGCCCTTTTGCATGGTTTCTGTTTGGCGACAGGAGTAACAGATTGTTTTATTGCAGGATACGTGGTGATCCCCGGAACAGTGTTTCATCCACAACGATATCACCGGAGGCACCGGGATAACCGCACATCATCTTTGCGTTTTCGTCAGACAGGCGGGCGCAGCGTTTGGCCGGGTCATGCGACCAGTGCGGTGTGGGCTCCGCAATCGGATCATCTTCAGCCATGTCCTGCAGGGACGCATTCAGCCGCGTCTGCAGCCGAACCTCTCCCTGTGCCTGTCGCGCGGTTTGGGGAGACAACAGTTGCACGGTATCCACCAGCAGCTTTGCGTCTTCTTCCTCGCGGAAAGACAGTTTACCGGTCAGCACCACCAGATTATCCGCAACCAGAAGGTTCACAAAGCGATCGTAGATTTTTGGGAAAACCAGCCCTTCGATTTGCCCGGTCAGGTCTTCCAGCGTGATAATGCCCATCATGGAACCTTTTTTGGTAATCCGGCCTTTCGCCAGCGCCAGGATGCCCGCCATGGTCACCGCGTCGCCGTCGTGATCCAACCCGTGGTTTTCGTTTTCCGCAATGGTCTGTACATCCAATACGGTTGTGAACCCGGAATTGAGCAGGTCGGCCACTTCATCCAGCGGGTGGCCGGAGATATAGACACCGGTCATTTCTTTTTCCATATTCAGCAGGGCTTTGCGGGAATGCTCCGGCACGTTGGGCACGTCGGTATGCGTGGGCTTGGCGGTTGATCCCATCATATCAAACAGGCTTACCTGCCCGGCCAGATTGTTTTTCCGTTTCTGGGCAGCTTCATCAATTACACGTTCGTACACGGCCAGCAGTTGGGCACGGTTATAGGAACCAGTGTCGAACGCGCCTGCCTTTATCAGGCTTTCCACCACGCGTTTGTTAATCGCTTCCGGCGGCACACGATCGGCAAAGTCGAACAGATCGCGGTAGGGCGCGTCGGACCGGGTGGCCGTAATCGCCTCGACTGCGCCGAAACCTACGTTTTTCACAGCGCCCATACCGAAACGGATACCAGGGTTACCCTGTGCGTCGGTGCCGACGGTGAATTTCCAGCCGCTCTGGTTTACGTCCGGCGGTAGTACGGGGATACCTTTGCCGCGGCAGTACTGGATGTATCCGGCGATTTTACCGGTGTTGTCCATGACGCTGTTCATTATGGCCGCCATAAACTGTACGGGATAATGCTTTTTAAGCCATCCCGTCTGCACGGCGACCACGCCGTAAGCGGCCGCATGGCTTTTATTGAACGCGTAGCTGGCAAAAGCGGTCATGTCGTCGAAAAGCTGCTCCGCTACGGCCTCGGGCACGCCACGGCGCACACAGCCCTCCACGATCACGTTGCCGTTGTCGTCCGTCATGCCATGCACAAAATACTCGCGCTCTTTCGCCATCACGTCTTTTTTCTTTTTGCTCATGGCGCGCCGCACCAGATCGCTTCGCCCGTAGGAGTATCCGGCCAGATCGCGAACGATCTGCATCACCTGTTCCTGATAGACCATGCAGCCGTAGGTTACGTCCAGAATCGGCTTAAGCAGCGGCGTGGCGTACTGCACCGACGAAGGATCATGTTTGCCCGCGATGTAGCGGGGAATGCTTTCCATAGGGCCGGGGCGGTACAGCGATATGGCCGCGATGATGTCTTCAAAGCATTCCGGACGCATGTTTTGCAAAAATGCGCGCATCCCGCCGGATTCCAGCTGGAATACTCCGTCGGTGTCGCCCTGCGAGATCATCTCGTACACCGCCGGATCGTCCAGCGGAATCTCTTCGGCTTTCATATCCACGCCAATCTGGCGCATCAGGTCCAGCGCGTCGCGGATGACCGTCAGGGTGCGCAGGCCCAGAAAGTCCATTTTTAAAAGCCCCAGGTGCTCCAGCGTCCCCATGGGGTACTGGGTGGTCACCACTTCATCGTTTACCTGCAAGGGCACATAATCCGTCACGGGGCGTGCGGTAATCAGCACGCCTGCCGCGTGGGTGCTGGCGTGGCGCGGCATCCCTTCCAGCGCCATGCTGGTTTCGATCAGCTGGGCAACGGCGGGGTCGGTATTGACCATTTCGTGCAGCTGGGGGCTGATCTGCACCGCTTTTTCCAGCGTCATATCCAGCGCGAAGGGAATGGCCTTGGCCACCTGATCCACCGCCGCGTAACTCATCCCCATCGCGCGGCCCACATCACGCACGACGGCCTTTGCCTTCATGGTGCCAAAGGTGATAATCTGCGCCACATGATCCGCGCCGTACTTGCGGGTGACGTAATCAATCACTTCCTGACGCCGTTCGTAGCAAAAATCCACGTCGATATCCGGCATGCTCACACGTTCCGGGTTCAGAAAACGCTCGAACAGCAGATTGTATTTTAACGGGTCCAGCATGGTAATCCGCAGCGTATAGGCCACGATGCTGCCCGCGCCGCTGCCGCGCCCCGGGCCGACCATGATGCCGTTGCGCTTGGCATAGTCGATGAAATCCCAAACGATTAAAAAGTAATCCACAAAACCCATCTGGGAGATCACGTCCAGCTCGTAGGCAAGGCGTTTGCGCGGCTCGCTTTCCGGGTCGTCCGCCTGCGCGGGGTAGAAACGGCGCATGCCCTCCATGCAAAGTCGGGTAAGCATCGCAAGCGGCGTTTCACCGGTTTCGATGGGGAAATTGGGTAAGTGTCGGGTGGAAAAATCAAACTCCACGTTGCAGCGCGCGGCGATCTCGGCGGAGCGTTCCACCGCGTCTGCCAGCGAGGGGAACAACGCCAGCATTTCCTGTTCGCTCTTCACGTACAGCTCTTCGGTATCCATGCGCATACGGGTTTCATCCTGCAGGGTTTTACCGGTCTGTACGCACATCAGTACTTCCTGTGCGGCAGCGTCCTTACGGGTGAGGTAATGGCAGTCGTTAGTGGCGACCAGCGGGATGCCCGTTTCGCGGGAAAGGGCCACCAGCTCCGGCAGCACCTGCTTTTCCTCCGGGATGCCGTGATCCATAATTTCGATAAAGTAGTTACCCACACCGAACATCTGCTGCATATTCAGCGCATAGGCGCGCGCGTCCTCGCGGCGGCCCTGCAAAAGCAGCTTGGGCAGGTCGCCGCTCAGGCAGGCACTCAGGCAAATCAGCCCTTCGGCATGCTCCTTTAGCAGGTTATAATCCAGCCTTGGGCGGTAATAAAATCCCTCGGTAAACCCGGCACTGATCAGTTTGGTTAAATTGCGGTATCCGGTCTGATTTTCGCACAGGAGGATCAGATGGCTGTATTCCCGGCTGACCACCGTCTTGTCAAAGCGGTCGGGACAAATATAGGCTTCGCAGCCGATAACGGGATGAATGCCCGCGTCTTTGCAGGCGGAATAAAAGTCAACCGCGGCATACATGACGCCGTGGTCGGTCACGGCACATTGTGACTGCCCAAGCTCTTTCAGGCGCGTCACCAGCGGTTTGATGCGGCAGGCGCCGTCCAGCAGGCTGTATTCGGTATGCAGATGTAAATGGGCAAAGGCCATATAACGCCTCCTGCAGGGTTTTACAAAGCGGGGGAATGGACCGCCTCTACGGAGTATACCGCAAACGCTGTAAAGCGGCAAGCCCGGCTTGCCGCCGCACGTCCGCCTGTGCTATACTGAACTCAGCCTTTTCGGGCAGGGTAACAGAGGAAGAACGGAGGCGTGCGCATGGCGTTTTTTGATACGGACAAAGCGAGCGTGCTTTGGGACGCCGTTGCGCTGCCCAATGCCTTTATCTGCGAATACATGCCTTCCGCGCCGGAAGGATATGTGAAGGTTTATTTATACGGGCTGATGTATGCCCGTTTTCCCGCGGCGGGGGAAGGGCTGACGACCGAAGCGCTGGCCAAAGAGCTGGGCGTGGAGGAAAACGAGGTGCTGGGGGCCTTCCAGTATTGGGAGCGCTGCCGGCTGATTACCCGTACGCAGGATCAACCGCCGCGCTTTACCTACCTGAACGTGCAACAGGCAATGATGGGGCGGCAGGCCGTGCCTGCCGACGAAGCCTATATGCAGTTTGCGCAGGCGCTGTATGCGATATTCGGCGACAAGCGCAAGCTGCACGGCGGTGAAACCCAGCTGTGCTACGAGTGGGTGGAGCAGCTGGGCCTGCCCCGCGAGGTGGTGCTGATGCTGGTGCAGCATCTGGCCACGACGCGCGGGGTTAATTTCAGCTTCAAAGAGGCGCAGAAGCTGGCGGTGGAGCTGACGGAGCGCCATATTCTCACGGTAGAGGACGCGGAACAATTTTTTGCACGCAGCCAGGCCGCATGGGACGGTACCCGTAAAATCCTGCGCCGCATGAGCAAGTTTCGCGCGCCGACAGTGGACGAAATTGACCTGTACCTGAAATGGACGAAGGAATGGGGTTTTGCGCCCAAAGCGGTAGAAGCTGCCTGCGCCGAAATGACGGGCGGCGACCCCAGCTTTAAATATCTGGACAGCATCCTGCGCGGTTTACACGAGCGCGGTGACCGGGAAAAAACGAGCGCGGAGCAATTGAACCGACAGATGGAAAAAGAGAAAGACGAAGCGGCGCTGATCCGTGAAGTGCTCAATGCGGCGGGCCTGACTGCCAACGCCAATCTGGCGACCGTGCGCGAGGTCTACCGCAGCATGCGCGAGCAGCTGCCGCACGAAACCATTGTGCTGGCTGCCAAAGAAATCAGCCGAAAGAAAAAGACGCAGTCGCTGGATAAGCTGGCCGAACTGGCTCAGGCGTGGAGTGCGCGCGGACTGACCGACGCGCAGGAGGTGCAGCGTTACCTTGCGCAGGTGAAGGAGCAAAACATCCGGCTGAAAGAGCTGTTTACCCGCATCGGTCGGGATACGGCTCCGACGCCGTCTGACAGGGCTTTGCTTGCAAAATGGCGAAGCGATTGGAAGTTTTCCGACGAACTGGTGGATGCGGTTGCCGACTTCTCGGTCGGGAAAACTGCGCCGATGGCTTTTATGGATAAGATTCTTGCCGATTATCACGATACAGGCATCGCAACGGTGGAAGCGGCGCGCGAGGACCACCAGAAACACCTCGCGGCGTACCAGCAGCCGGAGAAACCGGCAGGCAAACCCGGTAAAACCGTGATCGAGCAACGCTACGAGCAACGGGAATACGACCCGAAGAAGTATGTGGATCTGACGCCGAAAGAAATTGAGGAGGCGTTGAGGAATGACACGTGATCAGCTGGTGTTGCAGATGCAACAGGAATATGCGGCGCGCCGGGAAGAAAACCTGCGCGCTTATGATGATAAAACAACAGCAGCCTGCGAACGTTGCCCCGGCCTGCGTGCCTTGCTGAACGCGCGTCACGAAACGCTGATGAACGGTCTGCGGGAAGCAATGTACCCGCAGCAAAAGCGCGAAAACGCGAATGCGGGGCTGCCCGGAACGTTGAATGATTATAACCGGAAAATCGCGGACGCACTGCGGGCGGCGAGCTTGCCCGCGGACGCGCTGGCGCCGGTGTACACCTGTCAGATCTGCAGGGACGAGGGGTATGTGTACGAACCGACGCGCAGAATGTGCCGCTGCTTTGAAACCGAACTGAACCGCCGGATGCTTAACGAGTTGGGCCTGCAAAAGGAACAGACGTTTGAGAATTTCAACGAAGTGTATTTCGACAGCACGCCGATTATCAACAAGGTAAGCCAGCGCACGCAAATTCAATCCATCCGAAGAATCTGCGAGCGTTATGCCGACACATACCCGGAAACGGATGCCAATGACCTGCTCTTTACCGGGAAGAGCGGACTGGGGAAAACCTATCTATTGCAGGCGATTGCCCACCGGGTAACGGAACGCGGATACGGCGTGCAGTACCTGAGCGCATATAAGCTGCTGGACGTGATGCGCAAGGCCTATTTTGAAAATAACACCGACCTGCTGAAACCCCTGATGGACGCGGAACTGTTGCTGATTGACGATCTGGGCACCGAACCGCTGATGGAAAACATCACGGTCACACAGCTGTTTAACCTGCTGAACGAACGGCAAAACGCCGACAGACATACCATTATCTGCACAAATCTCAACATGGTGGAGATGAAGACGCGCTATACCGAACGGATTACCTCCCGCCTGCTGGACGAACGTCGCTGCAAAATCCTGAAATTTATCGGCGAGGATATTCGCGAAAAATTGGGGCAGTCGGAGGGTAACAACGCATGAACATCCAGATCTACGTGAATAAAAAGAATCCGGATGTTTTAAAAGCGGAACGGTTTTTCAAAGAACGTCGGGTGCCGTATCAGCTGGTAGACTTAAAAAAGCATAAGCTGGGGGAGCGGGAACTGCAGCTGTTCGCCCGCGCCGCAGGCGGCGCTTCGGCGCTGGTGGATCGAAACGGTATGAAGGCGCTGGAGCGCCCCGTAGCCCACATGACAACCGAAAGCCTGATCGTAAGCGAACTGATGAGCGATCCCGCGGCGATTGTAAGCCCCATTGTACGTAACGGTAACGCCGTAACCATCGGCGTGGACGAGGTTGCCTGGAACCACTGGCTGGAAACGGGGAAATAGCCCGAAAACCGACGCGATTGAGAAACAAGGGGCCCCCTGCATGAGAAAACCCTCTGTAAGCGCAAAATACATCACACTATCGGCTATTATTGCCGCGTTGTATGCGGCGATCACCCTTCTTTTCGCACCCATCAGCTATGGCCCGGTACAGTTTCGGATATCCGAAGCCCTCACACTTCTTCCGGTGCTGTTTCCGCAGGCGATTCCCGGGCTTACGCTGGGTTGCCTGATCGCAAACCTGTTGGGAAGCGCAACTCCGTGGGACGTTATTTTCGGCACGCTGGCGACACTGCTGGCCGCTCTGCTGACGCGGCGTTGGCGGAAGAACCTGTGGCTGGCGGCTGCGGCGCCCGTGCTGTGCAACGCGATCATTATCGGTGTGGTGTTGCATTTTACGCTGGCGGATGCGTTGCTGTTCCCCACAATTCTCAGTGTGGGGTTGGGCGAGGCGGTTGTGGTTTACGCACTGGGCATTTCGATGATTATGGCGTTTAAACGTTCACCGAAAATGCTTCTTTTCGCTGAAGACCCGAAACAAATTGTAAAATAATCCCCATAATCTGTCTGCGTGTTCCAACCTGTTGCCTGAAACACTCGGAAACAGGCTTTTCAGTAACGAAACACAGGAAACCGCAGACGTTTTTCCGCTTGACAGCGCGCCTGCCCTGCCCTATACTTCATCCGTATTCCGGCAAGAGGTGTGAAAACGCTTGCCGGAACGCGTACGCCGCGACGAAGGCGATTCATCCGGGCCTGAAAGGCCAAGGAGGAAACCCTGAAATGGATTGGATGACGAAACGAATTTTCAGCATGATGGTATGTGCTGTACTCTTGTTCAGCCTGCCGATGGCGGCGCTGGCAACGGAAACGACGGCAACAGCTGTTCCGGACAGCACCGATAGCACCACTCCCACGGCGCAGGGGGATGTGGATCAGAGTATCACAAACAACCCGGATTTATCGGATGCTGAAAAGCAGCAATGGACGCAATGGGCCAACGACGAGGCGACAAACGCGGATCCCAACGGCGATCTGACCGATACGCTGCAGGACGCGATTGACGACAGCGATCAAACCGGGGATGTGGATATCAGCGATCTTGAGCTGAACGACGCGCTTCCCTCCAATGTGATCAACATTCTGCTTTTAGGTGTGGATAACCGCTCGGTGGATCTCCGAACCGGCTTGAGCGACGCGGTAATCATCTGCTCGCTGAACACGGATGACGGCAGCGTGAAGCTGACCAGCATTACCCGCGACACCGAAGTAGTGATCCCCGGTTATAAAAACACCAAGCGAATCAACTGCGCTTTCAAATTTGGCAGCAAAGACGGCGACTTGGCTAAGGGCGCGGCGCTGGCGATGAAAACGGTGAACCGCAATTTTCAGATGAACATCCAGCGGTACGTGGTCGTAAATATCCATGGGCTGGCCAGTATCATTGACGCGCTGGGTGGCGTAGATTTGGATATGACCACCAAGGAAGCCAGCCGGATTAACTTTGAACTGCGCAAAGAACCCATGGACAAGGTAAAGCGCGCTAAGGTGGAAGCGATCGACGGCGTACAGCATCTGGACGGGATGCAGGCGGTAACCTTCGCCCGCATCCGTGGAATCGACAACGATTTCATGCGCACTCAACGCCAGCGGAAACTGTTGGAAACCCTGATGGATCAGGTGATGAAGGATATTGACATGACCAAGATGGTGAACCTGATCAAGACTGCGCTTCCTTACGGAGCAACGAACCTGACAGCCGCTGATATGCTCAGCCTCGGTAGCCTTGTGATCGGCGGAACCGCGATGAGCAACCTGAAGAGCGGCGGAAATGTGCTGGAACAATTCCGTGTGCCGATGGACGATACGTGGAAGTATAAAAACGATAACGGAGCGACGCTTACGGCATTCCGCAGCGCGGAAAAGGAAAAGCTGAACATCGAGGAAATGCAGAAGTTCATCTATGGTCAGTCGTACTATAAAAACTAAAAGCGACTGAAAAAGCGGGGCCGGGAAGCAATTTCCCGGCCCCGCTTTTTTATAACCGATTATTTGATGAATCGGATCACTCGCCTTTATTACGCTTGTTTTTTGGTAATCGCCCGGTGTATGGCTTGCGCGGCCCGCTTGCCTGCGCCCATCGCAAGGATGACCGTAGCGGCGCCCGTTACGGCGTCCCCGCCTGCATAGACATGGCTGCGGCTGGTCAATCCATCGTCATCGCTGACCACAATACAACCGTGACGATCGGAGATCAGGCCTTCGGTTGTACGCAGAAGCAGGGGATTGGGCTGTGTGCCGATTGCGACAATCAACGTATCAATATTCAGGGTAAAACCGCCATCGGGTTTTGGTACGGGCCTGCGCCGCCCGCTGGCATCCGGTTCGCCCAGCGTCATTTCTTCGCAGCGAACGCCGGTTACCCAGCCCTTCTCATCTCCCAGCACTTCAACGGGGTTGGAAAGCATCCGAAACTCGATCCCTTCCTCCTGTGCGTGGGCCACTTCTTCCGCGCGTGCGGGCAGTTCCGCCATGCTGCGGCGATAGACAACGGTTACGCGATCGGCTCCCAGCCTTTTCGCGCAGCGCGCCGCATCCATGGCTACGTTTCCTCCGCCCACGACCGCTACCGAGAAGCTCTGCTGGATCGGGGTACGGCTGCCCGGCTGATAAGCTTTCATCAGGTTGATTCGGGTCAGATACTCATTTGCGCTGTATACGCCTTTTAAATTTTCTCCAGGAATCCCCATGAAGCGGGGAAGTCCGGCACCGGTACCGATATAGATGGCCTCGAAGCCCATGCTGAAAAGCTCGTCTACCGTCAGCGTTCGGCCGATTACCATATCGGTTTCGATCTTAACCCCCAAGGCCTCCAACCCTTCCACTTCGTGGCGAACGATGGCTTTTGGCAGCCGGAACTCCGGGATGCCGTATACCAGCACGCCCCCCGCCACATGCAAAGCTTCGTATACGGTTACCTGATAACCAAGCCTTGCCAGATCCCCCGCGCAGGTCAACCCGCTGGGCCCTGCGCCGATGACCGCTACGCGGTGTCCGTTGCTGGCGACTGAACGCTGTGTATTGGATTGGTTTTCGCGATGCCAGTCCGCCACATAACGTTCCAGACGGCCGATCCCTACGCTTTCCCCTTTGATACCGCGAACGCATACTCCTTCGCATTGCGTTTCCTGCGGGCAGACGCGGCCACACACGGCGGGCAGCGAGGTACAGGCGCTCAACACGGTAAATGCGCCTTCCATGTCTTCCTGCGCAACCTTGCTGATAAACCCGGGGATATCGATCCCGACGGGACATGCGCTGACGCAGGGGTGGTTTTTACAGTTGAGGCATCGCCGGGCTTCCGCAACAGCCATGTTGTATGTGTAGCCAAGCGCAACCTCGTCGAAGTTATGGCTGCGTTGTTCGGGGGGCTGGGTGGGCATCGCTGTTTGGTAAGGGCTCATGTTACGCTCCGGCATTCTGGCGGTCCTCCTTGGGGAAAAGCTTGCAGGCGGTTTCGCGGGCATGCTGCTCAAATTCGCGGTACATCTCTCCGCGGCGCAGAGCCTCGTCAAAATCCACCAGATGTCCGTCGAAATCCGGTCCGTCCACACAGGCGAATTTGGTCTCGCCGCCGACGGTCAGCCTGCAGCCACCGCACATGCCGGTGCCGTCGACCATAATCGGGTTCATGCTGACGATGGTTTTCACGTTGTACTTTTTCGTGGTAAGGCTAACGAATTTCATCATCACCAGCGGGCCGATCGCGATCACTTCGTCATACTGGTTCCCGGCAAGGATCAGCGATTCCAGCGCGTTGGTTACAAGGCCTTTTTCACCGTAGCTGCCATCGTCGGTCAACAGATGCAACTCGTCGCTGACCGCGCGAAAATCATCTTCCAGAATGACCAAATCACGGGTACGGAAACCGACGACACTGTGTACCACCGTGCCCTGCATATGCAGTTTTTTGGCGATGGGGTAGGCGATGGCGCTGCCAACACCGCCGCCGACCACACACACCTTACGGAGCCCTTCGGTTTCCGTTGCTTTGCCCAGCGGACCGACCAGATCCTGCAAACGTTCTCCAACCTGCAGGCGGCCCAGCTCCATCGTTCCGGCGCCGACCAGCTGGAAGATCAGCGTTATGCTACCGCCTATACGGTCATAATCCGCAATGGTCAGGGGGATCCGTTCGCTTTCCGTACCGGCGCGCAGAATCACAAATTGCCCCGGTTCAGCTTTGCGAGCAATCAGGGGAGCGTGTACGGAAATGCGTACTACAGTTGGATTCAGTTCCTGTCTGGACAGTATTTCAAACATTTTAAACCTCGTATTCCTTAGCGTACCGCGACGCACTCGATCTCTACCAGCCCGCCAAGCGGTAATGCCGCGACCTGTACACAGCTGCGCGCGGGATAATCGCTGACAAAATAACTGGCGTATACCGCGTTCACAGCGGAAAAATCGCTCATGTTCGTGAGGAAGATAGTCGTTTTAACAATGTTTTGATATCCAAGCCCTTTCGTCGCAAGCACAGCGCCCAGATTTTTCATGGAGCAATGAGCCTGACGTTCTACACCGTCGGCCAGTTTCCCGGTCTCCATATCAATCCCCAACTGACCGGAGGTATAAACCATATCCGTTGTGGCGATTGCCTGCGAATAGGGACCAACCGCTTTTGGCGCGGATGCGGTAAACATAACTTCCTTCATTTCCATTCCTCCCTAAACCTGAATAATGTTGTACACAAAATACAACGAATCCATTGTAGCATCAGGAGCAAATGAATGTAAAGGCTTGAGGGCACTTTGATATTGTTATTAATATGTCAAAAACAATCATATCTACTTTGAAAGGAGGTTCAGGAGATTCCATCTTCACAGTTTTTTGGAATAAAACCCTGCGTTTTTTCATATTTCGCTCTTGCTTTTTCGACGGGTTTTTGTTATAGTATATTCCGCTGGCAAGAAAGACAGCAACCCAATACGACGAATCAATAGGGGGCATTAGCGCAGTTGGTAGCGCGCTACATTCGCATTGTAGAGGCCAGGAGTT
>DAOPZG010000042.1:0-18462 GCA_035353235.1 Candidatus Limiplasma sp.
CATCTCCGACCGAAGCTTCGCGTTACGCTGATTTTCGAAATTCGTTTCGTTCAGCCCGCCTACGCCTACAAGCTTTAGCAGTAAAAACGCCGCCGCGACAATCACCAGGATCACCAGAATGGGGCGGTAGCGATTGGAACGCATCACATTGTTAAAACGGCTCTGGTTATTGTAACGATACAAAAGTCGTCCCTCCTTTGGGGGTCGAGAACTGTCGGAACGGATCGTGTCCTGTCCGGATCGCCCCGCAACCCGCGCATACGCCCACGGTCCACGATCGGAAAACGGGAAACAGACGCCGCTGCCTGCCAGAGCTCCACAAACTCAGCTTTCGCAACCTTCGCGCTGAAAACACGGTTTATTATATCATAGCTTCTTTGCACGGTAAAGCGAACGCCGCCCGCGCGTGATTGCCGCTTTTCGCGACTTGTGTTAAGATAATGCGGCGGGTCGCACTAACGGATGCGGCCCAGCATCGGAGGCGTTACCCATGGTGATTCGGGAACTGACCCATCCAACCCCGGAGGAGTATCGGCAGACTGTTCAGGTACTGACCGACACGTTCTGGAAAACCCCTTTCTTTACTCAATACATGTTTCGCGGGCGGAAACCGCTGGCGCAGGCCTTTCTGGAAACTCAGCTTGTCTACGCGCTGAAAGTGGGGCGCGTTTTTGTGGCCAGCGATGAAAAAGCCGGAATCATTGCCTGCGCGTTGTGGTCCCTGCCCACCTCGCCTGATTTCAACCTGAAAACCATATTTCGTCTGGGGCTGGGCGGGAAGATGGCCGGCATAGCCCTGCGCAGCCCTGCGGCAACATTGCGTATGCGGGAGCTGTTTGCGATGCTGGAACGCTACGCGCCCGAAACCCCCTGCGCCTGTCTGGAATTTCTGTCTTCTGTCCGTCCAGGTGTCGGTTCGGCGCTGTTAAGGGAGTGCATGAAGGCCTTCCCGGGGCTTCCACTTTATGTGGAAAGTATCGTGTCTAAAAACGATCACGCGTATTACCGACAATTCGGTTTCGTACCTTTCGCCCGAACCGATTTTCACGGCACGGATTACTCGTTTATGCTGACCGCGCCTCAGGCGGAGGCAAAATAGCCGACCGCCGCTCTTTTTCTGTACGGGGGATTGACAAAACCCACGCGCTCCGCTATAATCTACCCAATTTCAAACGCGATGAACGGGCGCGGCAAGCGCGGTAGCCTTTCAGAGAAGCGTCGGGCAGTGCGAGACGCGAAGGCGGCGCAAACCTACTCCCCCGCGAGCGGCCGACGGGAATGGCAGTACCGGCGGACGGGAACGCCCGATACAGCGATAACAAGCGGGAGCATGGCTCCAAGCGAAGTGGTACCGCGGAAGCAACAGCCTCCGTCTTCGAACAAATCGAAGGCGGAGGCTTTTTCTAATGAAAAGAAGGAGGGCGCGATATGGCTTTTGTACCGACACTCGATCTGCACGATAACACAATCCCCGGTCTGCTGCGGAGGAACGCGCAGCGACTGCCGGACAATGATTGCGTCGTCGCCCCGGAATTTGGCATACGATGGAGCTGGCGGGAGTTTGACCGCCGTACCAGTGTTGTGGCGCGCGGCCTGTACGCCATGGGTATCCGCAAAGGCGACCATGTGGCCATCTGGGCGACGAACGTACCGGAATGGCTGCTGATCATGTTTGCGTCCGCCAAGCTGGGCGCCGTGCTGGTGACGGTGAACACCAATTACAAGCAGTTTGAGCTCAACTATCTGCTGACCCAGAGCGACGCTAAAATGCTGGTGATGATCCCGGAAGTAAAAGGCAACGACTACATCGACCATATCACCGGTCTGATGCCCAGTCTGCTGACCGAGGAGCCGGACAGCATCGGCGACGCGAGACTGCCGTACCTAAAACGGGTCGTGCTGATCGGCGACAGCGAAAAGAAGCCACGCGGCATGCACGTTTTTGAGGAACTGTACGCGCTGGCCGAAACGGTGCCCGAAAGCCTTGTGGAAGAGAGCATCGCAAGCCTTACCACTCACGAAGTCATCAATATGCAGTACACCAGCGGCACCACGGGCTTCCCCAAGGGCGTAATGCTGACGCATTACAACATTACCAACAACGGCCAGTTTCTGGGCGATTGCATGAAGTTTACCGACGAGGATCGGCTGCTGATTGTTGTGCCCCTGTTCCACTGTTTCGGGTGCGTGCTGGGTGTGATGAGCTGCCTTACGCATTGCACCACCATCGTGCTGATGACCCGCTACCATCCCCGGCAGGAAATGGAGATTCTGCAAAGCGAGCGCTGTACCGCCGTGCACGGCGTACCCACCATGTTTATCGGGATGCTGGAGCACCCGGACTTCGCTCAGTTTGATTTTCCCCACCTGCGCACGGGCATCATGGCGGGCAGCCCCTGCCCTATCAAAACCATGCGTGACGTGACCGAAAAGATGCACCTGAGCGAGTTGACCATCACCTACGGGCAGACGGAATGCTCCCCCGGCATGACCATGAGCCGCACCGACGATCCGCTGGAGCTGCGCGTATCGACCGTTGGAAAACTGCTGCCGCATACCGAGGGTAAAATCATCAACCCGGAAACCGGTCTGGAAGTGCCGCGCGGCACCCCGGGCGAGATCATTACACGCGGATACCACGTGATGAAAGGGTATTACAAAATGCCCGAGGCCACCCATCAGGCGGTTGACGAAAACGGCTGGCTGCACACCGGCGACATCGGCACCATGGATGAGGACGGCAATTTCCGTATCACCGGCCGGCTGAAGGATATGATTATCCGTGGCGGAGAAAACATCTACCCCCGCGAGATTGAGGAATTTATGTACACCCATCCGAGCATCAGCGACGTTCAGGTAGTGGGCGTTCCGGATGAGAAGTACGGCGAGGAAGTCTGCGCCTGCGTGATTTTCAAAGACGGTGCGAGCGCCACGACGGAAGAGCTGGTTGATTTCGTCCGCGCGGGATTAAGCCGTTACAAAGCGCCCCGGTATGTGATGGTGCTGAAGGAATTTCCCATGACCGCCAGCGGAAAAATCCAAAAATTCAAGCTTCGGGAAATGGGCGTTGAGTATCTGGGGCTGCAGGCAGCGGCCAATATTGAAACGGCGTAATCAGCGGGTCCCTGTCAATCAGTGCTGTTTGCCGCCGATGCTTGTTGGAATCGTTTCCCCCCGGCGTACACACGTTAGCTCAAAGCATATCAATCCATAAGGGCCGGACGTACGAATGGGTACGATCCGGCCCATTTTACGCTTTCTTCCCACCGATGCCTACTGTCCCGCAGTCGTGCTCTTCTGCATAATCTGTGTTATACTGAAACGTAAGGAGCCGTTACACAGCCCGGCGAGAGCCTGCCGTTGTGGGTGCTGATCCCTATTTTTATCCGGTGTCGGCAGGCTGCGCACATTTTACAATCGCGGAGTGGAAAACCGCGCCGTATAAGGGCTTCAAACCAGGTCTGCGCTTGACGCGTACGGGAAAGCGTGATACATTGAAAGCCGATAACGACCCTCCTGAGCGACGAGGTGTTGGAATGAGCCGATACGAACCGAACGATCCCCGGAACATACCGGGCCATGATACTGTCCACGACGAAGGCACTCCGGAGCCTGGGTCTGTTTTGCCATTGTATCAAACCGGCAGGCGCAGGTCTGCCCGGCGGGTTTTGGCAACACAAGAGCAGCTTTCACCAGCGGAAAACGGCGGGATAACTGTCCCCGTCCAAGCCTCCGACCCCACGAATGAACCCAAGAATCTGATTCATGAAGCGGCACAGCCTTTGGATGCTCCTTCCGCAACCCTATCAGCAAATCGCTATACCCGCCCCACCTGGGATGAGGAAGGCTATCTGTCCGGCGGTAAAGCCGTCATGCCTGAGAACGCTGTGAATATGCCGCGCGGCAAACCGTCTGCTCTGCATTTTGACGCAGACGCCGATACCTCCCCCCGCAACGGGGAAAACGAAGCTACGCCTTCGGCGCCAAAATCTGGCGAACGGCCCAACCCCTATGCCCGGCCCCCGGCGGATGCCGACGGTTCTGACGCGTGGAGCACCCGTTTCGCGCCGCCTGTGAAGTTTGACAGTTTCACCGCGCCCCCGCCGGAGCCGGATCTGCCACCTGCCGCGCCCAATGTATACCGTACTCGCCGCAACGTGGACGCCGTTACCCAGTCCCAGCAGGCCGCAAATTATTCTGTGGAACCGGACGCTGCCGCGCTGCAGGCCCGCAGACGGCGCAAGCGCATGCTGATCCGTGTCGCCGTGATCCTTTCGGTGGTTATCGTGCTGGGCATTGCAGCTTATCTGGGGCGAAACTGGGTGTTTACGCAACTGAAGAACATCTTCGGCGAAAAAGCCGTGGAATCTGTGCAGCAGTCAGTCGATCGTACATCCGGCACGGAAGACGCCCAATTGACCGGTTATGATCCGGCCCCCGCGCTGACGGTTGGGGACAAGGCGAAAAAGGGCATTAACGCCGTCGCGGGACAGCTGGGCCTGAAAGCATACGCAGTAACCGACACAAACATCATCGCGCGCGTCGCGAACGGAACGGATACGTATGACTACTATCTTTTCGCCGCGTCGGATGGCAAACTGCTCGGCTATTACGAGGGTCTGCCGGAGAACGGTTTTCTGGTTTGTCCGAATAATATCTTCTACGTCGCGGTATCTCCCTATCTGATCAACGCACAGGGCCGCGCCCTGATCGACACCTCCCGCTACAGCCAGACTTTGGGAAACCAGCCGGTGCTGGGCCCGATGATCAACGGCTGGGCCCTGATCAGCGATGCAGCGGACACAACGTATAACTACATCAATGCCGACGGCAACGCACTGAGCCCGCTCTGGTTTTCCAAAGCGTTCCCCTTTACCGCCGATTCTACGCTTGCCTATGTGGACACCGGCAACGTGACCGACCCGGAGGATCGCTACACGCTTTATGAAATGACTCGGAGCGGCGTGATGAAAATGTGGAAGCATGCCGCCGACATGAGCGAGGTTCTGGGTTGCGCCAATGGCATCGCCTGCCTGAGCGACGGTCGCCTGATCCTGCTGGACGGACGGCAGACGGAACTGACCCAGACCGACGATGTATCCGTTTACGCGGATTGCGGCGCGATGGTCGTTCGGGATCCTCAGACCGGAAAATACGGCCTGTTCGTAAACGGCGCGCGCCATTACGATTCTGTATATGACAGCATCGCTCCTGTCGAAACCCCGGATATCCAATGGCACATGGAGGAAAACGGGTTGTACCGGCAGTATACCGTAACAGGGATGGCCTATCCCCTGCCGCTTTCGCACTATTTTGTGTTAACGAAGGGCGACAGCGAAGAGATGGTGGCGCTTTCCACAGCCTCCGTCTATCCGCTGCTTATGCCCCTTCAACCATAGGAGGTTGCGCCGATGAAACGCGCTTTATCCTGGCTGCTGGCTTTCTGCCTGCTTGCCTCACCTGCTGCCTTCGCCGAGCAGACGGACGGTTCCCGTACGGTTCTGCTGCAAAAAAACGGGTTGACGCTTTATCGCGCCGCCAGCGTCGGGGAGAACGACACGCTGACTTATCGTGTGGATTCTCTCGCGTTTGAGTGCGACGACGCTGCCCTTGCGGATTATCTGACCCAGAACATAACGGAACCACTGGCGGCGCTGTGCGACATGCAGCCGTTATCCGCCGATACGACGGCCTACGACGGCGGAAAAAAGGATAGTTTGATCGCAACCTTCAGCGCCAGTCTGGATTTCGACGGCATCCTTTCGCTGGAGGCGCTGGTGGAGAATCGTTCAGCAGACGATAAGGTTAACCGGAAACAGTTTTTCTACCGGATCGTGGATCTCTACAACCGGCAGTTACTCACCCTGTACGATCTATTTACCGATTCGCCGGATACGGTGGACAGCGCGCTGCGCAGCGCCGTTTACACTCAGGCTTCCCAGCAGGGAACGCTTCTGGCTGCGGATGCTTCACAGGTGCCCGCGCCGGATTCCATCTGCCTGTATCAGGCTGTTTTCCGTTGCCTGTACGCTCCGGGCACGCTGGCAACCGATCCCATGTCCGTAGATATTCCCTGGGCACAGCTTGGGCTGACCCAATCCGACCGGCTGCTGCACAATGCCGTTTCCCCGACCGGCGCGCAGACTGTATCGCCAGATCCTTCCGCTACGGAAACTGCGGAGGAGGAGGCTTCCGCCGTCTCTTCTGGCGATGATCCCGCGAGCGATGCTCCTTCGACGGATGATCCCGCAGACAACACCCCTTCGGGCGAAGCCCCCGTCGCAACCAACCTTGACGACGCGGCGATCGCACAGGCGATCACTGCCAGTGACTGGTCCGTAAACGGCGGGTATCTGCATTTTAACCCGGACGGCAACATTACGGACCCCACGGGCGGCGATCCGCTGTTTATCCGCTACACGGTGCAGAACGGCGAGCTTGCTCTCGATTCTGTTCAGCGCCCCGGCCAGAAAGCATTTGTCCAACAGGCGGACGGTAATCTGTTCCTCACATTTGAGCCGGAAATCAGTGATTACACCACGCTCACCCTTGCGTCGGTCCCCGCCGGTACGCTGTCGCAGGCGACCGCGGAGCCGACTTTGCCCCCGCTTTCCAGTATCGTAACGCCCACGCCGATGCCCGTTGCCGGTGACGACGCGGAGATTGTATCCTTTCTGACCAAAGGCCTGTGGAAGCCGCTCGGCAGCGACGGAAGCACCTATTACCTGTTTACCGCGGATGGGCAAATGCTGACCGTGCAGGTGTCGCCCTACACGGTATCAGGCGGCGTCCTTGCCAGCGGAGCGATCAACGGTAGCGTGTCGCTGGGCGGGTCCACCGCATTCACCGTGACCGGCAGCGACGGAACCCAGACCGGATATGTGCTCAACCGAGCCGCCGTATCTGTCGCTCCGCAGGAACTGGTTACGCCTTCGCCTTCGCCCACCCCGTCGCCGACCCCAACCCCCACGCCTGTGCCCACGGCGACTCCCACACCCGTACCCACGCCCACGCCTACGGCATCTCCAGTGCCTACACCCACACCGACACCCTCCCCTTCCCCCACGCCTACGCTTTCTCCCTTCGAGGCCGCGCAGCAAACCGCTCCCACCCTCACGGCGCTGACCGATGCTGCTTTCGCGCGCCGCCAGACCCTGATGGTGTACAGCGCGCCGGATGAGAACAGCTTCCGCGATAAACAGGCGCAGGTGACCACCGATGATACTGTAGCGATTTATGGCGTTACGGGCGACTGGGTGCTGGTCAGTTATGCGATCGGCAACGGTTCCAAAGGGCGCGTCGGTTATGTGGATACCAGCACGCTGGCAGACCCGGCAAACGTGGCGAAGCTCAATTTTGCCGACATCCCCCTTACTCTTGCCAGAGACACCTCCGCTACGGATGATCCTTTGCGCGGTAAGGCGGAACTGTTCAAGCTTCCCAAGGGGACGGATGTAAAGCTGCTGGCTTTCATCGGCAAAGACTGGGCCTACATTGAAACCACCTTCAAAGGTAAAATCTGTCGGGCGTTCGTGCCCGGTTCATCTTTCACGGATAAGTAACGCGCTTTATTCAGGCTTCTACCGCAGCGCCGGACGGGCTGCGCATATGGATGCTTACCCGGGGCGGTCTGATGAGCTGCTCCGGGTTTCGTTTTACTATCCCGAAATCCTGTATGCCCCGGTTCGCCGGGAGAACGGAAAAGGCGAAAGCGCGCAATCCAGCGCGTTTTCGCCTTTTCATGGAATTTCGTCAGAAGATTCTTAATCCGTCTGCCTTCCGGCATTCGGCCGCATGATTATTTCGCGGCGGCGGTGGGATCGGCGGGAATCGTGCCCGGCGTGAAGGTGGGGGCGAAACCGGAAGACACGATCAGGTCGTACACCTTCTGGGAATAGATCACCTTTTGCAGTGCTTTCACCCAATCCGCGTCGGCATTTTCCGGTTTCACGGCGATCAGGTTCACATAGCTCTTTGCCGCCAGGCTGTCCGGGCCTTCGGCATACAGACCGTCTTTGTAGGGTACCAGGCTGGCCAGAACCGCGTTGTTGCCGTTCAGCACAGCGTACGCCACGTCGCTGCGCAGGCCGGGGATCAGTTCGGCGTTCACTTCGTCAATCTTGATGTTGTGCGGGTTTTCCACGATGTCCAGCGGCGTGCAGGTGCTTTCAAGCGTTGTGCCCTCGGGCAGAGTGATCAGTCCGGCATCCTGCAGCAGCAGCAGCGCGCGGTTCTCGTTGGTGGGGTCGTTCGGCACGGCGATATGGTCCCCGTCCGCGATCGCGGTCAGGTCGGTCTTGGTGCCCGCATAGATTGCCATGGGCTCAAAGTGGGTAAACACAACGCCCACCAGTTTCTGGTCATCGCTTACACTGTCGTTATAGCTGTTGAGGTACGGAATGTGCTGGAAGAAGTTCGCCATCACGGAACCGTCGGAGGTGGCGGGGTTTTCCACCACGTAGTCGGTCACAACGGTAATGTCCAGATCGTAGCCCAGCGCGGCGAGGTCGTCCTTCACCAGTTCCAGAATCTGCGCATGGGGGTTTTCAGTGGCGATGATGCTGATTTTCTCGTTCGCAAGCGCCGGGGCAACGGCAAGGGAAAGGGTCAGGGCCAGGGTAATCAGGGTCGCAATCAGCTTTTTCATAGGGGTTGCTCCTTTCAATATACCAGATAATATGGGTTAACGTCGTTTATGATCCAGGCCGCGCATCATGCGCGTGCCGGATACGGTGATGATCTGCACCAGTGCCACCAGCAGCAGGCTTGCGGTGTACATCACTTCAAAGTTGCGGATGTTCAGGCCCTTCACAATGGCCAGCGCCCCCAGCCCGCCGCCGCCCGCCGCGCTGGCCAGCGCCGTATACGACAGAATGGTCGTTATACTGATGGCCGCGCCGTTCAGCAGCGAGGGGACCGCCTCCGGCAGAAGCACCTTAAACACAATCTGCGCATTGGTGGAGCCCATGGATACGGCAGCTTCGATCACACCGTGGTCCACGTCCTCCAGCGAGCTTTCCACCATCCGTGCGATATAGGGGAACGCGCTGATGACCAGCGGAAAGATCACCGATGTGGTGCCAATCGCCGTGCCCATGACCGCCCGGGTTACGGGAAACAGGATCGCCAGCATGATGATGAAGGGGATGGAGCGCAGAAAGTTGACCGCCACGCCTAAAACCGCGTTGAAGGTTGGATGCGGCATGATATGATTTTTGCGAGTGATCACCAGTAGCACCCCCAGCGGCAGCCCGAGCAGGTAGGATACCACGCTGGCCCACAGGGTCATGTACACGGTTTCCACCGTGCCCTGCCAAAGCAAGGGCCCCAGTTGGCTCCATGTCATTCGGGGTACACCTCCTCCACGGTCAGGTTGAGCGCCTTGAGATAATCGGTCATGCGTTTGCGGTCCTCGTCGTCTTCGGGCAACGCAAGCAACATCTGGCCGTATGCCTTATGGTTTAACTGCCGCATATCCGCCGACAGGATGTTGACCTCTACCCCGCACTCCTTCACCATACGGCTGATGATGGGCCGTTCTACCGACGCGCCGTCAAACACGATGCGCAGCGCCGGTTCCGTGGGTCTGGCGTCCTCCTGATCCGGCAGAATGCCAAACAGGCGCTTGCCCGCCGCGGATTTGGTATGGCGGAACACTTCGTCCACCGTGCCTTTTTCAGCCAGTTTTCCACCGTCCAGAATCGCCACCTTGTTGCAGATCTGGCGGATCACGGCCATCTCATGAGTGATCAGCACTACGGTGATGCCCAGCGTATGGTTGATGTTCAGAAGCAGTTCCAGTATGGACTGCGTCGTCATGGGGTCCAACGCGCTGGTTGCCTCGTCGCAGAGCAGCATTTCCGGGTCGCTGGCCAGCGCGCGGGCGATTGCCACCCTCTGCCGCTGTCCGCCGGAAAGCTGGCTGGGATAGGCGTTAGCCTTTTCCTCCAGCCCGACCAGCCGAAGTAGCTCCGTTACGCGTTCGTTGGCCTTTTTCTTGGGGATTCCGGCAATCTCCATGGGGTAACGCACGTTTCGCGCCACGGTCTTTTGCATCAGCAGGTTAAACTGCTGAAAGATCATGGCCATGCGGCGGCGGGTCTGGCGCAGTTCGTCATGGTTCATCGCCAGAATGTTGCGCCCGTCGATGAACACCTGTCCGTCGGACGGCGTATCCAGTCGGTTCAGGCAACGGATCAGCGTGCTTTTTCCGGCGCCGCTCATCCCGATAATGCCGTAGATGTCGCCTTTTTCGATCGTCAGGCTCAGGTCGTCCAGCGCGACCACCTCGCCCATGGCCGCCGGGTATACCTTGCGAAGATTGCGGATCTCGATCTGCGGGGCCTGCGCGCGCGGTTCAGCGGTTCCCTGCCCCATCCCCGGTGCTTCCATCAGCTCCATACGATCGCCCCCTTTCCATTCTCGCGGTTTTGCGTTTTTACGGAAAAAGCCCGCCTCGCGTATTGCGAAGCGGGCTTCAGCGGTTTTCAATCCACCATCAAGCGACGCGACACAAATAACGCGGGCAAAAATCGCACGCGCACATCATGCACACCGACATGGCACATAGGTTCGTCACGTGGACTCCTCCCCGCTTGGCGTTACCGCCTTGATGTTGGTTAAAAGGATACCATGCTGCGCAGGACTTGTCAACCTTAAATTGCAGGTTTCCCGCGTAAAAATTCATCGGCTCAGCCGTGCAGATACCGGTCCTGTTCCGGCGTGAGCGTGTCGATGGATACCTCCAGCGCGGCCAGCTTGCGGTGGGCCACCTCGCGGTCAATCTCCACAGGTACGGAATAAAGCGCTCTGCGCATCGTCGTTCCCTGTTCCGCAATCCTGCGCGCACACAGCGCCTGCAGAGCAAAGCTCATGTCCATAATTTCCGCCGGGTGTCCGTCTCCCGCCGCCAGATTCACCAGACGGCCTTCCGCCAGCAGGTATACGGTTCTGCCGTTGGGCAGGGTATAGGCTTCGATGTTTTTACGCGCCTCGCAATGCGATACGGCCAGTTTCCGCAGGCCCGCCGCGTCCACCTCCACGTCGAAATGCCCGGCGTTGCAGAGGATCGCTCCTTCCTTCATCAACAACATATGTTCCGGCGTGATGACTCCCTTGCAGCCCGTTACGGTCACGAAGAAATCTCCCAGCGTCGCCGCCTGTGCCATCGGCATCACACGGAAGCCGTCCATCACGGCCTCAATCGCCTTCACCGGCTCCACTTCGGTGACGATCACCTTCGCGCCCAGCCCCTTGGCGCGCATCGCCACGCCCTTGCCGCACCAGCCGTAACCGCCCACAACCACAGTACTGCCCGCCACCGTCAGGTTGGTCGTACGCATGATCCCATCCCATACGCTCTGGCCGGTACCGTATCGGTTGTCAAACAGGTGCTTGCAATCCGCATCGTTGATGTTGAACATCGGAAAGTTCAGTTGACCCGCCTTTTCGCGGGCCCGCAAGCGCAGGATGCCCGTGGTGGTTTCCTCGCAGCCGCCGCGCAGGCGGACGCCCCATTCCGGGTGTTCCTCGTGCAGAATCTGTACCAGATCGCCGCCGTCGTCAATGATGAGATCCGGGCAAACTGACAGCGCCATACACTCGTAACGGTGAAAAGCTTCCGCGTCACACCCGTGTGTCGCCAGCACCGTAACCCCGCTTGCCGCAAGCGCCGCGCATACGTCGTCCTGCGTGCTTAACGGATTACTGCCCGTAGCGTATACTTCCGCGCCTCCCCGGCGAAGCACCTGCGCCAGATAGGCAGTTTTGGCCTCCAGATGGATGCAGATGACCGCTTTTAATCCCTTGAAAGGCTGATCCTTCTCAAAGGTATCCGCTATCCCGGACAGAACCGGCATATGCCCGCGCACCCACTCGATCTTCTGCTCCCCAAGCGGCGCCAGCGCCGCATTCGCCAGTATGGATTCCACTTCGTTTTCCTCCGTTCCCTCGTCTGCTCTGATTATAGCAGACAACGGCCGGAAAACCAACCAATATCAGCGGAAAAACAATCAAACCCGGCCGTCAGCTTACGGCCGGGTTTGATGATCACCTTTTGGGTGTTACGCCAACATCTTGCGGATCGCGTCTTTACCGCGGGCGCCAATCGCTTGCTGCGCCACCTTGCCGTCTTTCAGAACGATCAGGGTGGGGATGCTCATGACACCGTACTTCGCAGCCAGCTCAGGCGACTCGTCCACGTTCACCTTGCCGACCTTGTAGGCGTCGCTCTCCTCGGACAGTTCGTCCACCAGCGGGCTCACCATCTTGCAGGGGCCGCACCAGTCCGCATAAAAATCCACAAGCACCGGTTTCGTGCTCTTCAGCGCTTCCGTTTCAAAATTTGCTTTCGTCAGTTTAATAACCGCCATATTGTTTCCTCCCTTCATTGGTACCATTTTGGGTTTACCCTAATTTTTACGGGAGTGAAACAACCGCGTGAAAAAAATTATTGATCCTCGTCCGCAACACGGTTCACCTTTTTCTCCATTGCCTCCAGACGAGCCACACTCTTCGCCTGTTCGTTCTCCATCTGTCGTTTCATGCTTGTCATGCTGGAGCTTAACGGTCCGATCCGATAGCTGAACATCACGTTGGAATTGGGATATTTCTGATAGAAGAAACGCTTGATCCTCTCCATCACCATGTGACCGCTGTCCATATTGACGGTGGGCAGCAGCAGCGCATATTGCGAGGGGCTGAAGTGCGTAATGGTGTCGCCTTTGCGCAGGTGGGCTTTCAGCACATCGCTGAGCCCTTTCATGATCTCGTCCAGCTTCAGCGGGGTCAGTGCCTCACCGTCGATGCTGGTAATCATAATCATGGCAATATACATGCTGGAGCCGAGGCGTTCCAGGTTACGCATCTGCATGTTGTAAATTTCACGGAAAACCGCGTATTCGCACTCAAACGCGCCGTGTACATCCCCGTATTCACGCAGTTCCTCGCGGATGGTGTCGATGTTCATATCCAGCGTGTTACCCGCCTGGATAATCTGTTTGTAGAACTCCTGAATGCCCTCCGGCGGCTTCACGCCAAGATAACGGAAGTGCATGTTGGTCACATGCTTATACTGCATCAGAGCTTCGTTATTCCGGTTGGTTTTCACCAATGCCTGCATCAGCTCCAGATGCAGTCGCTCGTCAAACGGATCGGTTTCCAGCGCAAATCGGCAATTCTGGATAATGTCCTCGTAACGCTCCGCCTTTTTCAGTAACGCAATATAGGCATAAACGATTTTAATATACTGGCTGTGCAGCATCACACTGCGGCTGATCACCCAGTCATCCTGTTCGTTCCCGGCCAGAAGGTCACCGGTGTACAGCGTCAGCACTTCCTGATACAGTTCGTTTGTGCCCTCGTTCAGTTCCGGCTGTGTTTCCAGCTTCTTCACCAGGTCCTCAAACTCAAACAGGTCCACCGTCATTCCCGGTAAAAGCTGGAAGTGGTATCCGCCACGGCTGGCCGCGATACAGTTGCCAAGGCCCGGGCTGCAGGCGCTTAAAATCGCACGGAAACGGCTGATCAGCGTTTTCAGCGCATTCTCGGGGTTCGTGCTTTCCTCATTGGGCCAAAGCACTTCGATCAGTTTGAAATTGAGGACCACGGCATTCTGCTTGAGGATCAGGTACTGAAGCAGCGCCATCCCCTTCTTCGATTTGGCAATCACCTGGTCACAGCATTCGTTGTTCACAAACAGGCTAAACCCGCCGAACATACGAATTCGTATCTGATCGGACATATCTTTCTCCTTGCCGGCAGCCGCACGTGCGGCAGACGCTGATAATGATGGAGTAAGTATAACAATTCCGGAGAAAAAGTTCAATACCAATGTAATATGTTGTATGTTCTGGGTTATTCTGCCGACCCATCTGGGTCGGCTCCCCAAACTGGCATTTTCCGCTGTGTTAGGGTATACTGTACGGGCAAAGGGAGGGATGCTCCGTTGGAACCGCAGAAATGCCCCACAAAGCGCCATGGGAGAGCCGCTCGTTTTTTTCAGCGATACCTGATGTTTGCCGGCGCCCTCGCCACGCTTTATGTCCTGTTCCGGCTGCTGGTGCTTCTTTTTGTAGAAATCGGAAAGTGGATGTAACTTTCCATCCGCTTTGCAGCCCGATCCATCGTATGAAAGGATGCGATAATTTGAACCGACAAGCTGTAACCGATCCCGCTCGTTCGCAGCGTCCCCGGCGGCGCAGACATTTTTTCAGAAAACTGCTCGTATTCCTTCTGTTGATTGTGCTGACCTTTGCTCTGGTGCGTTTCGGCCCCAACCTGTACCGCCGCTTTTTTGGAGACGGCAACACAACATGGATCAGCCAGCGTTTCAGTGAGGAAGTAACCCGGCAAAACCGTTTCGTCGTTTATAAAGCCACCCTGACAGGGCAGGAAACCGTAACGCAAAGCGCGTGGCTGCTGGGTACGGTGCAGTCCGTCACCCTGCCTTATACCTATGAGCTCAGCTTCGCTGTGGATATGGAAGCCGCTTCCGTTTCGGTGGATACCGCAGCGGACACGATTCAGGTTCGCCTGCCATCTCCCGTTGCGGCTTATCCGTCTCTGACAGTCGATCAGGATCATGTTCAGAAGAACGATTGGCTTTTTCCGCTTACTCCGGAGCGGTATGCTGAAATCGTCGATACCATAGAGAAAAAGCTCTACGCAGAGTGCGCGACGAAACCGGAATATCTGGCGGCTGCCTGGAACGCGACGGTCGATAACATCCAGGGATTATTCCGTAACGTTGCCTCCGCAAGCAAGGATGGCGTGACCTGCACCGTTCAGGTGATACAGGATGATCACCTTGTATCCGCCACATCAGACGCCGCAAAGGACGCCCCCACAGCTACGGCATTACCGTCTGCGACATAACAGCCTCATCGGGCCTGAAAACGTAAGCGCAGAGGAACCACGCGAGTACTAAAAGCCCGCTTCCTGTTGGGATGCGGGTTCTTAATATTATCCCGGAGCAACTGCCGCTCCGTTTCTGTCGCGATCATTGCCGGGCGTACGCTGCGGGTTATATCCCCCGCGCGGTTACTCCGCCAGTTTGTAAATCTCCTCAATGTCCGCGCGGTGCAGCTTAATATACTCGCCCACCGCAGCGTTCTCTGTCGGCAGGGCACGGGCCGCCAGCTTTTCCCGGTTCAGGTTGGTAATTCCCGCGTCGCGGAGGCGAATCGGCATCCCCAGCGACTGATAGAACACCTCCAGCCGGCGCACCCCCTCCAGCGCAATCTCGGTTTCGGAACCGAAATTTGTGGGAACGTTAAAAATTTCCATAGCGAACTGCGCAATTTTCCCGGGGTGCTGGCGAATCGCGTACTTCATCCAGGCTGGGAACACGATCGCCAGACCGGCCCCATGCGCAATGTCGTACTCCGCGCTCAGCTCATGCTCAATTTTGTGGCTGCCCCAATCCCCCACGCGGCCGGTGTTCAGAAACGTGTTGTGCGCCAGCGTACCCGTCCACATCACTTCGGCGCGCGCGTCGTAATTCTCAGGCTCGGCCATCACAATCGGCGCGTTGTGCAGCACGGTTTGAATCCCTGCGGTGATCAGCCGGTCGGTCAGCTCCACGTGCTCCACCAGCGTAAAATAGCGCTCCATCATATGCGCGATAATATCCACACAGCCGCAGGCCGTCTGATACGGCGGCAGGGTAAACGACCATTCCGGATTGAGGATGGAGAAGGTCGGCACGTTGGTCAGCGAATTGTACCCGCGCTTCAGCATCCCATCCTCATTGGTGATTACGGAAGAATAGCTCATTTCGCTTCCCGCCGCGGGCAGGGTCAGGATCGTACCCAGCGGGAGCGACGTTTTCGGGGTACGTTTGCTGATGTAAAAATCCCACACATCGCCGTTATCCGGCACGCCGTTTACGATGCCCTTGCCGGTATCGATCACGCTGCCGCCTCCCAGCGCCAGCACCAGCCCGATGCCTTCCCGGCGGCAGATTTCGATTCCCTCCCGCACACGCGAAAGGTGTGGGTTGGGCACAATCCCGCCAAGTTCCCATATGGCAATCTGGTTTTCCGCCAGAATGTTCTTCACCTGATCGTACAGGCCGATTCGTTTCACGCTGCCGCCGCCATATACCAGCAACGCCTTATTGCCGTATTTCAGCGCCTCTTCTCCCAGATGGGAAAGCGCTGTCCGGCCAAAGATGATTTTCGCGGGATTTTGAAAAACAAAATCAATCACTTTCAGTTCCCCTTTCGGTTTCTCCGGGTGTCATTATACAATGCTGCACTCCTCTCCGTAAAGAGCGAAAGACACTCGCGTACCCGTACAAGTTCCAAACGCTATCCGTTTCCGTGGCAACGGTTTGCAGATGGCTCCCCTCGCCGCAACGAAAAGCGCCCAAACGGCAATACCGTTTGGGCGCGGGATGATCCGGGATCAGACAGGCATGGTTTTCTGTTCTTTGTCCAGCATTGTGCTGTCCACGCCCAACTGTTTGGCCTGACGGTACTGGAAGTACTTCACAGCCACCTGCGGGAAGAGCGCGTAGCTCAGCACGTCTTCTTCCTGTTGGTAGTAATCGCGGATTTCTTCGCGGTACTTGTCCAGTTCCGGCGGGATATCGTCGGCGGGACGATGCGTGATCACTTTGTCGTCGCCGATAACCTTTTTACGCACTTCTTCGTTCACAGGAGCGGGCAGACGGCCATATTCGCCGCGCAGCAGGGCTTTGGATTCCTTGGTAACCATCTTGTAGCGCTCGCCGCCCAGGATGTTCATCACGGCCTGCGTGCCCACAATCTGGCTGGTGGGGGTGACCAGCGGCGGATAACCGAAGTCCTTGCGTACGCGCGGCACTTCCGCCAGCACGTCGTAGTACTTGTCCATCGCGTTGGCCTGCTTCAACTGGCCGATCAGGTTGCTCAGCATTCCGCCGGGTACCTGATAGATCAGGGTGTTGGCGTCGGTTGCCAGTACGCGGGCCGGGTCGCGCCAGCCTTCCTTGGTCAGTTCCTCCGCTACGCCGCGGAAGTAGCCGGCCAAATCGACCAGCAGTTTCAGGTCCAGCCCGGTATCATACTCGGTGCCCTGCAGGGTGGCGACCATCGCTTCGGTAGACGGCTGAGAGGTACCGCCGCCCAACGGGGACAGCGCGGTATCAATCACGTCCACGCCCGCTTCCACGGCCTTGAGCAGCGTCATGGCGCCGGTGCCGGTGGTATCATGCGTGTGCAGGATGATGGGCAGTCCGGTTTCGGCCTTCAGGCGCTTCACCAGGCTGTACGCGGAATACGGCAGCAGCAGGTTCGCCATATCCTTGATGCAGATGATGTCCGCACCCATTTTGGCGATGTCCGCCGCGAGCTTAACGAAGTAATCCTCCGTATGCACGGGGCTGATGGTGTAGCTCATGGCGACTTCCGCGATGCCCTTGTATTTCTTGGTGGCTTTCACGGCGGTTTCCATGTTGCGCAGATCGTTCAGCGCGTCGAAGCAGCGGATGATATCGCAGCCGTTTTCCACGGTTTTCTTCACAAAGAAGTCCACCACGTCGTCGGCGTAATGCTTGTAGCCCAGAATGTTCTGGCCGCGCAGCAGCATCTGCAGTTTGGTGTTGGGCAGTCCCTTGCGCAGGGTGCGCAGGCGCTCCCACGGGTCTTCGTTCAGGAAGCGGAGGCAGCTGTCAAACGTCGCGCCCCCCCAGCACTCCAGCGAATAGTAGCCAACCTTGTCCAGTTTTTCAAACGCGGGCTCCATCTGGGAGATCCGCATACGCGTCGCGGCCTGGCTCTGGTGCGCGTCGCGCAGAATCGTATCGGTAATTCCGACCTTGGCCATGATAAACTCTCCTTTCAAACGTGCGGCTTACGCACCGAAAATACTCAGCAGAACACCTGCCGCAATCGCGGTGCCAATTACACCCGCCACGTTGGGGCCCATCGCGTGCATCAGCAGGAAGTTGCCCGGGTTGGCCTTCTGACCTTCCACCTGGCTAACGCGTGCCGCCATCGGTACGGCGGATACGCCTGCGGAGCCGATCAGCGGGTTGATCTTGCCGCCGGAAATCTTGTTCATCAGCTTGCCCAGCAGTACGCCGCCTGCGGTACCAGCTGCAAAAGCAAACATGCCCAACGCGATAATTTCCAGCGTTTTCACGCTCAGGAATGTTTCTGCGTTCGCTGTTGCGCCAACCGTGACCCCCAGGAAAATGACGACGATGTTGTTCAGGTCATTCTCAGAGGTCTTGGAAAGGCGCTCCACAACGCCGCTTTCGCGGAAGAGGTTACCCAGCATCAGCATGCCGATCAGGGGGGCGGCTGCCGGAAGCATCAGAGAAACGATAACCGTTACCGCAATCGGGAAGATGATCTTCTCACGCTTGCTGACGGGGCGAAGCTGATCCATCACGATCATACGTTCCTTCTTGGTGGTCAGCGCACGCATAATCGGCGGCTGAATTACGGGCACCAGCGCCATGTAGCTGTACGCGGC